>NZ_CP021850.1:2838729-3154144 GCF_002896855.1 Clostridium thermosuccinogenes | reverse complement strand
AGAACTTTCCCATGGTCATGGAAATGATTGCTGCCGCAGAAGTTCGGGAGGATGACGAAACTTATCAAAGCCCACTTGACGAACTGTTTGAGCGGTTGGAAATGCGGGAACCGGAGCATCTGGCTGTCAAACAGTACAACATTTTTAAGCTTGCCGCAGGAAAAACCGCCAAATCCATTCTAATCGGTTTGGGTGTCCGCTTAGAAAAGTTTAACCTGACTACACTTGCAGGAATCACAACGGTTGACGAAATGGAGCTATCATCTATTGGAGAGAGAAAGACGGCACTCTTTGCTGTGATACCCGATAACGACAGCAGTTTCAACTTTATAGTCGGTATGCTCTATACTCAGCTTTTTCAAAGCCTTATGTATATAGCTGATTATAAATATGGAGGGCGGTTGCCTGTCCACGTCCATTTTGTTATGGATGAGTTTGCGAATGTTGCCTTGCCGGATGAATTTGATAAGTTGCTGTCTACCATGCGATCAAGGGAAATATCGGTATCCATCATACTGCAAAACCTGGCACAGTTAAAAGCCTTGTTCAAGGATACCTGGGAATCCATTGTGGGTAACTGCGACGAGTTTTTGTATCTGGGCGGTAACGAGCAATCCACTCACAAGTACGTGTCTGAACTTTTGGGTAAAGAAACAATTGACACCAATACTTACGGGATGAGTAAAGGCAGAAACGGAAGCTACTCTACTAATTACCAGTTGTCTGGAAGAGAGCTTCTAACTCCCGATGAAGTACGGATGCTGGATAACCGTTACTCCCTTTTATTCATTCGGGGTGAGCGGGCAGTAATGGATGAAAAATACGATATTTTAAAACACCCAAATTTAATGCTGACAGTTGACGGAGGCGCTGAACCCTACCGGCATGGTAGTACTAAAAACGCTTTGGACTGGAAATCTGTGACATTAAACGATGGAAGTGATTACGAGCTTCTTTCCGAGGAAGAACTCGAAATAGTTATTCAATCTTAGAATACAAATCAGGAGGTATGAATATTTATGAAAATTTCAATGAAAACCAAAAAGTCAATCGCGATTTACTGTGTATTGGTACTGATGATTACTCTTTTTGCCGTACCTGTCTACGCTGCAAATGATCCTCTAACCGTTGTCAATAATTTATCGGATTTTATATTTGGACTGATCCGTGCTATCGGATTAATCCTGCTGGGCTTTGGCATTGTGCAGATCGGCCTTTCTCTGAAATCCCACGACCCTTCCCAGAGAGCTAACGGATTTCTTACCCTTGCAGGCGGTGTAATTATTACCTTTGCGAAAGAAATCCTATCTCTCATTACAGGAGGTTGATTGCAGTGTTCAATGAATACCCGATAAACGAAAAAATGCACATTCATTCACTCAATGGTGAGCTACGGGAAGCTACCATCCTAAAACGATTGGGTGACAACGATTATCTTGCTGAATATAACGGTGTTAAATGCCATGCAATCTACAACCCATTCGTCAATAAATTTTATGTAGATGACAAGTATGGCATTATCAAGGACAAATTGTCCTGCAGGGATGAACCATGCAGATAATTATTAAAGGAAAGGTAGGCCCGCGCTTTATGCGCGGGTTTTGCCTCGGAAATGAGGTGAATCTATTATGTCCAGTGGAAATTGGGTAATCGATAATTTAAATAACGCGCTTCAAACATGGAATGATAAGATGTCTGAGATCTGGCTGCTCGTAACTCAATCTCCCACAGAATTCAAAGGCGGCGGTATCTGGAATGTTATTGTGAATATCCACGGAGCACTGCAGGCTACCGGCCTTGCCTTACTTGTACTATTTTTCGTCATTGGTGTGGTTAAGACATGCGGCAGCTTTGCTGAGGTTAAAAAGCCGGAACATGCATTAAAGCTGTTTATAAGGTTTGCCCTGGCTAAAGGAGTTGTAACCTACGGACTGGAACTGATGATGGCGCTGTTCAACATTGTGCAGGGAATTATCTCTACCATAATAAACAGCTCAGGATTGGGTTCGGCCACACAAACTGTTCTGCCAAACACAATCGTTCAGGCTATTGAAGATTGTGGTTTTTTTGCAAGCATACCACTGTGGGCAGTGACACTCATCGGTGGACTGTTCATAACAGTGCTTTCCTTCATTATGATTCTGTCGGTATACGGCAGGTTCTTTAAACTTTATTTATATACTGCTATTGCTCCTGTTCCCCTGGCCTCTTTTGCAGGAGAGCCAAGCCAGAGTATAGGTAAAGCCTTCCTGAAAGGATATGCTGCTGTATGTCTGGAAGGAGCTATCATTATCCTTGCGTGTGTCATATTTTCCGTTTTCGCTTCATCTCCGCCAGTGGTGGATACGGGTGTCAGCGCTGTAACGATGGTATGGTCTTACATAGGGGAACTTATTTTTAACATGCTGGTACTTGTAGGAGCTGTAAAAATGGCAGACCGTGTTGTACGGGAGATGATGGGATTGTAAGGTATGCCGGGTATTACAGTCAGGTAACCCTATAAATCCTTGAACTGAACACCATCCCCATAAACAACAGGCTGACCTGTTCTTGGATCCAGCAAATCCCCATGTTCGTTAAACTGAATTTTGTCAAGAGGCACACCCATATCTCTTGCTCGTTGGATTTGCCATGCAACATCATCTTCAAAGTATTTCTCGTCACGTCTGCGCTGTATCGCCTTTATAAGCGATACAATCCAGCTAATAACTGTCAGACCAAGCAGCGAGAAAAGAATGATGAATGCTAAAGTTTCATTTTCTCCAGCCCACTTGTTCATCACGGTACTGAACAGCAGCAAGCAAAGAAAGGGAAGTGCCTGCCGGGTTTTTCCGGCCACTTTAAATATAAAAGAGAGAATGAGCAATCCTGCCGTAAGGCAAAGGGAAATAACCGCCGCGATTGGCATAGTGAAATTTCCTTTCCATGCAATCTGTATATTTACATTATCACATATGAAAGAAATAAATGGAAGGATGCGACAAATTATATGCTATTTTATCTCCTGCTCTAAATCAGTAAACAGATCGCTGTCAAAAAAATCCCTTATACTTATACCAAGCCCGTCACACAATTTTTTTATAGTGGCAATTCCAGCATTATATGTAGTACCCTTTACAATATCATTTACAGTAGATTGTGTAACACCTGAAATATTGCTGAGAGCGTTAATGGTTAAATTCCTTTCCTTGCACAACTCTTCAATTCGTTTAATTACTGCTTGAGAAATATTCATTCTATCACCTCGTAAACGTTATTCCGTTAATCAGAGCATATCAGTTTACAATTTATATGTTTAACGGAATACCGTTGAAATAGTCATAGAGGTGACTTATACTACCGGTATACCGTTAATAACATGTAAAAAACAAAGGAGGGCCAATAGTGGCAAAAGCGAGATATGATAAAGAGCTGGAAAGAGAGATGGAAAAATTAAATAAGCTTTTGGATGAAGCTTTTAATAAAGGTACTCCCTTTACAGAAGATGAGGCAGTTATGGAGCAGAATCGCATAGTTGATACATTGGTAGTCAAGATACAAAAGGGGAAAGGAAAGCAAAATAAGAATCAGATGGAACGTTGAAGTAAACGACACAATAGCGCTTCTTAAAAAGGCGTTATTTTTCATTTGGAGGTGATTGAATTTGGAAGTAAAAATCAACCGTGAAATCCGAGATTATACCGAAAGCTTGTTTTTTGGACTGTCCATGCGACAGTTCATTTTTTCTGTCCTGGCTGTTGGTGTGGCCATTGGCATATATTTCGGCTTACAGGGATTATTGGGCACGGAGACTGTGAGCTGGATGTGTGTTTTAGGAGCATTCCCCTTTGCAGCTCTGGGATTTATAAAATACCACGGCATGACAGCAGAGCAGTTTTTATGGGCATACATCAAATCTGAGTTTCTCATGCCCAAAAAGCTGACCTTTTACCCTGTGAATGTGTATTACGAGGCGTTGAAACAGACTATTGAGAAGCATGAAAAGGAGGAATTGAGACGTCATGATTAAAACCCTACAAAAAATCATGAAACAGGATAAAGAAAAGTTTATCGTCCCCAAAGGTGTTCAGCAGGCAATTCCCATTCGAACCATATGGCCGGACGGAATTTTCCGGGTGGGCAACAAGTTTTCCAAATCCTTTCGTTTTGAGGATATCAATTATGCAGTAGCCTCCAAAGAGGATAAGGAAGCGATGTTCCTGTGCTATTCGGAGCTGCTCAACTCCTTTGACAGCGGGGCGACTACCAAAATCACCATTAACAACCGCCGCCTGAATAAAGCAGACTTTGAAAGCTCTATTCTAATCCCTCTAAAAGGTGACAGGCTGGACGAATACCGCAGGGAATATAACCAGATGCTTTTGGATAAAGCAACAGGTGCCAATAGCATTGTGCAGGACAAATATGTTACCGTGTCTGTAGTGAAGAAGAATATTGAGGAAGCGCGAAATTACTTTTCCCGTATAGGGACAGACCTCATCACCCATTTCTCCCGCCTTGGCTCAAAGTGTGTGGAACTGGATGCTACCGACCGCCTTAGAATCCTGCATGATTTTTTCCGTTCCGGTGAGGAAACGGATTTCTATTTTAACCTGTCCGATACTATGAAAAAGGGTCACGATTTCAAGGACTATATCAGTCCCGATACTTTTGAGTTTGAGAAAGATCACTTCCGGATGGGAAACAAATACGGCCGTGTCATCTTTCTGCGCGAGTTTGCAAGCTATATAAAGGACAGCATGGTGTCCGAGCTATGTGATTTAAACCGGAATATGATGTTATCACTTGATATTATCCCTATTCCAACCGATGAGGCTGTTCGGGAGGTGGAAAGCCGACTTCTCGGTGTGGAAACTAACATCACCAACTGGCAGAGAAGGCAGAACCAAAGCAATAACTTTTCGGCTGTTGTACCCTATGACATGGAGCAGCAGCGCAAGGAAAGCAAGGAATTTCTCGATGATCTGACCACCCGTGATCAGCGGATGATGTTTGCAGTCCTTACAATGGTGCATATTGCGGACAGCAAAGAGCAGCTTGACAGCGATACGGAAACCTTGTTTACCACAGCAAGGAAGCATCTCTGCCAGTTCTCTACCCTGACATTCCAGCAGATGGATGGTTTAAATACGGTACTGCCTTATGGTTTGCGGAAGATTGATGCAATCCGGACACTAACGACCGAAAGCACGGCGGTGTTTATACCTTTCCGGGCACAGGAAATCTCCCACCATGGCGGAATTTATTACGGTCAGAACGTTATCAGCAAGAACATGATTATTGCCAACAGGAAACACCTGCTCAACGGGAACTCTTTTATTTTAGGCGTTTCTGGCTCCGGTAAGAGTTTTACCGCTAAGAGGGAAATTGTTAACCAGATACTGTCCAGTGATGACGACATTATCCTAATTGATCCGGAAAGGGAGTATTCCTCCCTTGTCAAGGCAATGGGCGGTGAGATTATCCACATTTCTGCTACTTCTCCGAATCACATCAATGCAATGGATATGAACAAGGACTATGGAGATGGGGCAAACCCTGTCATCCTGAAATCAGAATTTGTCCTGTCCCTGTGTGAGCAGCTTATCGGAGGTCATAACCTGGGAGCAAAGCAGAAGTCTCTGATTGACCGCTGTACTGCCAGCGTGTATAGGAAATATCTTCAAAGCAACTATAAAGGAAATCCTCCAACTCTGCAGGATTTTCATGCAGAGCTTTTAAGACAGGAAGAACCGGAAGCTCAGGAAATCGGACTTGCCATCGAGCTATTTACCAGCGGCAGCCTGAACACTTTTGCAAAACCAACCAATGTAGACGTAAACAACCGTCTGATCTGTTACGATATCCTTGATCTTGGTAAGCAACTCCTCCCTATCGGGATGCTGGTAGTGCTGGACAGTATTTTTAATCGCATCACGCAAAACCGTGCGAAAGGTAAAAACACCTTTATTATCATTGATGAAATATACCTGCTTTTCCAGCATGAGTATAGCGCCAATTTCCTGTTTACGCTCTGGAAACGTGTTCGAAAGTACGGCGCTTTTTGTACCGGTATCACACAGAATGTTGATGATCTTCTGCAAAGCCATACCGCTCGTACCATGCTGGCTAATTCCGAATTCATCGTCATGCTTAATCAGGCCAGTACAGACCGCATGGAGCTTGCGAAGCTCCTGAACATTTCAGACCTTCAGCTTTCCTACATCACCAACGTGGATGCCGGTAATGGACTTATCAAGGTGGGTAGCTCTCTTGTTCCCTTTACCGACCAGTTTCCACGCAACACAAAGCTCTACCGCCTGATGACTACTAAACCCGGCGAGCAGGCGTAATTTAAAAGATGATAAATCCAAGGAGGGAAATTTAGTGGAAAATATCCGGTTTGCCAGTAAAGAACATGAAACTTTTTATTACAACATGCTCAAAGCGGCACGCAACAGCGACGTATTTCGTAAGGCGTTTTTCTATACAATTGGGATCAGTGCAGAAACTAGAAATCATATTACCTCTCTTTTTGACTTTGAGGAAAGCCTTATAAAGCCGGAGGGGCTTTCGGCTCCATGGCAGACCGGAAGTACAAAGCGCTTATGCCGGCTTGCATTTAACCTGTGGAATGGCTGGACAGAGGAAGGCAAGGAACAATATTCTGCACCGTATTACTTATTTGACTGCAGCTTTGCTCCATACTTTTTTGAAGCAATCAGACTTCGCTATCCTGAGTACTGCAGGAGTTTGGAGCTTTCTGTATTGAGCCCTGCCGGAAAAGAACGATAATACTTGCAATATAAATCAAATGTTAATCATGGGAGGGGGTGTGTGTATTGAAGGAGATCAAAACAAAACAGACCAAGAAGGATATTAAGGTACTTGATAAGACAACGGATGTAACCAGGAGAGCAAAGAATGCTTATGTTCGCACCAAAGAGCGGTATGAAAAACTTGGGCACAATGATGACAGTAACTATGTTGATTATGCCGATAATATTGTCAGTGACGGTGTAAAAAACATTACCCTTGAAGGTGAACATATAGCGAAAATATACGGCAGGAAAGCAATAGAAAAAATCAAAAAACGCAAAGCGCAGGATAATGATACCGCTTGGTCAGATAACCATAATACAAATAATGTTCACCAGTCGTCACAGGGTGAAGCAAAGGGATTAGTGCAAAAAAATGCTGCCCGAACAAAATCACAACAAACTGCGCAACAAAATTGCTCTCCGGTTAAAGCTAATGACATAGTGAGGCAGAAAAATGCTCAACTTATATCGAACAAAGCTACCACGCAGAATCCTTCTCAAATCAGGGTAAAGAAAACTGTAAGCAAAAAGTTTACTCTATCAAAACCAGGTGAAGCTGGAAAACGCAGGTTTGTTCAAAGCAGAGCGAACCAGCAATTAACTCAGTCCAATTCAATCCTGGTAGCAAGTAGAAGAACTTTCCGGACGCAGGCAAGACAAACTTCCGGGCATATAACTACACACTCCCCTCAACATCCAGTACCCAGACCGACCGGAAACGCTTTGAAACAAAATACATACTTTTTTAGTAAAACTCGCCACACCGTCAAACAATCTGCTAAACCCGGCGTTAAGACAATAAAGGAAAGCTCTAAAGGTACAGTCAAGACTGTAAAAAAATCGGTTAAGACTGCTAAACGTACTGCCAAGACCGCCATTAAAACATCACAGGCAGCAGCTAAAACCACTGTTAAAACTGTACAGGCTACCAGGAGAGCGGTACAAGCGGCAAGAGCAGCAGCGAGAACTGCGGCTTTTACGGCAAAGATGACAGTAAAAGCAATGATAGCTGCCATCAAAGCAATTATTTTAGCTGTGAAAGGAACGATTGCTCTCAATGCAGCAGGTGGATGGGTAGTGCTCGTTATCGTTCTTGTTATTTGTCTTGCAGGGTTTTTGTTAGGATCGGTTTTCGGAGTATTCTTCTCCAATGAAAGCCCAGGTGATAATACGCCGACCATGACAGAGGTAGTACAACAGCTTAATGAGGAATATTATTCAAAAATCGAGCAGATAAAGGCTGAAAACCCTCATGATACGCTTGAGTTGTCCTTCAATAGCGGGAACAGTACTACAGTTAACAACTGGCGAGAAATACTGCCTGTTTATGCGGTCAAGACTGCTGCCGATCCCGATAATGGTATGGATGTCGCCACTCTTGATGATACAAAGGTGGGCATCTTGCGCAGCATCTTCTGGGATATGAACCCAATTAACTATTGGATAGAAACAATTGAGCATGAGGAAATCGTTACTACCAAAGATGAGAACGGCAACGAGATTGAGGAGACTATTACAACTACTGAAACTATCCTGCATATTGATTTAATCTCAAAAACCCATGTTGATATGATTGGCGAATACCTCTTCAATTCTGAACAGATAGAATTGTTAAATGAGCTAATGGAGGATGAATACCAGCAGTTATTTGCGCAGCTTATTGAAGGTTAAGCATATGTAGACTTATACAAGATTCCGGTCTCCAGAGGGAGAACACCAAAAAGGAATATGTAATTCGTAAAACTAAGTTAAATGAAAGGCGGGATAACTCCATGAATTTAAAAGAAACAAGGGATACGGAATATTCAAAGTGTGTGAATTTACTGGCTAAACTAATTGACCTGGATGATAACACAAAAGAAAAAATCTACAAATGTTTTCAGTGCATGGGGATAAAAAACTTTTTTATAAATCTGGAATCAGTTAATTTACCTCTTGAGACTTGTGAGAAGTTGAAAAGTATAAAGTCCGTCATTGAGATGTTTGATGAAGAAGGGGGGCAAGCGTAACATGAAACAGGAAATGCAGCACACTGAAAAATTTTTAAAAGGACTGACAAGCTTAACAGGCCTTCCTTATAAAAAGCTTCAGCAGTACGTGAAAACAAATAACCCCTTTAATATCCTGGAACATCCTCACATCATGGAGCCGAATGAAAAACAGCTTGAAAAGATAGGCCTGCTCAATGAATTCATAGCATCTTACAACATATTAAAAGTCTATGAGAAGGATGACAAGATCATACTCAATTCATCAACCGCATCAGGACAGTACTTTACAGCCCTTTTAGGAAGGATGAAGGATAAAGAAAGGTTTGTGGTTTCTTTTTTAGACAGCGGAAATAACATAATCGAAACCAAAATCATGTCTGAAGGGAGTATTGGACAGGCACCAGTTTATCCACGAGAAATATTAAAATATGCTCTTGCCTGTGATTGTAAGGCTATAATTTTAGCCCATAACCATCCCGGTGGCTCCCAAAATTTCTCTATGGAAGATAAAACATTGACACAGAGAATAGTTGATATATTTCATCCGCTTGAGATTAAGGTCTTGGATCACATTGTCGTTGCTGGTACAAGTTATACTTCTATGGCAGAGAAAGGCTTACTTCCTAATCAGTGTAAAGACGCAGCAAATTATGATGTAATTATATTGGATGGGGCATCTGTGAAAGAAAGGCAGAATAGGTATCAAAATACAAGATAATTATAATAAGGATTTAGAATAATATGCAAAATACATTATCTCAGCAGATGTAACTGCTATAAAAATAATATTAAGCAAAATGAATGTCCATTAGCCTGTCATAAGCAACCTTCTTTGTAAAGGTGTCTTGTGACAGGCTAATTATTTTTGTTTATTTATATATTATGTTTATAATAAGTTTTATTATAAAAAATAGTAAGTTTAAGTTTAAAGGTAAGTTAATAATGATAATTTTTCTAAAAACATACTTGACAGATAGGAAAAGTATAGTATAATAACATCATACCCAACCCGACATGGGGTGGGGGTGGTTGATATATATTTCGAAGTGGGAATTATATAAATCATAACCCGGTCGTTGAATAAAATTATAGTTTGGAGGTATTAGAATGGATTGTGGTGATAAAAAGCAAGTGCTTAATCTTTTAAAAACCTCTAGGGGACAAATGGATGGAATTATTAAGATGTTAGAAGATGACAGATACTGTATTGATATTTCAAAACAAATACTTTCGGTACAGGCGTTACTTAAGAAAGCGAACTTAAAAATAATCGATCAGCATATTAAGCACTGTGTAAAAGAGGCATTTACAGAGGGCCAGAGTGTGGGGGATGAAAAAGTGGATGAAATCATAGAACTTATTGATAAATATGCAAAGTAATTGTAAAGAGGTTTAGTAATGAAAGTGAATACAGTAAATTTCCTTAAAATAAATATAAGGTGGTGCAGCTATGAAAAAAGAAATACTAAGTGTAACAGGAATGACATGTGCATCCTGTGCAAAGGCGGTTGAAAGAAGTGTAGGTAAGGTAGATGGAGTACATTCGGCCAATGTAAATTTTGCATCTGAAAAGTTGAATGTAGAATTTGATGAAAGCAAAACAGACATTCAGAATATAAAAGAAGCGGTAAAAAAGGCTGGTTATAGCGCACAGGAAGATAAAAATGAAAGTAGCCGAGAAATTATTATACCTATATCCGGAATGACATGTGCATCTTGTGCTAATGCAATTGAAAAGTCAATAAGGAAGTTGAATGGGATAAATGAAGTAAGTGTAAACTTTGCGACAGAAAAAGCCAAGGTGGTTTATAATTCTTCAAGTACAAGGATATCTGAGATAAAGGATGCAATCTCGAAAGCAGGTTATAAGGCATTGGAGATTGAGGCTGGTGAACAGATAGACCATGAAAGGGAACGTAGAGAAAAAGAAATGAAATCTCTGTGGACAAAGTTTTTAGTGGCTACAATATTTACTATTCCCCTTTTATATATCGCAATGGGACACCTGTTTGGATTTCCTTTACCAGAAATTATTATGCCCGAAATGAATCCGCTTAATTTTGGTTTGATACAGCTTATATTGACAATTCCTATAGTGATATCAGGGTATCGGTTCTACACAGTAGGTTTTAGCAGGCTCATTAGACGAGAACCTAATATGGATTCATTGATAGCAATGGGCACAAGTGCAGCGTTCCTGTACGGCATTTACGCTATATTTCAAATTGCGCAGGGTAATAACGAATATGCCAAAGATTTATACTTTGAAACTGCAGGTGTTATTATAGCATTGATTCTTTTGGGTAAATATCTTGAGGCTGTTACAAAAGGTAAAACTTCTGAAGCTATCAAAAAGTTAATGGGGCTTGCCCCAAAAACTGCAACTATTATTCAAGATGGAAAAGAAATGATTATACCAATTGAAGAAGTGGAGGTAGGAGATATTATTCTTGTAAAGCCCGGTGAAAAAATCCCGGTAGACGGAGAAGTAGTTGAAGGTAGAACTTCAGTAGATGAATCCATGCTTACAGGAGAAAGCATACCTGTTGAGAAAAATGCAGGTAGTAAAGTGATCGGAGCAAGCATAAACAAAAATGGTACTATAAAGTTTAAAGCCACAAAGGTAGGTAAGGATACGGCTCTTGCTCAAATTATCAAACTTGTGGAAGATGCACAGGGTTCTAAAGCACCGATAGCTAAGTTGGCGGATGTTATATCAGGCTACTTTGTGCCGATAGTAATTGCTATTGCTGTTATATCAGGTGCCGCTTGGTACCTTTCAGGGATGTCGGCTATATTTTCTCTAACTATATTCATCGCAGTTTTGGTTATAGCTTGCCCATGTGCTCTGGGACTGGCAACACCGACAGCCATAATGGTAGGAACCGGAAAAGGTGCCGAGTACGGTGTACTGATAAAAGGGGGAGAAGCTCTAGAGACTACACATAAAATTAAAACTATTGTATTTGACAAAACCGGCACCATTACCGAAGGTAAGCCAAAAGTTACTAATATAGTTACAAGTGGTGTGATTGATGAAACAGAGCTATTGCAGTTATCTGCTTCTGCAGAGAAAGGTTCTGAGCATCCTTTAGGCGAAGCGATTGTCAATGCCGCAAAGGATAAGAATATAGAATTCTTAAATGTAGAAAGCTTTGAAGCGATACCAGGTCACGGGATTGAGGTAGTGATACAAGGGAAAAAGATGTTATTGGGCAACAAAAAGCTTATGGATGACAGACAGATAGAAATAACTCTGCAAAAAGAGTCTGATAAGCTGGCAGAAGAAGGCAAAACGCCCATGTTTATTTCAATTGGTAATAAGCTTGCAGGTATTATAGCTGTAGCCGATGTAATGAAATCAAGCAGCAAGAGGGCAATAGAAGTATTGCACAGCATGGGGATAGAGGTAGCTATGATTACTGGTGACAACAGACGAACTGCAGAAGCCATCGCCAGACAGGTAGGTATTGATAGAGTGCTGGCGGAAGTTCTGCCACAAGACAAAGCCAATGAAGTTAAAAAGCTTCAGTCAGAAGGTAAGAAGGTTGCAATGGTAGGTGATGGCATAAATGATGCTCCTGCTCTAGCACAGGCTGATATAGGGATCGCTATAGGGTCAGGAACAGATGTTGCAATGGAATCTGCGGATATTGTACTCATGAGAAGTGACCTTATGGATGTACCGACTGCTATACAGCTAAGCAAGCGAACTATAAGAAATATCAAACAAAACCTGTTCTGGGCGTTTGCTTATAATACGGCCGGTATACCGGTAGCAGCAGGCTTGCTTTATCTGTTTGGCGGACCGTTATTAAACCCGATTATAGCAGCTGGTGCTATGGCATTCAGTTCAGTATCAGTATTAGCGAATGCTCTAAGGCTTAAAAGATTTAAACCTTTGCATTAATATTAAACAACAAATACAATCTATTTCAGGAAAGGATGATATTCATGACAAAGAAAGTATTCATAGAAGGTATGACATGCAGCCATTGTGCGACGCATGTTGAAGAAGCATTAAAGGAAGTATGCGGTATTAAATCCGCAAAGGTTGACCTTGAAGGAAAGGTTGCAGTTATTGAATTAGCCCACGATGTTGAGGATGAGAAGATTAAAGCAGCAGTAAAAGATGCAGGATATGAAGTCACTAAAATTCAATAAAATACATGGAGTGGGCAGCATATAATTGCTGTCCATTCTTTATAAGTAGTAAACGTTAAGAAAAATCATTATTATGATATATGTTCTTCACAGGAATACCATAATTGTTTGATATTATAAAAATAGCACAAAAGCACAGATATATAGAAATATTGAATGGATCAAAATCAAAGAACAGTGAGGTGTTTATATATGGAATTTTTGTTGCAAAATTGGTGGTATTTACTTTTAGTTGGCGCATTCGCATACATGATGTTTAAGGGCGGTGGTTGCTGTGGCGGCGGACATTCTCACGGTGGACACGGCAACAGCGGACATGACCACTTGGGACATAATGGAGGCAATGGGCAGTATGGCTCTAGTCATATGAGCAATCAAATGAATAACCAAGTAGAAATGGTTCGCGACCCTGTTTGTGGAATGTATGTGAACCCTGAAACTGCTATAAGACAAAAAATAGATGGTAAGACTTATTATTTTTGCAGTGAGAGTTGCAGAAGTAATTTTGTAAGAAAGCATCAAGGGTCTTTATAGGATCAATAACCAAAATTTCTTGTAAGTATATAGAAATTTATAACATACAAATTATTAAATGAATTTTTTAGCAATCCAGCTTTATCTCCATAACTTCTACAAAATGAGTTGCTATAATCAATAATAGAGGAATTTGAATTAAGTTAAGTTAAAGACATAGAAACTAAATCATATTGGTTATTCTTAGAAAGGATGAATTATATGAATTGCCATGGTAATCATGATAACAACAATGGAAACAAGAATGAAAAAGGACATAAAGGACATAAAGGACATTTGTCTCACATGCTCATGATGCTTATATGCTGCGGAGCACCTGTAATTCTGCTTCTGATCATTCCACTGCTGAAAAGCGCCGGATTGGGAACAGGAGCAAACGGATTTTTAACTTTACTTGCTGCACTGGCATGCCCACTCATGATGATGGTAATGATGCCAATGATGATGAAGGGGCATAAAGATAAAGAGGACAAGCAAAATTATACTCCAAATGTTTCAACTGAGCAGACAGAAATCAGACAGATTAAAGAAAAAGCTGAATAATTAGAAGATTGTATATGAAAAGTGAGATGGAGGAAGTAAGAGAAACATTAAATAAAATGATGGACTTTGACTCATTTGACCTTGATGAAACACTATTGATAAGCCAGATGATGGATAAGCTAATAATTGAATATTATAAATCTGATTTAAATAATGTAAGCTAAAAAAAAGAACAAAAGACGTAATGTTTGTGAACTTATTTTTTTCTCTGCATTCTCAGCATTTCCAGCAATAAAAAGAGGACTTCTTCGTAGGGAAGGGAAACTTCTCAAATATAGGGACAACAAAAGGTTGTTCCTTTTCTTTAACTCCAATATGAATTAGTCCTTTTATTTGTGCGTAATAGTGCTGGTCAAATAAGGTTCTGGCTATTAGTTTTCCATTTTCGTACAGTTCTTTGTGAACCCTGACTTTGTAATTGGTTCTTGAATCCTTGTATATGTTTTGCTGATCCCGATAATGGACCAGCCTAATACACCTTTTTCACTTTTGGCCCATTTTTCCAACTTCGGCTAAAACCTCTGCCATTTCAATTAACTCGGCAAGAGCACCGAATGTTATAAGAAAGCCCAAGGTGTAAGCGCTGTCTTTATCAGTCATAATATCAATGATAAACTCTCCGATGGAGGTAATACCGTTACAGAGTGTTCGGGTACTTATAAATGAACCGATTACTACTCCTGCGAGCAGGGAGGGAATCAATTTTTTTGTTTTAAATCTTAGAAAAATTGTTGTTAGTGCTGGAATTAATGATAGCCACTGCATGCAGAAACCTCCTTATAAAACCAATGCGGGGGTACTGTAGCAGGTCCAGTGGTAGCAAAAATTATTGAGGATACTCTTAGTTACCTTCAAATAGAAAAAAGATATACTGACAAGGAGTTAGAATCCACAGGGACAGTAATGCGTTGAGGCTAGAATATAGTACATAAAATTCTCAGGGTCAAAGTTAACAATTTATTCATATCATGTTCATTTCTTAGAGCACTATCTCCACAAGTTCTTCAAATTAAACTGATACCATTACAATGAGGACAATGACAAAGATAATGACGGAAGAGGAGAGATAGAAGTGACTGAAGCTAAAAATAAAGAAAGTAAAATTACGATATTACTAAGCATTTTCTTTATATCTGTTTCCTTGTTTGTTTATCAGGTAGTATTAACCAGACTGTATTCAGCAGTATTATCATACCATTATGTGTTTTTAACAACATCATTTGCTATTTTGGGTCTGGGTATAGGCAGTATTATTGCATACATGATAAGGAAAAAGGGTAGAAAGCCTATTGTAAAATTGGGTAAAAGAAAAGTAGCAGTAAACCAGGAGGACATGAAGGGACAATTAAATAAAGGGTCTATTATTCTTGCAGCCAGTTATATTATAGTTTTTTCTTTAAACTATCTGCTTCCATTTGTAAATAATATGCTTATTTACATTGTGCTTGGTACCATACCGTTCCTTATTGGTGGGTATGTATACTCCATACTCTTTACTGAGTTTTCGGGAATCAGTGGTAAATTATACTTTGCGGATTTAGTTGGTTCCGGTGTAGGAAGTGTAGCTGTCATCTTTCTTTTGAATAATGCAGGTATGTTCAGGACAGTTTTAATTCTTAGTATTATCGCTTTATTACCTGCATTGATTTTGCCTGTGTCTGCAAAGAAAATTAAAGCTATCGGGTATGTTTTGCCGTTGATTCTTGTGGTAGGCCTTATATTACCCGTACAGTATATAAACTCAATTGAAAAGAACTTTAACGGTATACTTAACAATAGCAAAAAGACTTACGGAAAATTAATAAAAGCTGGGCTATCACCAGAAATCGTATTTTCTGAATGGAACGCTTTTTCCCGAACTGACGTAATTAAAATACCTCAAAAACCAGAGGATATGATATTGACTATCGATGGGGCTGCTAATGCTCCAATGTATGAATTTGATGGTGATGTTGAAAGTTTGAAAAAGTTTGAGGCTGATTCGGGATTTCTCCCTTTTACAATTGGCAGGAACGATAAAACACTGTTAATCGGGCCAGGTGGCGGCCGGGACGTATTATATGCTCTTGCAAGGGGAAGCAAGGAAATATCGGCAGTAGAAATCAACACATCAAGTATTGATGCAGTTAAAGCTTTTGGAGAATATAACGGGAATATTTATAACAGACCTGAAGTGAAGGTCTATGGTGAGGATGGAAGAAGCTTTGTCCAAAGATCCCGGGATAAATATGATTTAATTTTTTTATCTCTTGTTATGACAAATACCTCCCAGGGCATGGCTTATGCTCTTTCGGAAAACTATATATATACTGTTGAGGCAATGAAAGATTACCTTAATCACCTAAGTGATAATGGAAAGATTGCCTTTTTGGCTCATGATGAAGATGATCTTAGTAAAATTGTAGCAACAGCCATGCAGGCTCTAAATGAAAAAGGTATACCATTAAAAGATACTCCTGACTACATTGCTCTTTATTCTCAACTTATACAACAGCAACATGGGGGAGTTGCTATGCATGATCCTGTGATTATAATCAAAAACAAACCATTCACTGAGGATGAAAGCAAAGGATTGCTGGAGACAGCAAAGAAAAACAAGATTGCACCTTTATATGCGCCTCTGGTTCAGGAACAGGGACCATTGCAGCAAATAAAGGAAGCAAAAATATCATTGAAGGACTATGTCAATGGTTTTAAATCTAATGTAACTCCTGCAACTGATAACAGGCCATATTTTTATAATTTTGGTAAAGGTGTTCCTGCAACCTTGATACTAATATTGATGGTAGTGGCAATTGGAAGTATTATAATGTTTACTCCTTTTGCTATTAAGAGTGGAAACTTCAAGCCGACTATGTACTTCAGCCTACTTGGTATAGGCTTCATGATGATAGAAACTCCTTTGATACAGAAATTCATATTATATCTGGGTCATCCGACCCTGGCTTTCACATTTGTACTGGCAGCGCTATTGGTTGGAAGCGGTATTGGTGGATATTTGAGTAATAGTAGATTGTTTAACCGGGTTATTGGAGCTTTCTATCTGCCATCTGCTATGGTAGCTGTCATAAGCATTATATTGCTTCTGTTCCTCGGCTTTATATTCGAAGGTACATCGGGTTTAAACCTTACAGGGAGGATTATCGTTGCGTCAATTCTTGTAATGTTGCAGGGATTCTTTATGGGAATGCCTTTCCCAAGAGGACTTAAACTGATAGGTGAAAGCAAAAAAAATGTGATTGTTCCGGTAATGTGGGGTGTAAATGGTGTAACATCGGTAATTGGCTCTGTTTTATCCGTTATTCTATCTATGACAATTGGGTTTACAGGAGCACTAATAGCTGGGGCGGTGATCTATCTGATTGTCAGTTTTTTTAAGAGTTTATAGCTGTAGTATGTACTATAAAAGGGGATTGCTTATGAAAGAAGAGATTGAGAAAGTAAGAGAAGAAATAAATGAAGTTATGTCATCTGATCACATTGATTACGATAGAGCATTGTCGATAAGCCAAAAGATGGATAAGCTTATACTCGAATACTATAGAAAAAGAGTATTGGAATAGCTATTCAACAAGTTAATTAATTTTACGAATAAAGGGAGTGAGACTTTATGAATGGCGATAATGAGTACGCGTATGGATTATGGGGATCAGTTATTTTTAATATTCTCATATTCAGTATTTTTACCTTTACGGCCTTCAAACCTGCGACAAAAAAAGACTGGCGTACTTTAGGTGCATTTGCAGCATTTATGGTAGCTTTGTTTAGTGAAATGTTTGGATTTCCGCTTACAATATATTTTTTAACATCTATTTTGGGAAGCAAATATCCGGTTCTTGATCCGTTTACTCATATGAATGGACATTTGTGGGTTGCCCTTGCAGGAGGTTCAACAGTAGTTTATTCCATATTGCATCCGCTTAGCAATGTTATCATTTTCAGTGGCCTGATTGTGATCGCTCTTGGATGGAAAGGAATACATGCCGGCAATGGTGAGTTGGTGACACATGGAATCTATAGGTATGTAAGACATCCCCAGTACAGCGGTTTTGCACTAATGATTATAGGATTTCTTATACAGTGGCCAACGATAATTACCATAATTATGGCACCAATTCTGCTGACTATGTATGCAAGACTTGCAAAAAAGGAAGAAAAGAAGATGGTGGAACTCTTTGGTGAGAAATATGTAGAGTATCGTAAGCTGGTGCCTGCCTTTATTCCAATACGATTGAGTCATAAGGTCAGACGAGTTTTATGAGCCACAAAAAAAGTAGTGGATATATAAGGGTAATTGCTTAGATCATCCTTTTTAGGCTACCTATAGGGATGTAGAGGGGAGAATACAATGAAAGTTCTGTTTCATATATTTGGCATACCGGTTCATTTCTTTGGTGTAATGATCGCTTTAGGCATACTGGCCGGGATATTTGTTGCCTATCTTGAGGTAAAAAGAAAAAAGCTTGATGTTGGGAAGTTGTTTGATATTGCTTTATACTCGATAATTTCAGCAGTGGTTGGTGCAAGGGTGTTTTATATTCTCTTTTATGATTTATCCTATTATCTCAACAACCCGGCAGAAATAATAAAAATAAATGAAGGAGGACTATCCATACATGGGGGCTTACTGGGAGCCTCTATCTTTGCATTTTTCTATTTCAGGAAGAATAATAAATTAAGCTTTTATAAATATGCTGATGCAATAGCACCAGGCATCATTTTAGGGCAGGGAATTGGAAGAATTGGCTGTGATGTATTCGGAAAAGTCATGTCCATACCACGTCCGTGGGGCATAGAGCGCCAGGATCAGCTGCTGCACCCGGCACAGGTTTATGAATTCCTGCTAAACTATGCTGTGTTTTTCATCTTATGGAGAAAACGTAAATCTATCAAATATGACGGACAGCTTTTTATATGGTATGTAATACTTTTTGCAATTAACAGAAGTATAGTGGAGTTATTTAGGAGCAATCCGTCGGTTGTGGGTTGGTTCTCAATATCTCACCTATTAAGTGTGCTGCTAATAATAGGGGCGGTAATATTTATGATTTTTGCAAAAAAGAAAAGAGTTGACAATCCGAACGAAAGTAATGGGGAAGCAGTTATTCGTACGTTGGATTGGGTAAAAGATGTTTTGATTACTCTCGCATTGATAGCAGTGTCTTTGATAATTTTTTATACAATTCAAGCATAAGAGCTTATTCTTCATAGAATCTTCACACATAGGATATATAATAGGAAGCAGAAGATGTATTTTAAAACATGAAAAGGAGAAGTGAGATAAAGAAAAGGGGACTTCAATGAAAAAGAAAAGTCTATGTCTTATGAATGTTTTTACATCATATGACGTGATTCTGATAGCATTGATTTTAATTATAACAATTGTGTTATACGGGGTATTTACACGTAACCATAAAAAATCTCCAGATGACGTTGTTGTTGTACAGCGGAAAGGGGCAGTACTATTACAACTTACACAAGATGATTTGAATAAAAATGGTATATATGATTTCGAGTTTGATGGAGAGATTGGATATATTGAAGTAAAAGAAAGAAAAGTCAGAATGCTGCCTATGGACAGAACTATTTGCCCCCAAGCCATATGTTCAAATACTGGATGGATTGATGGCTATCCAAAAACAATTGTTTGTATGCCTAATCAAATTATTGTAAGTTTTAAAAGTGATAGTAACAGCCAGGTTGATGTTATCTCATTCTAAATATTGTTTGCAGCTGTACAACTTCATAAGCATCTGCTTTTAAAAGTGTTAGTTATCCTTATCTAACACTTTGATGTTATTATAACGCAATTAGTAATCTGAGCATATCACAATGCAGATAAATATTCAAAAAGGTAAAAAGGAAGGAGAGGAATAGATAATGAAGAGAGACATTCTTGTTGTTGATGATGAGAAAAATATTATAAGCGTAGTGAAATCATACCTTGAAAAAAGCGGCTATACTGTATACACAGCCTTTGACGGAAAGCAGGCTCTTCAAAAGTTTGACGAGATTATACCGTCACTGATAATACTAGACCTTATGCTTCCTGATATACCGGGTGAAGAAGTTTGCACTATTATTAGAAAAAAATCTGCAGTGCCTATTATTATGTTAACAGCAAAAGTAAAAGAAGAAGATATACTTAATGGATTGCACATAGGAGCGGATGATTACGTAACCAAGCCTTTTAGCCCGAGACAGCTTGTGGCAAGAGTTTCGGCATTGTTAAGAAGGTCAACTGAAGATTCTATTCCTCTAGATAACCGCGTTTCTTTTAATAATGATGATTTGGTAGTGGATACTATTAAGTATGAAGTCAAAAAGGATGGAGAATTGGTTAAGCTAACCCCAAATGAATATAAATTGTTAATGACTTTAATCAAGTATTCTAATAAAACTTTAACCAGGGAAGAACTGGTTAAAGATGCATTTAAAGATAGTTATTCCGGGTATAGCAGAGTAGTTGATACACATATTAAGAATTTAAGACACAAAATAGAAACAGATCCTAAGCTACCTGAATACATTCTTACAGTTCACGGTGTAGGTTACAGATTCGGGTTTGAACAGTAATTTTGGATAGGCATCAGCATTTTCATTGTTATATGCCTTTAAAAGGTACTAGTGGTTATACTATGCTATTTAATGACATAGTGTCGCTGTTCGGCCTCTTTGACCGCAATCTGCTCATTCTTTTTGACCGCTAGTTTTGCTCATTAGCCCTGTCCGCAGATGTATACGGACAGGGCATATTAACTACCAGTTCAATTCTTCCTCAACAATAAGCCTTACCACATGATCGTCTATGATTTTTTTCTGTACCTGTGCCCCATGTAAAAGGCAAGCTGTACACGCCCGGTTGATTTTTCGCGGTACTCCATGAGAATATTCATATATCTCGTCTACCGCCATATCCGTAAATATCTCCCGGCTTTCTCCTGCATACTCCAGGTGCTTTCTTATGTATTCACCGGTTCTTTGCCGATCATATGGCATCATATGATATCGGATATCTATTCGCTGGCATATTGCCTCATATATCTGCTTCTTCAGGATGTCCTTCAACTCACTCTGGCCTACCAGGATTAAACTCATTGGGTTATACGAATCCATCCTGAAGTTTAGTAAAAACCGGATTTCCTCCAGCATCTCCCTTGAAAGTAGGTGTGCCTCATCTGTGATGATTATAGGAATACGTCTCTGTATTTCAATCAGGTTGCTGATCTCTCTCGTTAGTTGTCGTTTTGCATCGCTCCTGTAGAATTTCGCTTCACATCCCAGCTGGTTCAATACTTCCCAGTAAAAATTCCTCGGTGTCAACGCCGAATCGCTTATGTACATTACCTTGTACCGGTTGCTGTCCAGCGCCCCAACAAACTTCCTTATGGCTGTGGTCTTTCCTGTACCAACATCTCCCGTTATCACTGCAAACAACCGGTTCCGGGCCGCATACTCAAGCCTGCTGCAGACCTCTTCCAGCTCCGGATTGCTATACAAATGCTTCTCCGGTATATCCCGGGTGAACGGCGTGTGCAGAAAGTTGTAGTACTGCTCAAACATTTCTGTCACCGCCCTTCATGCTCCTGAAGGTTAATGCTCCGGTCTGCCGTTTTTGCCTCTTTTCATTCTCGCTCTCATATATTTTTAATAGCCGTGAATGAGTCGCCGATTTCGTTGCTGGTGTTTTTTCAACCTTTGAGCAGTATTCCCCAACCTTCAGCGGGGTTGCTGTCTTTCGGCGCTCACCATTGTACCATATCTCCAGAAGGCTCATATCAAAAGGATCATACCGCACATCCACTTTTTTGCCTATGTATTCGATTCCGGCTTCATATTCTATCCCTTGCAGCTTGAAACAGCCTGTGTTGTCAACTTTCCTTGTATCTTCCCATAAAAATGCGTCCCGGCATTCTTCAGGAGTTGCAAACCGCACCTTCTTTGGATCACTTGCATACGCCTGCGATGGAGAAACCCCTTTTAAACTGCTATGAGGCTTCCCGTTGTACCCTTCATCCAGCCATACCCGAAATTTGCGGTTAAGTTCCTCCAGGCTTTTTGCTTTCTCCAGCGATATCTCCTGGAAAAACTCTTCAACTGTGGCATTGAACCTCTCAATCTTGCCTTTGCTCTCCGGAGAATACGCCTTTGTGTTCATGTGACGGATTCCCAGCTTTGCACATGCTACTCTGAACCATTTCGAGATAAATACCTTGCCATTGTCAACGTATACTGCCTCCGGCTTGCCGTATTTCAATATTGCCTTGCGAAAACTGTCTTCCAATATCGGAAGCCTCTGATTGTCGTAAAATTCTGCATGACACACCAGCCTCGTCGCATCGTCAATAAATGCCACCATGTATGTCCGTTTCTTACCGCCGTCGGCAGTCGGTATGTACGGACCGTATTTGATATCTGCCTGCCACAATGTGTTCCTTCCGTTTTTGACGAACCGGCGGGCTGTCGTTCCTTCTATACGAACATTTCTGAAGTCTTTTGCACCAAAGCCCATCTTCAAAAGATGCCTGGACAAGGTGCTTCTGGAGACACTTCCTTTTTTGACAATCCCTTCGCCTTCAAGGATCTTTATGATCCTCCTGACACTTCTCTCCGGCAGTTCCTGTTTTATTTCGATTGCCCGATCTAATATTTCCTGAGATATCGCTCTTTGTTGCCCTGTATCTTTTCGTATCTTTGGTAATAGCCCTTCGTAACCATTCTCCCGGTACGCTGCAAGATACCTCCGAAGTGTCCTTTCCGAAATTCCTTCCCTCTCAAGTATCTCCTGCCGTATTCTCCGCTTTTCCGCCTCATCCAGATCCGGCTGCAATAGCGGCGATATGATCTCATGTTTCTTTAATGCTTTTTCCAATACTTCATTGTTTATCATTTCGATCCCTCCTGTGCTTTTTCCTAAAGCCTATCAGAAGGGAACTCCGGACAGCTACGCAAACTATGTGGGAATTTTCTATACAAATACTCCTGCCAGATGATTTGTTAGCCACATATTCGTTTCACCTATGGCAAGATGGCTGCTTTCTATCTGCGGCAGTAACCCAAGCAGCCGCTCAATCATGTGGAATACCTTTGTTTCTATCATCTCCAGCTCATTGACAAACTTGCCATAATACCTGTACAGTATAGCTCTTAATGCTCCTGCAGCTTGCCGCCCCCGTTGCCTGAATTCTTCTACCCACCGCCTTAATGTGGATATGCTGGCGGCAGTCTCAATCTCCTCAAGAGGTATACCGTCCTCCTGGTCCCGAAGGACCAGCTCGCTATCACAAGCCGAGTAATGCTTATACGGCCTGATGAAATCCGGTATGATTGCATGTGTCTTCCCACACTTGCTACAGATTACACGGAATATGTTAATCCATTCAATTTCCTCGCCCATATGCACATGACGTGCATATCTGTCATGAAAGGTTGTTTTCCCGCCGCATTTCGGGCATATCAACTCCAGCCTTTCCAAAAATTTTAAACAATTTCTGCGATACTCCTTAACATTCCGCCCCAGATATGCTATTATCATATTACAAATGTGTTAAAGGGCTTTGAGGGTTAGGTGCTGGAACACTTAACATATATATTCAAAGCTCTTATCATATCCTCCTTTTTTTCTTCCAGGAAGATATTAGCATACGTGCAAACGGTCACGCAACTTGAGCAACTCCGGGACATTTATCCGGGGCAGAAACAACATAGTTTTAAGTGTTGACATAAGTTCTATAAAGGAGGTCGGATGCAAATGAATGAAAAAATATTGGTGGTTGATGATGAGGTCAACCTCCTCAAAGTAGTAAAGGAATATCTTACAATTGAGTCTTATGAGGTCCATACAGCGGAACGGGGTAATAGAGCTATGGAACTGTTTCATGAGATTAGCCCTGACTTTGTGATACTTGATCTTATGCTTCCGGATATATCAGGCGAAGAAATTTGCAGGCTTATAAGAAAGGAATCTGATATTCCGATTTTGATGCTTACCGCAAAGAGCAGTGAGGAAGATAAGATAACCGGTTTATATATCGGTGCCGATGACTACCTGACGAAACCCTTTAGCCCCCGTGAACTTGTCGGCAGAGTGAGAGCTATCCTAAGGCGAACTAAAGGCAATTCGGCGGTATCTGATGTTTTAGAGTTCAATAATGGTGATTTGTTTATTGATATTCCTAAACATATTGTCAAAAAGGCTGGTGAAATAGTAAATTTAACACCCAATGAATTTAAAGTGTTCCTAACACTTGCACAAAATCCTCATAAGGTGTTTACAAGAAGTCAGTTGGTTAACCTGGCTTTTGGATATGATTTTGAAGGCTACGACCGTACTGTGGATACTCATATTAAAAATTTGCGTCAGAAAATTGAAGATGATGCGAAAGAACCACACTATATAGTGACGGTATATGGGGTTGGATACAAGTTTGAAGGTGAATAGCATGACCAGGATAAGCAGACAGTTAGGCAAATACTTTATATTTGTAGCAATGTTGTCTATAGGATTTATAACGTTAGTTACAAATATTAGCATAAACCTTTTCTTCTCCGATTATATCAAAGAAACCAGAAGCAGGGATGATCTGAAGGTTGTTCAGTATGTTGAACAGGTGTATGGTGACAGTAATGGGTTAGCTCCACAGTCACTTATGAGCATAATGCATTATGCCTATAGTGAAGCTGTGACAATACGCTTAAGGGATATTCAAAATAACATTATATGGAGCAGCGGCACACCGGAGACTATGCATGATATGATGAGAGGAAAAGAAGACAATGATAGTAGTCTTTCTTTCCGAAGCTATCCTTTAAATTATAAAGGCAACAAGATCGGAACGATAGATGTAGGAAGACCCAGGAGCATTATATCTTCTGTTGAGGATAAGCAATTTTTGCGAACAATCAACAGTGCTTTTGCAGTAGCTTTTCTTTTCTCGCTAATCATCGCAATCTTATATAGTTCACGTATATCGAAAAAGTTTTTAACGCCTATTTATCTTATAAAAGAAAATGCTAAACTTATTGAGGATGGGAAATATAAAAAGTTATATGAGGTCATAACAAACACCTATGAATTACATGATTTGTCGTTATCAGTGAAAGAGCTTGCAGAAAGATTGAATTACCAAGATGTACTAAGAAAGAGAATGACTTCGGATATAGCCCATGAACTGAGAACTCCTTTGTCTACCCTTCAAAGCCATATTGAGGCTTTTATGGATGGCGTATGGGCACCGGACATAGAAAAGCTTTCTATAGTGTATAGTGAAATAACCAGACTTACGAAATTGATTAAGGAGCTTTCAGACCTATCTATTATCGAAAGTGATGAAATTAAGCTTAATAAAAGTGAAATCAACCTTTCTGAGCTTCTGAGCAATATTGTAGAAAGCTTTGAGCCGCTTTTCATTAGCAAAAACATTCATCTCTATAAAGAGATTCAAGGTGACATTCAATTTTTGGGTGATGAAGACCGTCTAAATCGGGTCTTTATCAATATTTTATCAAATGCGTGTAAGTATACTAATGAAGATGGAGATGTCCGGGTCTCCCTAGAACAATTGAAGGATGTAATCAGGGTCACTGTTGAAGATACAGGAATCGGTATCCCTAAAGAAGACATCAAGCATGTATTTGAGAGGTTTTACAGGAGTGATCTGTCAAGGAGTCGTGGGACAGGAGGAACAGGAATCGGGCTAACTATTACCAGAGCTTTGGTTGAAGCACATGGCGGCAGAGTAAGAATTGAGAGTGAAGTAGGTAAAGGAACAAAAGTTATTATCGAATTTGCAATTAATTAGTTAGTCAGTTTTATTGCGTTTATGCCTAACTGTTCAATATCAACTTTTAAAAAGGCATCCACAATTTTAGAGTCAAATTGTGTTCCCTTCATTCTGACTATTTCATAAATTGCATCGTCATGTGGCAGCCCTTTCCTGTAAGGTCTGTCTGATGTCATAGCATCGTAGGTATCTGCTACTGCGATAATACGGGATTCAATAGGAATTTCATCTCCTTTAATACCCGAGGGATAGCCGCCTCCTGAAAATTTTTCGTGATGATGTAGAATTATTGGTAAAGTTTGTTTTAGAAAATCAATATTCTCCAGGATATTTACTCCAGTCTGAGGATGAGCTTTTATTATTTCAAACTCATAGTCTGTTAATTTGCCTGGTTTCTTTAATATTTCATCGGGTATACCAAGCTTACCTACATCATGGAATAACGCTGCGAGTTCCAGCAATTCAAGTTGGCTGCTTCCCAATCCAAGCATTTTCCCAACTTCCAGCGAGATTTTAGCTACACGTTCAGAATGACCAGCTGTATATGGATCTCTAACATCAATCGCGTTTGCTAATGTTTTTACAGTACTTTTATATGTAGAATTCAGTTTCCGGTAGGATTCTTCAAGCTTAAATTTCTGATCCAGTAGGGACTGATTCTGAGATATCAATGTTTTTGAAGAATTATATATTATTCTCAATAATAATAAATACAGTATTAGAAGTCCTAATGACATGATAATGGCAACAGTTCTATTTAGAACTTTTACATGATGTTGAATTCTGTCATAAGGAATATAAACTTCGAATACACCTGTTACACTTCCGCTAAATTCAATAGGTTCATATATTTTAACAACTTTATTAAAGCTATTGAGTGCGTTCGTGTTTAACTGATTATCAAGCTCAGAGATCTTAATTATACTTTTATTGCAAAGTGCTTCTTTAAGTTCTTTATCAATAGCAAAATTCTGACTGGTAAGGCTGGAATTACTAGAGTACAGGATATTACCATTTTTATCCCAGATTTTTATCATAATAATATCAGTAGCCTCGATAACTTGATTAAATTTTATTTGTAAGGTATCCAATTTCTCTTTTGATAAAGTGCTACTAAAATCATCAGGTGCAAGTTCTTTCTTCAGTAAAGCGTTTAAAGTCAGACGAGTGATCTCTCTAGTATTCTCAAGCTGATCATTCTTTATATGGTTTGATATAAAAAAACTAAGAACTACTCCCGTAATGACAAATGCAATAAGGCTGTAGATTGTAAAATACCTCAGCAAGGAAAGTCTTCTCATATTACCACCTGTCAACATAAAAAATGTTATTCTAATTATAAGCAATAGCTCGATTTTTACCTGACTTTTTAGCCAATAACAGCGCTTTGTCACAGGCATCAAAAACTTCATCGAATTCATTGCCGTCTTCTGGACAGCTTGATACACCTAAGGAAACTGCTATATTAGGATACGGGGAATTATCTAGTTGGTTTATACTTGTTCTTATTTTCTCAGCAATATTGAATGCATTCTTTTTGCTGCAGTCTTTCAGTACAATAATTATTTCTTCACCTCCATATCTATAAACCGCATCTTTAAACCTTATATTAGCTCTTATTGTTTGACTGACTTTTTTTAGGACTATATCTCCTGCTTTATGACCGAATTCATTATTGAAGGTTCTGAAGTTGTCTATATCTATCAATACCAATGAATAATAATTATAGCTTGATATTTCCGGAAGGTCATTATCAAAAGCGCCTCTATTATATAACCCAGTCAGCTTATCCAATTTGAGCTCATGCTTTAATGAGTTGTTTGTATCTTTTAGAAAAATGTATCTTACATAAATTTTATATGATACAAAATAATTCACTAAACCAAATGTTAATCCCATAATAATGCAGTGAACGAGGTTTTTGCTGCCAAGAGGCACCAATAAAATATAAAATGACATTCCGCAAATTAGACCGACAGCAAGCATGCTTATTAGTAAGCTAATCTGCACTTTAAGTTTCATAGTTTTCCTTTCTGCAGCTTAATAAAAGCTACATACATTTATTAATAAGCAATATAATCAAATTTTTTCATCATAAGCAAAAAGTTTATTTTATATAAAATCCGAAAATCTCTGGAGGGGGTAATCCTAGAGGTTTTGGGGAACGGAGACTCCAAATCTATTCTGCTAGCTAATAATGCTTTCAAAGATATTTTTGAAATTTCTGCCCCTGCCTAAAGTGAAATAGTAATTAGCAGTATTTCTAGCCTTTCTTTTTTTAAGTCTATTTACATGCTTGATCTTTACAAAACCTATCAGTATAGCTTCATCCTGGGAAAGTGCTACATTATTTTGTTTTCTGTAATAGTGTTTGTGCATATCAAGACCTCCTCGAAAATTTGGTTACTTTATAAACATATAATAAAGAAAACTTTTGAAGATTTAATGGTGAATAGATGAAGATTTTGTTAAGAAAAAATGAAGAATGAAATACTTAAGTTTAATAAAAAAGAGATTGACAGAAACACTCTTATGGTATAGTATAGTAAACAGATAAGAATAGTATGATTTGCGATGACAGGAAGAGTAAGTTAATGGAGATTTTCAGAGAGAAACTCCCAGAGGCTGAAAGGGGTTTTAGATTTAGATTAACCGAAGTGCATCCTTGAGTACCGGATCGAAACATAGTAGACTCCGGCGGCTACACCCGTTATAGTGTTGAGGTATGTGGGTACCGAAAATTACGAGATGCCGGATTTTGCATCCGGTAAACAGAGTGGAACCGCGGAATTAACTTCTGCCTCTGAATAGGGGTAGGAGTTTTTTTATGCAAAAATAGACAACAACCTTTGATTTGTAAGGATGTTAAGTATGATTGAGGTGACAAATGAATGAATCTTAACTGGCAATTTATAATAGACAGTTTGCCACTTTACCGGGAAGCAGCATGGACAACATTAAAGCTTGGATTTTGGGGTATATTGTTTTCTTTAATCATTGGCTTTGTATGCAGCATAGTTCTGTACTTCAAGGTTAAATTTCTAAAATCAATTGTTCAAGCTTATATAGAGTTATCACGCAATACTCCGCTGCTGATACAACTATTCTTTTTATACTTTGGGCTTACCAAAATGGGAATAGCCCTAAGCGAGAATGCTTGTGCCATTATTGGTTTGTCTTTCTTAGGAGGAAGCTATATGGCTGAAACCTTCCGAAGCGGTCTGGAGGCTGTAGGCAGGTCACAAATTGAGTCCGGCCTTAGCATAGGGCTTTCCAGGGCCCAGCTAGTGAGATATGTGGTCCTTCCTCAGGCATTTTCAGTTAGTATGCCTTCATTAGGTGCAAATTGTATTTTCCTGCTTAAAGAAACCTCCATAGTGGGGGCAATTGCAGTGGTTGACCTTATGAATGTAACAAAGGATTTAATAGGCATGTACTATCAAACCTTTGAAGCCCTGTTTATGTTGGTGGCTGTATATCTAGTCATGATTTTGCCTTTATCAATACTTCTGACATGGCTTGAAAGGAAGGTGCGGTATGCAGAGTTTGGGAATTAGCGTTCTATTTAAAGGAATGAACATGCAGCGCCTGTTTGAAGGCCTGATGGTGACAGCAAGAATTGCTTTCATCTCAATTATGATTGGTTCGTTGCTGGGAATAGTTCTGGGAGTAATATGGACATCAAAGTCAAAATGGATACGTTCGATTTGCCGCATATACCTTGAAATGTTTAGAATAATACCGATTCTTGTTTGGTTGTTTATTATATATTTTGGGGTTACCACAGCTTTAAGCATAGATTTAAGCGGCGAGACTGTTTCTATTATTGTATTCACCCTTTGGGGCGCTGCCGAGATGGGGGATATCGTAAGAGGTGCGCTGGAATCCATGCCAAAACATCAGGTTGAGTCTGGAAAGGCTATAGGGCTTGGCTTCTGGGGACTTTACCGGTATATTCTAATACCACAGGCAGTAAGAAGAATGCTGCCGGGTGCTATAAATTTAGCTACAAGAATGGTAAAGACTACCTCATTAGTAGTTTTAATTGGAGTTATAGATGTTATAAAGGTAGGACAGCAGATAATAGAGCTTTCTCGCATAGAAGTACCTACAGCATCTTTTTGGGTGTATGGTTTTGTATTTATATTGTACTTCGTAATCTGTTATCCTCTTTCAAGGCTATCCAGGATGCTGGAAAATAAATGGAATAGTTAGGGGTGTTAATTGTGGATAAGAAAACCAATGAAGTATTACTTGAGATAAAGGGCTTGCAAAAGAAATATGACGAAATAACTGTCCTAGAGGACATTAATTTATGCATAAAAAAGGGTGAAGTTGTTGTTATTTTAGGGCCTTCAGGCTGTGGGAAAAGCACTCTTTTAAGGTGTATCAACGGTTTGGAGAAAATACAAGGAGGTGATATAAGATTCTGTAATAAAAGCCTTGTTGATAAAGATGTGAACTGGCAGGAAACTAGGCAGCATATAGGAATGGTATTCCAGAACTATGACTTGTTTCCGCACATGACAGTCATTGAAAATATCATTTTAGGCCCTGTCAAAGTACAAAAAAGAAATAAAAGTGAGGTGATGGAGCAGGCAAGGCAGCTATTGGACAGGGTAGGATTGTACGACCGAAAGGATTCTTATCCCCGTCAGCTTTCCGGAGGCCAGAAGCAGCGAATAGCAATAGTAAGGGCTTTGTGCATGAATCCTGAGATAATGCTTTTCGACGAAGTTACAGCATCTCTTGACCCTGAAATGGTAAGAGAAGTCCTGGATGTAATACTGGGACTCGCAAAACAGGGTATGACAATGGTTATTGTAACTCATGAGATGTCATTTGCCCGGGCTGTTGCCGATAGGATAGTGTTTATTGATAAAGGCAGAATCTGTGAAATATCAGAACCCCATGAGTTTTTTGCGCATCCAAAGACAGAACGTGCTCAGCACTTCTTAAATAAATTTCAATATTAAATTATAAAACGAAAGGAATGGTTAGAATGATAAAAATCAAAAGAATTATTCAATTATTAATGATTGCAGTGTTAGCGCTGGGGGTGCTTGCAGGTTGCAACAATGCTAGCACAAAAACAAGTACAAATACAAGCACGAAAGAAACTAAGGGTTCTATAGCTGAAATAAAAGAGCGGGGTAAGATTAGAATTGGTGTGTTTAGTGATAAAAATCCATTTGGTTATGTTGATGAAAATGGTGAAAATCAGGGATTTGATGTGTATATTGCCAGGAGGTTTGCGAAGGATCTTTTAGGAGACGAATCCAAGGTTGAATTTGTTTTGGTGGATGCAGCAAGCAGAGTAGCGTTTCTGGAATCAAACAAAGTTGATATAATAATGGCTAACTTTACGGTTACAGAGGAAAGAAAACAAAAGGTGGATTTTGCCAACCCCTATATGAAGGTTTCTCTTGGAATAGTTTCTCCGGAAAGTGCTCCGATTACATCGATTGAACAGTTGAAAGGTAAAAAAGCCATCGTCGCTAAAGGAACTACTGCTGAAACTTTTTTGACTGAAAACTATCCTGAAATAGAGCAATTAAAATTCGAACAGTATACAGAAATATTTGAAGCATTAAAGGATGGACGTGGTGCTGCTATAGTTAACGATAATACGGAAGTGATTGCATGGGCGAAACAGAATCAAGGATTTGTAGTCGGTGTACCTACATTGGGCGAGCAGGATACAATAGCACCAGCTGTTAAGAAAGGCAATAAGGAGCTCCTCGATTGGATTAACAATGAACTTGCTGCCCTCGGCAAAGAGAATTTCGTACATGAGGCCTATGATGCAACACTGGCGGATATATACGGAGAAGATTATAAAGAGAGTCTTGTAATTGAAGGTGGAAAATTAGAATAATCTAAGAATTTTAATTGCGTAAAATATTATGTAAACGCACAGGTTTTCAATGATATACTCCCCTTGAGGTGAAAAGGCAGATAAATAAGCCTATACCAGGAAGGGGAGTATTTTATAGTTTCTTCATAAATTCTACATATAACTTTAGTACTTTACAGGTATTTAGAATACACATTGAGGTGAAAAATGGAAAATAGACGGATTTGGGAAGTGGATTTTTTAAGGGTTGTTGCAATAGTCCTTATGGTTATTTTTCATACAGTATATGATTTAAATGAATTCGTAAGTATTAATATAGACTATTTAAGAGGATTCTGGTATTGGGAAGGCAAAGTATCAGCACTGTTATTTATATTCCTTTCAGGAATAAGCAGCGGTTTTAGCAAGAATACTGTAAAAAGAGGTATTACGGTACTTTTATTTGCAATGATAATTACCCTTTTTTCATATATTTTTTTCAGAGAACAGTATATTCGGTTCGGTATACTACATTTTCTAGGAACCGGCATGATTCTTTTCCCACTGCTAAAAAAATGAATAACATCTTTTTGCTTGCGATTGCTTCGGTTATATCATTTGCAGCGATACCGGTTAAAAGTGCTTTAGCTGATACAAGTTTGCTACTTCCTTTTGGAGTTATGTATAGAGGATTTACTACACTTGATTACTATCCTTTAATTCCGTATCTTTCGGTATTTATATTGGGTATACTTGCTTACAAAATTTATTACTACAAAAGACAGAGCATTTTTAAATTCAGTTATGTAAATGAATATATTTCGATGATAAGTAAGAATTCACTTGCAATATATTTAATACATCAACCAGTTATTATTGGAGTAATTTATTTATTTCAATTTTCTTCATAATTCTTTCACATCTTCATGCTAATTTAAAAAAGAACGGCAAGATATTCCAACAATGATGGTATTAACGAAATTTAAGCGGACATGTCGAGATGTTGCTGCTATCTTTAATAGGGGAGGCGTTATAAATGTTTAATACTATACGAAAAAAACTTATTGCAGGGTTTTCAATTATTTTGGTCATTATAATTGCAAGCACTGTATATAACATGTACATATACAATAACAGCAAGACACATATCATTAGAATCAAAGAAAATGCTGTCACAGGCTTTAAGTATGCAAGTGAAATGAAAAACAATGTTATTCAGGTGGGGCAATTTTTAACTGATGTGAGCGCTTCTAAAAATACGGCTCATTTAAAGGAAGCTGAAGAACAATATGATCTGTATAAAAAGAATTCAGAGGAGCTTGCCGTTTTATATCCTGAGTATATATCTCTATTGGAGGAATTAAATGTTGAGTTTGATAAGTTATATACATATGGTAAAGAAATGGCAGATATGTATATAAAAAATGGCCATGAGGATGGAAACATAATGATGGCTGAATTTGACAAAATTGCTGACAGCATTTATGTAAAGGTTGATGAAATTCAAAAGAAAAGTGAAGCTTCTATGGACGATAGCCTAATGACTATTCAAATGCATATGGAAATGAACCAAAAAATATCTGCCGTTTTAGCAATTATAGCTATAATTTTAGCAATCCTAATAGCAATACTGCTAGCCGGTAGTATTACCAAGCCAATAAATAATCTCCTTGAGATATTTAAGGATCTTGAGAGAGGACAGGGTGATCTAACGAGTAGAATTAATATCAAATCAAAAGATGAACTGGCCAGGTTAGCACAATCCTTTAACAATTTTATGGACAGCCTGGAGAATATGGTGATAAATATAAAGAAGAACTCTGTTAGAGTATCACAGGGATCTGAACTGTTGAGCGAGGGCAGCTTGCAGACATCTGCCGGCGTTGCTGCTATAAATACTCACATGGGAAAAGTTGTGGAGGACACTCAAAAAATAAACACTTCAATCAGTCAGATTACTGCCAGCATATCAGAAATAACACAGGCTTCCCAGGTTTCTGCTACTGATGCTCAGCAAATTAGTGTGGAGGTTGAAAGAGTTAATATGCTTGCTCAAGAGAGCGGGAAATTAGCACAGGATACAAAAATTGAAATGGAGAAAATTGAGAAAATCTCATCAGGTACAATTAGTATTGCTGAAAAGCTCGGAAACGAAGCTGAAGAGATAGGCAAAATAATAGGAACGATAAGATCTATCACTGACCAAACAAACCTTTTGGCATTAAATGCAGCTATAGAAGCTGCAAGAGCAGGAGAGCACGGTAGAGGATTTAGTGTCGTAGCAGAGGAGATTCGAAAACTTGCTGAAAGCAATAACCAATCAGCCAAAACAATTGAAAATATAATTGTAAATATTCAGGACATGATTCAGAGGACAATGGTAGCAATTATGGATGTCGGGGGAAACATAAAAAGTGGCAGCGCTATGGTTGAAAATGTATATACACAGCTTCATCATATTATTGAGGGAGTAAAAAATATAAATAGCAGAATTCATAGTATTGCAGCAATTACTGAGGAACAGAGTGCTTCAACCGAGGAGCTTTCGGCAACGATAGAATCTATCAATGATAGTAATACTGCAATTACAGCAGCTATGCAGGAAGTGGCAGCAAGTATATCTACTCAAACAGACACAATTACAGGCTTGAGTGCAACGGCTTTAGATCTGAACGAGTCGGCAAAACAGCTAAATGGACTTGTAAGTAAATTTAAATTTCAAGAAAACTAAATCTCCATAAGTTCTTCATGTTTTCTTCATGAGTTCTCCTTTTTTACTTACTAAAATAAAACTATGAAATAAATAATACGAATCAAGGAGGTTTTACAATGAAGAGAAAAATCATGGGTATTTTAACGGTAGTGCTGGTTGTTGCAGCATTAAGTACATCGGCTGTATTTGCCAAGGATAACGGAGATCAGAGAGAAAAGAGTGCAATAAACTCCATGTTTGACGCTATGAGGAACTGGAGCCAACAAGCACAGGAAAGAGGGGAAATCACAGAGGAAGAAGCGAAGGAGTGGGAAAAGCATTTTGAAGATATGAAGAAGTTTCATGAATCGAATGGCTTTGGAGGACACTGCGGTGGTTTTAATAATGATAGCGGGAATGCCGAAAATCAGAATTATTTGCCTAGAAATAGTATGATGAGAAGATTTTCAAGTAATAGCATATAAAATTAACGCCACAATCCGAAAGAGGCACTATATAAAAAGTGGCCTCTTTTTTACCGCATCTGAAAAGGACGGAGATAACAGGTTGAAACCGGAACATTATTTACAAATCTGTCATTTTATCTCCATAACATCTTCATATTTACTTACTATAATAAAGTCATAAGAAAAACAAAATCAAAAGTGGACATTCTCATAGAGGGCATGACCACAGTGGACAGGATCTTCCAGAGCATTATATGAAAACAGCCAAAATGGTTCAGGACAGAATTTACAAAAAGGCAGTTAGTGAGCCTATAAAGGAGGGAGTTTCTTGAAAAGTCGCAGAATTAAGCTAAAGCAGGAAAATATGCTATGCCATAGATGTGTAATGAATGTAATAAGAACGTTAAGCCAATTGCCAGGTATTGAGGAGCTTAATGTAGATTTGGATACTAAAAGGATTGAAATAAAATATAGTGGTAAGGGTATATCAAAGGAGATGGTTGAGAATATTGTTGAACAATCTATTATAAATGGTAAGATATATAGATTGCCAATGGCTAACTAATCAAGGAGACGAATAAAAATGGTGATGTTGAAAGTAATCAGGTCAATATCGGCCTGTTTAAATAGATGCTGAACATAATAAATAATGTTCAAGGAGGCAGCTTCGGCTGCTTCTTATCTTGTACTATGATTTTTTACAGTTTATACAAACGTAAAAATCATACAATAAGTAGACTTCAAATGAAAGATATAATAAATATTTATCCAAATGCTTCTCTTCATAAAATCTCCACAAAAATGTGTTAAATTCAGTGATAAATAATGCAAAGGTGGTATAACGATGGGCAAATCAAGTAAGACAAACAAAAAGGTGCAAGCAGCACAGAAAGCTAAAGAGAAAACATTTGTAGTAGTTGGCGTAATTGCAGTTCTTATCATAGGCTTCGTTATTATCAAAATTTATTCAGGTGGAGGTGGAGCAGCTACAACAGGGGCTGTATCAGGTGATTTAAAGATACAAAAGAGTGAAGTCTCTGAAATTGCTAAATTTTACCCTTATAAGGCAGGTAAGACAAACATGGAGGTCCTGGCCGTTAAAGCAAGTGATGGAACGATAAGGACGGCATTTAATACTTGTCAGGTATGTTATGATTCCGGAAGAGGTTATTATAAGCAGCAGGGTGACGAATTGATATGCCAGAATTGCGGTAACAGGTTCCAGCTTGACCAGATTGAAGTGATAAAAGGTGGCTGCAATCCGGTTCCTATTATGAAAGAAAATAAAACTGAGGATGACTCATATATTGTAATCTCACAAGCTTTCATGGAAGAAAACAAAGACTTGTTTGGAAATTGGAGAAAGTAGGAGGCGGATGATAATGTTGAAACGTATAAAAAGGGCTATTAGCAATTTATTGGAAAAACTGGCAAAGGAAAATGAAAAATCCTTTGGAAAGGGCACTCTTGATTGCTGTCAGCTAAACCGACCAAGCAACAGTAGTAAAAAGTAGGATTTAAGTAATCCTTTTAAAAGAGGTGTGGGATGGAACAGAGATCGATACGAAAAATTCTTCAAATAGATGGTATGACATGTACAAGCTGTGAAATGAGAATTGAGAATGCTCTGAGAAAGCTTGACGGAGTATTAGAAGTTAAGGCAATTTTCAGCAGCTCCAATGTTTACATTACCTACGATGCAAATGTTATAGGGCTGGAGCAAATTATTGAAAAGATAGAAAAGCTGGATTATATTGTAAAGAATAAACCAGGTGCTGAGGCTGTTACAAAATCAAATGTAAAAAAAGCAGCGGATGATAAAATGTCAATCAACCAACTGTTGGGGATAGGTATCATATTGTTTGCTCTTTATGTTATTGTTAAGAACACAGTGGGGTTTAACTTTATACCCGAGATTAATCAATCAATGGGGTATGGAATCCTGTTCTTTGTCGGATTGCTGACTTCACTGCATTGTATCGCCATGTGCGGAGGAATAAATCTATCTCAATGTGTTTCATATAAGGTTGATAACGGGAACTCCGGTAAGCTTTCAAAATTAAAACCAAGTTTGCTTTATAACAGCGGCAGGGTGATATCCTATACTATTATCGGAGGTATAGTAGGATCTTTAGGTTCCGGTATAAGCTTTTCAGGTGCCGCCAAGGGAATTGTGGCTATTATATCCGGTGTATTCATGGTGATTATGGGGTTAAATATGCTCAACATATTCCCATGGCTCAGAAAATTAAATCCCAGGATGCCTAAAATATTTGGCAACAAAATACACAATAACAATGGAAAGTATGGGCCTTTTTATGTGGGATTGCTCAATGGCTTAATGCCGTGTGGCCCACTTCAGTCTATGCAGATTTATGCTTTAGGTACCGGGAGTTTCGCGGCAGGAGCATTATCCATGTTTATGTTTAGCATTGGCACAGTGCCTTTAATGTTCGGATTTGGGGCAGTGAGCTCAGTGTTAAGCGGAAAATTTACACATAAGATGATGAAAGTAAGTGCTGTGCTGGTAATCGTACTTGGAGTGGTTATGACAAACAGGGGTCTGGCATTATCAGGCTTTTCATTCCCATCTGTAGCATTTGGTGCAAACAGCGGCACTCAAGGCAGCAACGTAGCTACAATACAAAACGGTATTCAAATAGTTACTACAAATCTGTCATCAGGCAGCTATGAACCGATTACAGTTCAAAAAGGTATACCTGTGAGATGGACCATAAAGGCTCAAAAAGGTAACATAAACGGCTGTAACAACGAAATTGTAATACCAAAATTTAATACAAGCAAAAAGCTTGAGGTAGGAGACAATATCATAGAGTTTACTCCGACACAAACCGGTACATTTGCGTATAGCTGCTGGATGGGCATGATCAGGAGCAAAATAACTGTAGTTGATGATATTAATAATGTTGATACATCCGGCTCTAGTGGAGGTGTTCAAAAGTCAGATTACAAAATACCCACTGACGAAATTGCTGTTGCTAAACTAGATGAGGACGGAAAACATTATGTTGAAATAAATTTGGAAGAAAACAGGTTTTCTCCGGCAGTAATAGTAATGCAGAAAGGAATTGAAACAATATGGAATATAAAGGGTGTAAGTATAAATGACAGTAATAGCACACTTATATTCCCTAAGTATAATGCCCAAATAAATATGCAGGAAGGAGATAATGAAATAGGTTTAATTCCTGTAGGTGACTTTGATTTTAGCACTGCTGACAACACTTTTTATGGCTATGTAAAAGTTGTTGACGATATAAACGAAATCGATATTGATGCAATAAAGAATGAAATAAATCAATACGTTCCTACCGTACAAGAATTTATAGATAATAGCGGACTCCCTTCATGTCATTAATGACACATAATACTCACTTTTAGAAAGGCGGTAATTTTATGAATAAAGAAACTATTAAAATAAGCGGTATGACCTGTGCCGCATGTGCAAAGCGAATCGAAAAAGCAGTTGGTAAACTGGATGGCGTTTCACAAGCATCTGTTAACTTTGCAACAGAAAAACTGTCTGTTGAATTTGATAATCAAAAGTTATCTACGAATGAGATCAAAGAAACTATCGTAAAGGCTGGGTATGGAGTTATTGAGGAAGAAAAAAAGAAAACGGTTACCATACCTATTGGGGGCATGACCTGTGCCGCATGTGCCAACCGGATTGAAAAAGCGTTAGGTAAAGTAGAGGGAATTTCAAAAGCTTCTGTAAACTTTGCCACGGAAAAAGCAACGGTAGAATATGACCCTCAAATAACCAGGCTCTCTGCAATCAAGCAGGTCATTGAGAAAACCGGATATAAAGCCTTAAGTATTGAGAAAAAGGCTGCTGTTGATGAAGATAAGCTGCGTAAGGAAAAAGAAATACGTACCCTTTGGAGAAAATTCATCGTAGCTGCTATATTTTCTGCACCACTTTTATATCTTGCCATGGTTCCGATGATTTCGTGGCTCCCTTTTCCCATTCCAAGCTTTCTTGAGCCTATGCAATTCCCTTTAATCTTTGCGCTTACGCAAATCTCTTTGGTTATACCGGTAATTATAGCAGGATATAAATTCTACACTGTCGGCTATAAAGCGCTGATTCAAAGAAGCCCTAACATGGACTCCCTTATAGCAATAGGTACGACAGCAGCGGTTATCTACAGCCTATATTCAACCTGGCAGATATCAATTGGAAAATTTCACGCTGTCGAGGGACTGTATTTCGAAACAGCCGGTGTTATTATTACGTTAATACTGCTTGGCAAGTCACTGGAAGCAGTATCAAAGGGAAAGACCTCTGAAGCCATAAAGAAGCTGATGGGTTTGGCACCAAAAACAGCAATAGTAATACATGATGATAAAGAAGTAGAAGTTCCCATTGATGAGGTAGAAATCGGCGACGTGATTTTGGTAAAGCCGGGAGAAAAAATCCCTGTAGACGGTGAAGTAATAGACGGGCACACAGCAATAGATGAATCCATGCTGACAGGTGAAAGTATACCTATCGATAAAAAGGCTGGAGATAAGGTTTATGCCGCTAGTATTAATACCAATGGTATGATCCATTTTAAAGCTACCAAGGTAGGCGGTGACACAGCTTTAGCACAGATCATCAAACTGGTTGAGGATGCACAAGGCTCAAAGGCTCCTATTGCACAGATGGCTGACATTGTATCCGGATATTTTGTTCCTATCGTAGTTGTTATTGCAGTACTTGCCTTTGCAGGGTGGCTCATTGGAGGCCAGACATTAGTGTTCGCACTTACAATATTTATTTCAATACTCGTTATCGCCTGCCCTTGTGCTTTGGGCCTTGCAACACCAACTGCAATAATGGTTGGAACAGGAAAAGGGGCGGAATATGGGATTCTTATCAAAGGCGGAGAAGCTCTCGAAACTACTCACAAGATCAATACTATAGTTTTCGATAAAACAGGAACCATAACAGAAGGCAAACCTGAGGTAACAGATATCATTGCTGTCTCCGGCATGGAAAGGGATCGGTTGCTTCAAATTGCAGCCTCGGGTGAAAAAGGCTCGGAACATCCTTTAGGCCAGGCTATAGTAAGAGGCGCAGAGAAGAAAAACCTTGAATTTTTGAAAGTAGAAAAATTTGAAGCTATTCCGGGACATGGTATAGAAGTCACTATTGAAGGAATGAACGTACTTATTGGCAACAGAAAACTGATGGATGAAAGAGATATTTCATTAGGTGAGCTTAATATTCAGTCTGACAGGCTCGCAAATGAAGGGAAAACACCGATGTATGTTGCAGTGAACAACAAAATATCCGGTATTATTGCTGTTGCTGATGTTGTTAAGGAAAGCAGTGCAAAAGCAATTAAAAAGCTTCAGTCCATGGGCATTGAAGTTGCTATGATAACCGGTGATAATCGAAAAACTGCCGAAGCGATTGCAAAACAAGTTGGTATAAATAGAGTACTGGCTGAGGTTCTCCCGCAGGATAAGTCAAATGAGGTTAAAAAGCTGCAGGCAGAAGGAAAGAAAGTAGCAATGGTAGGTGATGGAATCAATGATGCGCCTGCCCTTGTACAGGCCGATATTGGTATGGCTATAGGTTCAGGTACCGATGTGGCTATGGAATCTGCAGATATTGTGCTGATGAAAAGTGACCTTATGGATGTTCCAACAGCAATCCACTTAAGTAAAAGTACAATACGCAACATCAAGCAAAACCTGTTCTGGGCTTTTGGATATAATGTTGCCGGCATTCCGATTGCAGCAGGCGTTCTTTATCTTTTTGGCGGTCCGCTTCTAAATCCCATATTTGCAGCTGCAGCAATGTCTCTAAGCTCAGTATCTGTTTTAACAAATGCTTTAAGGCTAAAAAGGTTTAAGCCATATAAATAAAGAGTAGACTTTATAAAAAGAAAGGAATGGGTATCCAATGAAAAAGAAGCACATTTTAATTCCGCTGTTACTGATAATGACGTTTATTTTTGCTTCATGCAGTCAGCTGGATGTAATAGGCAACAAATCCATCACATCATTTAAAGAAGTATTGGATGCAATGCCAGATAAAATTGCAGCCGATGAGGTCAATGGAGGCTGGACTTTGACTGCGCCGGATAACAGCGCTAAATTCTTCTGGAGTAAGGATTTCAGTAAGAGCAAATTATATGATGCAATGCTGGAATTCGATGCCAAACCTTTTATTGATGCAGGCCTTGATATTAATAAGCTGCCGGATGGTATGGTTTCCGAGGATAAACTGGTAGTTGGTGTAGAACTAAGCTCTGAAAGTATAACTTATGATGGTGAAGCTACTCCGATTGCCTCCTACGAAAAAATTGTAGAACTTAAGCGAGACTCTATAGGTTACCACGCTGCTCTGGATCATTTTGGGGTGGATCTGGCAGGAGGCAACATGTTTGAGTGGGCAATGGACATTGGAATGAACGACAAGGATATAGTATTTGTTTTGAATCCGCAGGTGTTTATTGACGCAGGAGTTGATCCTGAAAAGGTAGAGGGTTGGGTATTTGCCAAGGTTGAAACCATGGATATGAATGGTAAAAAGGTTGAAGTGGACAAATTTTTAAAACCGTTTAATATAAAATAAGATTGGAGGATTAAGAAATGGAAAGAACAGTATTAAAGGTTGATGGAATGTCTTGTTCGCATTGCGAAAATGCTATTAAAAAATCAGTAGGTGCTCTTGATGGTGTTAGTGCAGTAACAGTTGACTTAAAAGGTAAAACCGTCACAGTTGAATACGAGAGTTCAGAGGTATCACTGGACAGGATCAAAAACGAGATTGAGGATCAGGGATACGATGTTGTATAATTAATGTGTACGAAAAAGTCCCCTTGTCAAACAGGGGATTTTTTCATATATTTTATAGATTTTTATGATATCAGCTATTACGGAGGTTTACGATGAGCAATGTGCCCCAAAAAATACTGATCGTGGATGACGAGATGAAAATAGTGGAGGTTGTAAAATCATATCTTGAAAACAGTGGATATTCAGTATATGAAGCATATAATGGCAAGGAAGCTCTGGATAAATTCGAAAAGGAGAATCCTGCTCTAATAATTCTAGATTTAATGCTTCCGGATATGAACGGTGAGGAAATTTGCAAAGCTTTAAGGAAGAAATCAAGAGTACCTATAATAATGCTTACTGCTAAGGTTGAAGAAGAGGATGTTTTAAAAGGTTTGAATATCGGAGCAGATGATTATGTTACAAAACCCTTCAGCCCAAGGCAATTAGTAGCAAGGGTTGAAGCAGTTTTGAGAAGGGTAAGTGACGCATTAATTCCATTGTCAAGCTTTATAACTTTAAACAATGATGAACTGGTCATCGATACCTTGAAATATGAGGTGAAAAGATATGGGGAAGCAATCAATTTGACTCCTAATGAATATAAGCTGCTGTTAACGATGGTAAAATATCCTGATAAGACTTTCACCAGGGAAGAATTGATATATATGGCTTGGGGTGAGGATTACGATGGCTATGACAGAACAATTGATACCCATATAAAGAACATCAGACAAAAAATTGAATCCGACCCAAAAAACCCAAAATACATTTTAACTGTTCATGGAATAGGCTACCGGTTTGGTGGTGAATAGGAAGGCGATTGTGTTATGAAATATAGTTTGAGAACCAAGTTATCGCTATCTTACATTTCTGTAGTTCTTATTTCTGTGCTCATGATCAGTGTTATAACGAACCTGTTGCTGGACAAACATTTTAAGGATTACATCATAGAAAACCAAGAACGGAAGAATAAGGAAATTGTTTCTCAAATCAATCAGCAGTATAAAACTGGTGGAGAATGGGATACGGAAGCTATTGGGAACATTTGTATTAATGCTTTGGAACAAGGAATGATTATAAAGTTGGTGGATTCTTCGGAAAAGATCATATGGGATGCAAAGTTTCATGATAATGCACTATGCGAGCAGATGTTGGCTCATATAGCAAAGAACATGAGCAGCCGCTATCCCAACTGGGAAGGCAGATATGTAGAAAATATTTATCCTATTACAAATAAGCTGAGTGAAGTCGGAAAAGTTGTAATCGGTTATTATGGCCCATATTACTTTAATGATAGTGATCTGGAGTTTATAAATACTATAAACAGACTTCTTATGGGTGTTGGCGCATTTTCTCTTATTTTATCCTTTCTCTTCGGCTCGGTAATGGCAAAAAGGCTGAGTACACCCATTTCCCGGGTTATAGCCACAGCTCAAATGATTTCAAAAGGATATTTTGATGGCAGGATAACTGAACCATCCAGTACAAAGGAGACTACTCAGCTTACTGAAACCATTAACAACCTTGCTGAAACCTTGGAAAACCAGGAAGTCTTAAGAAAAAGGCTCACAGCCGACGTTGCCCATGAATTACGAACCCCCCTGGCTACTTTGCAAAGCCACATGGAAGCAATGATTGACGGTATTTGGAAGCCTGATACCGAGAGGCTAAAGAGCTGCCACGAAGAAATCATGAGAATAAACAGGTTGGTAGGGGATCTTGAAAAGCTAGCGAAATATGAGAGCGAAAACCTGATCCTTACCAAGACAAGCTTTGATATTTCGGAGCTTATCCGGCATATTATACAGAACTTCGAGAATGACTTTGCGAATAAGGATATAGATGTAAAGTTTATAGGTGAAAAAGAGATAGTAACTGCTGATAAGGATAAAATAAGCCAGGTAATAATAAATCTGCTGTCAAATGCTCAAAAGTACACTCCACAGGGGGGTGTAGTGGAGGTTATAGTTAAAGGTGCCGATGACGTTACAGAAATAACTGTTAAAGATACTGGGAAAGGGATTCCCCCAGAGGACTTACCCCATATTTTTGAACGTTTCTATCGTGCAGATAAATCAAGAAACAGGTTGACCGGAGGTGCCGGAATTGGTCTTACAATCACAAAGGCAATAATTGATGCACACAAGGGGAAGATTCAAGTAAAGAGCAAGGTTGATGAAGGGACAGAATTTATTATATCATTACCAAAGCAGCTCGGCTAAATAGCTATCTATTACTTGAGGATGATGGATTGTCATGGGTCACTATCTTTTTTCTTACTCCTGTTCTTCTATAACCGCTCTTAAGGTCATGGCTTATAGCAAGGGAGCTTGCTAAATAATAACATAGAAACATAGCTAGCCCTTAAATCCTGAGACTTAAGGACTAGCTACATTGTAAATCAATCTTTGTTGGGGGGATATATTACTCTATATTTTTTTTCATGATTTTTTACACATTATCTTTTAGTTGCTTGTTCTCGGTTGCATTATTTCCCTTATCCTTTTTAAACATCATTGGCATCATCACAAGCATCATAATCGGACAAAGAAACGGTATGATTTTGGATAAATAGATGCTGGTTCCGGGAAGGATTTTTCCTATCAATGGTAATAGAAGCACTAAAATTACTGGTCCGCCGCAGCACAACATCATCATCAAAATATGTGATATATGACCTTTATGCTTACCTTTATGTTCATTTTCCTGATGCCTGTCATTTCCGTGACAACATTTCATATTCCGTCCTCCTTATTAATACGGATCTTCAGACTTTTAACATTTTCCGCCTATTACAGCTTAATTAGCTGCTAACTCAATCATTCTACAACATATACAAATTTTATATATTGCTATGGCCTTTATTTTAGCAGTTAGATATGTAGATTTTATGAAAAAAAGTACAAGTGAAGAAGAAAGACTAAAAAAATTGGGTCAAAAGCTTTGCTGGAGAATATATGAGTTTCTTAATGAAATGTCAATATTCTCAACATAAAGTTTTTTCATTTATATATTATAGTCTTCAATATTAACGTTAAAGTAATTTTATGACGTCTGAGTAGATATAATATACACCCTGCTCGCGCTTTTCGTTGCTTAAGCAGCTACTAATGTGTTAATGCATTAATATTTTATTTTAATACTATTAACAATTATTTCATATATTCTCCATTAAATCTTCACATCTTTTTCCTACGATAAGTCCATAAGATATTTAACAAATTGAGAGGTGTTTGATATGAATGAATATTTTGGTTCGTATGAAAATAGCTATAATTATGAATCCGATGATATTGTGGAAGAGGTAAATAGGGTTGAACAGGTGGATACCTCGCAAAGATTTCAAGTAAGTACAAAGAAAAAATCAAATTTAAAAACTTATATATCTCTTGTTTTGGCAACTTCCTTAATAAGCAGTACTGCAGTAGGTGGAGCTCTATATTCAAAGTTTTCAGGTGAATTAAAAAAACAGGAGGCATTGATACAAAAGGCAGGTATCGTTTCGACTATTAATAACTCCAATAGTAGCTCAATAGATAGAGGTGGGGTAATAAAAACTGCTCTTGTCAAAGGCTCTACCGTAACTGAAATAGCGAAGAAAGTAGGGCCTTCAGTAGTTGGCATCAGAATGTCTGTAGCCAATCCGCAAAGCAGGTATTTCGGAGTAGAGATGGGACAGTCTAAAGCAGAGGGTTCTGGTGTTATCATAAGCCAAGATGGATATATCATGACAAACTATCATGTAGTAGAATACGCAGACCCTAAGAATAATGCAAGTAAGAACTCTACATTGGAGGTGTTTCTTCCGGATGGGAGACAGGCAAAAGCTACATATGTAGGAGGTGACAGTAAAAACGACTTGGCTGTTATTAAGATCGAACTGGAAAACCTTCCTGTAGCTGAACTTGGTGATTCTTCCCAGTTGGAAGTAGGGGAATTGGCAGTTGCTATTGGCAATCCTTTGGGAATGGAATTTGCAGGGTCTGTAACTGCAGGAGTAGTTAGCGCACTGGATAGAAAGGTTGCTGCAGATGATAAAACCCTTAACTTGATTCAGACAGATGCAGCAATTAATCCCGGGAATAGTGGTGGGGCACTTGTAAATTCGCAGGGGCAGGTAATAGGGATTAACACAATTAAAATCTCTGTTGCTGGAGTTGAAGGCCTGGGATTTGCAATTCCAATTAATGATGCGAAACCGATTATTGACCAGTTGATATTGTTTGGATATGTTAAGGGAAGGCCTTTAATAGGTATTTCAGGTATGGAGATCACCGAGACAATCGCGAATCAGTATGGACTGCCAGTTGGAATCTATGTAATGGACGTGACAGCGGGAAGCGGCGCAGATAAAGCCGGAATAAGGAAGGGAGATATACTTGTAAGTCTTGCTGATAAGGAAGCCAAAACTATGAAAGATTTGGATGAGATTAAGAAGGGCTATAAAGCAGGTGATACAGTAAATGTTGTTGTTGTGAGAGAAGATGGAAAGAAAACCTTAAAGCTGGTATTCTCTGAAGAGAAATAAAAGCTGGGGGATAAGAGTAGGCCTTTTAGTGATGAACATGAAGAAACTTGAAAAGGAAAATAACACGCTTTGACAAATTTCAACATGGCTTTTAGTATATAACTATAAAGGAGCAAAAACGCTAACATAATTTGTAAAACTAAATGAGGCAACCGAAAAATCCGATATTTTTGTTGCTAACACAAAAGATAAAGGATTGACGATGCCTCGATGAACATTATAACATGTACAGAAAGTTTAAGGAAGTTCCTTATTGCATTAAGACTGACACTTTTACTTACAAAGCCTCAACTTGCAAACCTTACAAGCATAATTGCTTCCGCTATGCAAGGCGGCTTTGGTGGAAAAATCAAGAATGTACCGGAACTCAGCATGCGTAATGTTCACCGGACTTCCATCTGGAAGTTTTTATCGAGATCACCATGGCCTACAAGCCTTGTTATGGATAAATACCAGTTATACGTACTGGCACAGATAAGCTTACAAGCCCGGAAAACAGGCTGTCCTGTATATGCGATACTGGATGATACTATTTCCGAAAAGACAAAGCCCTCGTCAAAGGCTTTGAGACCAACAGAAGGTTGTAGTTTCCACCATTCGCATCTCAGGAAAAAGCGTGTTTACGGCCACCAGATCGTATGTGTGCTTCTGGAATGCGGGGGACTAAAGCTGCCTTATTATATGGAACTTTATGATAAGGTTAAGCAGAGTAAAATCAACATGGTGCGTCAAATAATCGAAGCACTGCCGGATTTTCCGACAAAGGTATACGTCCTGGGAAACAATTGGTATAGTGCCTGTTCTGTAATAAAAGCTGCCCATAGCAGAGGTTTTGAGTACATTGGTGCTTTGAAGGCCAACAGGGTCCTTTATTATGAAGGAGGCCCAAGATTAGGACAGAAAGTTAATGCGTATGTGAAAACCCTTACTAAAAAAGATGTCCGCCTTGTCACCGCGGGCAATCAGAAGTACTGGGTTCACCGTGTTAACGGGTTTATCAAGAGGCTCCCTAAAATCGGAGTAATACTGCTTAGTTGGCCTGAAAACAAGCTGTTTGAAGAAAATGCCACGCATGTTTTTTACAGCACATGTAATCTTTCAGAAGAAGTTATTCTATCAACTTACACCGAAAGGTGGACGATAGAAATCTTCTTCAGGGATAACAAGATGCAGCTTGAACTTGATAGATACCAGGTACGTGGAAAACAGGCAATCCGGCGATTCCTGACAATTATTGTGCTCGCTTATGCCTATTGTATAAGCATATCATCTGATGATTGCCGTACCCTGGGTATTCAACGTAAACATGTACGCAATGAAATTAAACAAAACTTGATTGCCTATGTTTACGAACAAGCTTGCCATGGTATTCCGTTGTCAAAGATCAATGAAGAGCTTGGTATAGCCATATAACCATTTATTGGTATGAAATTTGCTCATTTATAGTATATAATAGTAAGTGTTATCAAAATAAATAAAATCGATAAAGGCAAACTTGTTGAAAGACAAGGACGCAAAGCCTCGGGTCTAAAGCGATTTACCGCTATGATGGCCGGGTTGCCGGGACTAAGCTGCTTTAGGCTCATTGGTGTTTTATAACATCAGTGAGCCTTTATGTATACAACCATTATTACTTATAGTAACGACTTTGAGCCATTATGACTTTGATTTGCCGGAAAGGTGTTTGCAAGTTTGCCAGGGAATCCTGAAAGGAAGTGGTGAGTATGTCGCCGGTTAAAGTTGTAATGGCTGATGATGAACATGGAGTAATGCTTTTACTATGCTCGATTCTTAGTAAGCTTGAAGGGGCTCTGGTTGTTGGAACAGCGGAAAATGCTAATGATATCATAAAGCTTACAATAGAGCATAACCCGGACTTAGCTTTTCTTGATATTGAGCTGCCTGATATGAAAGGAATAGAGTTAGCCGAGAGGCTGAGAGAAATAAAACCGGATATAGCAATAGTCTTTATAACCGCACATCAGGAATACTCTCTCGATGCATTCAAACTGTATGCATCCGATTACATATTAAAGCCAATTGATGAGGATAGAGTAAAATCTACATTCCGACGCATATATAAGATGCTGGAAATATCAAAAAAGAGTAATACTTCCCAAAATACGGAGACCTGCAGAATTTCAATAAATCTGGGCAGTGAACGAGTCTTTATAAAGCTGGATGAGATATTTTATATAGAAAAGTCCGGACGTCATACCCTTATCTCCTGTACCAACGGGAAATTTAAAACCCGACAAACCCTGCAGGAACTGGAGAAGTACTTAGGAAAGATGTTCTTTCGTTCCCATAAATCTTTCATTATAAACACCGATCGGATTGAAAAGATAGTCTCTTTTCCCAATTCATCGTATTATGAGGTAAAATTCAATAATTGTGAAGACAAGGCTTTACTTAGCCGTGATCGTATGTCTGAGCTAATGAAGTATTCTGATTATAATGTCTAAGGGGGTATTGCGATGGATGTTATGCCGTTAATCCCCTTTTTAGGTGTATCTGTTCCTGAAAGCCTGGTTTTGTATTATATGGTACTAGCATTAACAAAGAAACGGGAGTCACCGTTTGTAGTAATAATCCTTTCCCTGCTGACTTCGATATTCTCATTCAGTATCCGGACAATGCCAGTACGTTTTGGTATCCATACTATATCACAAGTAGCACTCATGACTATATTTTTGAACCTCTTTTTCCGATTGCGCTGGCATACTTCAGCAGTTGTAATGGTACTTTCAAGTGTGTTTTTGGGATTGGCGGAGGGAATCTCCGTTCCACTTCTGGCTTGGATTTTTAATTTAAATCTTGAACAAATCATCTCTGATCCTTTGCTAAGAATACTTTTTACTTTGCCTCACTTGATTTTACTAGCAATATTAGCGTATATCATCAGCAAACGAGGATGGCGCTTACCGTTAATATCAGAAAAATTGGGAATAAAAAATGAGTCTGACAAAAGAACAACAAAGCAACTCATTAGGCAAAATTGTCTTTTGGCATTATGTCTGGTACAAGCTTTAATGCTTGTTTTATTAAATCTTAGTTTTCATGCCTACAATTCAGGTGTTTATCCCAGTTTTACACTGAAAACCCTAGTAGAAGTTGGTAGCATTGTTTTATTGATTTCTGTTTTAGCTACGATATTTGTATCCGGATATCTGCTAAAAGTCATAGAACGCGATGCAAAATTGGAAACAGAGATTCATTATGCCAGAGAGAGACATAATTTGCATTTGCGTTTGCAGGTTGAGCGTCATGATTTTTACAACCATCTTACTGCCATTTATGGATATATAAAGGCTTGTCATTACGACCAGGCAGAAACCTATATCGAAAATCTGTATCATACTGTCAGCCGCATAGGAAGCCTCCTGAAAATTGAACCTCCGGAATTAGCGGCTATTATAAGTACAAAACATGAGGAAGCAAAAATCAATGGAATCAAATTCTACTGGTATGTAAAAATACAAGACGGTTCTCTTCCACTTTCGCCGGAGGATCTTACTCAATTAACCGGTAACCTTCTGGATAATGCTTTAGATGCAGTAAAAATGAATGGTTCCCCACGAATAGACTTAGTTCTAGTATGCAATAAGCTAGGTTTGGAATTAAAGGTATCCAATAACGGCAGCCCCATCCCTCAAAATGCTAGGCAAAATATTTTTACTGCCGGATATACAACTAAAAGCATTAAACAGCATAGCGGTCTTGGGCTATATATAATTAAGCAGATTATAGATCGTTATGACGGTCAATTACAATTGAGAGAGCCTGAAGGCTATACCGGTGTGGAATTTATGATTTATATTCCTTGGAATAAATATAAGCGATAATTGTTCTGATTACAATAATGAACATTCAGTTTATATGTTACAGTAGGGAGGCACCAAATACTTAGTTTTTTTATATTCATATACATTTCATTTTGTGAGTATAGTACTGACATAAATAATACGAACTGATAGGTAAGATTTTCTTTGTTTTTAAAGTATAAAGAAGTAAATCACCTTCTACATTACATTTTTCGTTCTGATTTTACGAATAAATGGACATCTTGATTACCCAAAATATTCGTATTATTATAAATGCATATGGGAGGTGTTTAATATGCTGTCAAGATCAGATATTGATATTATTGAGCAGTACGTTGATGATAAATATTTTGATAAAGATAAATTGATTAAATATCTCAATATGCACTCTATCGTTGGAAATGAGATTTTTTCGTACTGCGATAAAAAAGTTGGACGTAATGGTTCTATTTCTTATTCAAGTTGGTTGGATGATAAATACGGGTATAAGCCACTGCCTGTAGCAAAATTTATTCGTAGAATACCTTTTTATTTCTATGTAAACGATTATTCGAATAATCACGTGGGTAATTTGCATTGCCTTATTTCAGGAATCATACGAGATGATAAAGATGAAAAAACTTTAGAGAAGCTATACCAGGCACTTGAATACATGCTATATGAGAAAAATCTTTCATTGACGGATATATTCTGCTACATAGTGGATCAGACTCATCATGTGTGCAACACAGAGATGTTTTTTCAATGGAAACATTACTTGCAATTGTGTGATGAACTAGGAAGCAACGACTATCTACCGGACTGCTTTATTACAAGCTATAATGAGGCATTGGAGAAGAAAGGACTTCCCCCCATCATTTATGAAATAGGAGAGATAGGAATAGGTGAAGTAAGCTGGCGGACAGGAACACGGATTGAGTTTGAAGGTACTTTTCCGTGCGACAAAAACGGTCAACCTATAATGAAATGGATAGGCCTACGAGTTAAAAATGCAAAGAGCATTACTTGCTCACAAGATAAGTCTAGCCGCGGACGGCTATTTGTTGAGATTACTCCCTACACTACAATTCATGCTCTAAACTGTTATAATAATAAGGAAGATGATGATTGTTGGTACCAAATTTATGCGGGTCCGCAAACTATGGAATTTGATTATGAAATCCTGAAGATTTACCGAAAACGTCTCAAATATACCCAAAAAGATGTAGCTGACGCAATTGGTGCTACTGTTCGCACTTATCAAAAATGGGAAAATGGAGAGACCACACCTGATGGACACTATCTACTGAGACTTCTTAACTGGCTCGACATTCGTGACATTCAAGATATTGTACGGTATACAGAATAAATTTTCAATGTAAAAACATCATCAAGCTTATGATAGATAGATTTTCATGTGATTGAAAATAAGGCTACGGTGAAGATTGAGTAGCATTGTAAAGAAGAATGGGTTTTGAGAAGGGGAATTTCAGAATGGAAACGCCATCTAAATATTTACAAAAAATAGTTAATCAAATTACTTACAATGAGGATGAGCTAAAAATATACTGGGGAGATGATCGCTATGTTATGGGGTTCCATTCTCCTACAATGACAAATCTAAATAAATATTTTTCAATTAAAACGGTGTATGACACAATTGTAGATATAGACCGGAAAATTAAATATTCATTTAGAAAAATATTAAATATGAATTTGCCGGAAACTTTAGAAGGATACAATCCTTTTAGTAAACAAACTGATAATGAGTATTGGGCAATGTACTATGTTGAAAATATAATATTTCGCACCTCAACATTGTGGGATTTGTTGGCTCAGCTATATAACATTCATTTTGACCTTAAATATGATATTGATAAAGTTTACTACCGCACTTTATTTAATAATTGTGCCCAGGGTAAAAATGCGATTCCACAAGCTAAGCGTATTGATGCATATTTTAGGGAAGAAGACAATATGGATACTACTCCATGGGGTGGAAACCATGCCTATGTTACTGAGTTTAGAAATAAAATGACACATCGTAATGCTCCTAGTATTTCTGCGATCAATCAATACGCTACAGAACTGCGTCCACCTGCAATGTATGTGTTAATACGAGTTATCGAAGATTATGCTCAAGTTTCCCACTATATTAAAGAATTACTAAGTCAAATTGATTTTGAAAAATTGCTATCGGAAATTATGCCTTAAATAATATCTGCTGTGAAAATAATGTCTGCCCCATATGGAAATGATAAAAAATATTGTCAATAAAAAATCTTTTAATTTTCTCAGTCCCTGTATAAGGGGCTTTATTCTTTTGGGAAATACAACGATTCAGACAACAATTCCTACGAGTTAAGACGTTATTTCAACAGGTTGCAAAATTACCCTAGGAAATATATGGAATAGATGATACTATGGAGCCAGAGGTGACATGGATGAATGAAATTTCAATTCATAAAATTGGACAAGCATTAGGAACATATGTGGCAGAAAAAGTTTCCAGGGCAGATCAGACAGGAGTTCTATCTTTCGGTGCAGAAATTTTGGTAGGCTGTATTATAAAATTGTGTATTCTCTTTTCCTTTGCTTTCATCATGGATATAGTCCTTGAAGTTGCGATATTACTTATCGTAACTGGGATCATTCGCACCTTATCAGGTGGAGCACATTGTTCAGCATACTATAGGTGTTTAGCAATAAGTGTTTTAATATTTACAGTATTGGGATATTCCATCAAAGTAAATTACCCTTTCATCCGGCAGTTACATCCTGCTATTTTACTTGGCATTCTCGTATTAACATTTGGTTTATATTGGATCTATCCTCCGCAGGCCCCTTCCAATAAACCTTTTAAGGACAAGAAAATAGAATTAGCTTTCCGCTGGTACACATTACTGGCAGTTGTGATTTTATCTATTACTGCAATTGCCTTAGGGTCTAATAGTTTGCCAGCCTGGATAATATCATTTGCACTGCTATGGCAAGCCTTTACATTAACACCTTTGGGACATAGATTTATTGGCTTATTCGATATCCTGCTTACTTTTAAAAAGAAGACCAGCTAATTAAAGTCAAGAGCTTTTTTTGAAAAATAAAAGAATTTTTCAAAAAACACATGAGCTAAAAAAGGCATGACAACAAGACCACCCAGGTGAAGTAGACATAAAATAGCTGGTCCAAAATAGTAAGTTGCTCTTTGAAAACTAAACATCAAGTAACAGTACTATTAAGCTGCTGTATGCTTTGCTGCAAGATTCTTCGCATGTTCCTGAGGGCTACGTAGCTGATAAGGCTTTCTATCCCTAAGAACAGCAAAAATATAATTAACAAGCTTACGCATAACAGCTCCTAAGGCCACTTTTTTAGGCTTGTTCTGGCATTTGTTTTTGTAATATTCCATCAGTACAGGGTTGCAAGCTGTTTTGTCACGCTTAGTGCGGATATTAGCAAGAGCAATTGTGAAAAGTACCCTGCGAAGCAGCCTTGACCCCCTTTTTGACATCTTGTTTTGTGTGCCGGTAAACTCTCCGGACTGCATTACAGAGGGGTCAATGCCGAAATAAGCAACTAGCTTGCCTGGCTTTGAAAAAGCTGAAAAGTCGCCAATTTCAGCCAGAATGGTAACAGCAGAGATAAGTCCTATACCTGGAATGCTTTGTAGAAGCTCGAGAGTCAGTGCCAGCATGGGTATGTCCTTTGCCATATCTTCAGCAATCAATGAACGAATGGCTTTGAGGACTTTCTCAAGGTTTTCCTCCAAGGTTTTAATCATAGAGATATACACCCCAAGCATGGCAATATTTGAAGAGTTATTAATGCTCAAAGGTGCAAATTCTCTGGCCTTGGAGACCAAAAGCTCATACTTTGCAGTTGACCACTTAAGGCTTCTGCGGGAATTCTTTTGTATCAGTGCAATCAACTTGTTTCTGTTGGCTTTAAGAATATGCACAGGCGTAGGATATTTTTCTAATACTGCGAGAGCAGCCTTTGAAAAGATGTTAGGGAATACATCCTTGAAGTTTAGCATGAGTTGGTCAACAATACCTGTAAGCCTGTTTTTGTAGGCAGTAAGTTCGTCAGAGAGCTTGTAGTACTGTCGGCAAAGGCTTCGCAGACATTCAATATCTTCATCTGGGATATTAGTAGTTTTAAGCTCCTGAAATCTGTATAGCAGGGCAATTTTCCGGGCATCAACTTTATCATTTTTCACTTTCCTGATTCCAATATTTTTGATAGAATCAGTTTGGATGGGGTTTATGATGGAAACCTCAAATCCAGCTTTACAAAGTGAATGGAAAAGGATTTTGTGATAGTGCCCGGTGGATTCCATGACGACGAAAGGCCTAGAATCAAAGTCCTTTTCCGTTTTTTTCAGTAATTTAACGGCTCTTTCAACGTCAGAACTGGAATCATGGCGGATCTTCATGCGGGCAATTACTTCATTGGATGGAGAAAGAATTGCCATCTCACTAAAGAATTTACCTACATCGATTCCTGCCATAGGTCTGAAATTCATAAAAAATGCCTCCTTTACAAGATGAATGGACTTAAAAGTCTCCATTCCTTCCCATGTAAGCAAACAACCTTGCATGTGACACGAGGAACCAGCTTTAAGCTGGCCTCAACCAGCCAAATCATGTAGACTTACCGGAATGGATAAATACTCTTTTTTACGGGTAATCGGCCCGCTAAGGTCCGTCCCAGGAGGTGAAACACACACCTTCCAAGTCCGGAAAATATTATACATGATTGTCAAAGTTCAGGCCAACAGATGCTGGCATAATGGCTAAGATGTGAAGCCGGATGATGTGCTTGATGTTTGGAAAAGTATGAAGCTTAAAATGTTATGTTAACTATAAAAATTGATGGGTCAAACAGTGGCTTTGGTCACTGATTTAATACAATATTAATTGTACAAGGGAGGCGAATTAGAATGTTAAAACTTATTAGCAAGTCTCTATTTCAAGGATTGGCAGCAGTGTTCGCTGTAGTGGCCATGACGAATATTGGAACAACGAGCATGTTTCTAATGTATCAGCCGGAGCCACCAAAGAGCTTGAAATAGGAGAAAAAACTGATTTAACTCGAAGGCAACCGGCTATGGTAGTAGTATATTAAATATAACGGTAGTAAATTGAAAAGAAATTGAAGCCTTTATGGTATAAATTAAATAATGAGCGTTAATAGCAAACTTGCCGAAAGGCAAGGACGCAAAGCCAAAGGGTCTAAGGTGCTTAGTAACACTATGATAGCCTGGTTGCCGCATTTACTGTGTGTACTAAACCTGCCCGCTTTTATCTGGCAGGTTTTTTCCTTTTATTTTACTTGATACGCATTGATTTTTTAGATTTGAAATCATGTGTTTAAAGTTAGATAAATAGGCCGGTGCTAAGGATGTTGCCACCAATGTCTTCAATATTGCAGTTACGGATAACAACAAATGGACATCTGGCATCATTTAGTTTCCAATAAAGCTTTAATTGTCGCAGATAGAACCTTGAGATCGCGCTCATCACACTGGTAAAGCAAGCGAGTAATTTGATCTATTTCATTATTGGTATGTTTACCTTCAGGATAGAAAATTGCGTCAGCTGATATGCCTAATTCGCGGATGAGACGAAAAAGAACACTATAGCTTGGCTTTTTATTTTCGTTTTCTATGGACATCAAATACCGGGGTGATATGTTTATTCTTTCTGCTAATTGTTCACGGGTAAGGTTATTGCTTTTTCTTGCAGCTTTTAGAATTTCACCTAAACTATCTAAATCGTTGTGCATCATTGGTTCACCTCCGATAACAGTTTACAGTTCCTGTTTAGGAGGTTAAACGATACATGAGAGCTATAAAAATAAGAACTAATAGAGCGTATGATCATTAAACTCCATATTAGATATGATTTACATTAAGATATTAAGATAGGCGATGCCCGCCAAATAAAAAAACGTGAGTTTGGCGGGGTTTTCGCATGGTTAAAGAATCCCCCTTCAGACTTACGGGTTTGGAGGGTTCTATAATGTTAATCCAGCATAATACGAAAGGTCATCATCCGCTATTAGATAGCGGTCGGGCTTGATGAAGCTGACATCATTTTTTGTCTCACAGCTAATCTTCAACTGTTAAAAAAAGCTCATTTTTATCACAGGGCAAATGTGGGCATCAAGTAGAACTGTCAGAGCGTAATATTAGGAAATACAATAACTCAGTTTTAGGAAAAGCTTATTTGGATTGTATCCAGGTAGGCTTTTTTTGTCGAAAAAAGGAGAATTGCATTGGGTGCCGTTCTCCTCCGCCTCTGTTTTGGTTTTTCAACAAAAAAAATCAAAACGGAGGTTCATATATGAAAAAGATCAATTTAAGGGATTTATACCCGTATTATAAATCTGACTTTCCTATTGAAATTCCAGATGAAGTCGCTGAACTGATCAAACAGCTTGAGCGAAAAGAACATGCAGACTACGAGCGCATCCGCGTAAACAAGGCATTCTATTCTCTTGACGCTGGTGATGGAATAGAAAGAGATATTGTACTTCTTGTATTATCACCGGAAGAAATCTATGAAAGAAAACTGAGCAAACAGGAATTGTATGCTGCTATCAACATCCTGCCGGAAAAACAGGCAAAGCGTATCTATGCACATTTTTTTCTTGGTATGAGCAAAGCAGAAATAGCCAGGATTGAAGGTGTTAACAAATGCCAGGTATCCCGCTCAATTGATAAAGCATTAAAGAATATTGAAAAGTTTTTAAAAAAATTTCTTTAAGGGGTGCAACTTTTGGCCAAAAAATCTGCTGATTAGTAGAGGGACATATACTACCCCCTCAAGTGTTCTTTGATAATTGAATAAGTGTTTATCCGGTACTTTCCCCGTATGTCCTGAGAAGGAAAGCCAGATTGCAGGTACGCCAGGACCATCTGCCGGTATAACGCCGGTTCTAACCGAAGGATCAATTCCATTTATGGACTGGATGAAGGTAAGATGTGAGCGAAGAATACTTATGCAATGGAAAGTGTTGGTTACACTTTTGGCGATAACGCATACGGAGGGATAATGATACTTGCGCATAGTCGAGGTTAAGTCCCAGAGTGCGCCCCGGTCGCTGACGGGGAGGTGTGATTCCTATGAGGACGGTCAACCGCTGTCTGCCGGATATAACATAAGTATACAAAACTGAAACAGTAACGCAGGATAGGATTGCGCCTGTTAATGAAAGCATGTGTGCATATGCTGTTCAAACTAAGGCGCATTTCCTACTGCGAATCTGAAAATTTAAGTATTGGTGATTGCTGATAAGGAGGGTCTTTATGAAGGGTAAATTAATTCGATACAGTATGCAGATTGCCATGCTGGGACAATTGTTGTCTTTGGCTCTGATAACTGAGAAAGAATTTTCTCTGATTAAAAATAAACTTATGCAGGATTACGGTGTAGTTTCAGACCTGACTTCTTAATTTGCACATTTGGCATATAGGTGGTTGTTCATTATACTGGTTTCGTAATAATCATTTTGCGAAGGAGGACTTTTAATGCATGAAGTTGAAGTAATAAAAGCGAACAGAAAAATATCTGACCGTACTGCAGGGAAGGTAGCGGATATTTTGCGTGTAGCTCCTTATGCAAGAGTTAGTACGGATTCAGAGGAACAATTAAACAGCTATAAATCACAGGTTATGTATTACACAGACTTAGTGAAAAAGCGTAAGGATTGGGTATTGGTTGACATCTATGCTGATGAGGCGATAACAGGTACCCAAGTTACAAAACGTGAAAATTTCCAGCGCATGATTAACGATTGCATGGATGGTAAAATTGATATGATCATAACAAAATCCATATCAAGGTTTGCCAGAAATACCTTGGATACCTTAAAATATGTCCGGATGTTGAAGGAAAGAAATATAGCTGTATTTTTTGAAGATGAAAATATCAACACATTAACAATGGATGGAGAACTGCTGCTTGTCATATTAAGCTCAGTGGCGCAGCAGGAAGTTGAGAACATATCGGCCAATGTAAAAAAAGGCTTAAAAATGAAAATGAAGCGAGGAGAACTGGTTGGCTTCCAGAGCTGCCTGGGGTATGATTATAATCCTAATGACAAGAGTATATCAATAAATGAGGCGGAAGCTGATGTTGTGAGATACATATTTAATCGGTATATTGATGGCGCGGGCGCCTATGTCATAGCAAAAGAGTTAACCAGTATTGGTTATAAAACCAAAAATGGTAACACAGAATGGCACGATACAGCAGTATTAGGAATTATTAAAAATGAAAAATACAAAGGTGATGTTTTGCAGGGTAAAACTTTTACCGTTGATCCAATTTCCAAGAGAAGATTAGACAATTACGGTGAAGAAGACCAATTCTATATAAAGAACCATCACGAACCGATTATTAGTGAAGAAATCTTTGAAAAGGCTCAAGCAATCTTAGAAAGAAGAGGTGCAAAACGTCGCGGAGTAGAAAAGGGAAAACGTGAAAAATATAGTAGGCAATATGCTTTTAGCAGCAAGCTGGAGTGTGCCTTTTGCGGAAGTAATTTATCGCGCCGAAACTGGCATAGTGGAAGCGATCATGAAAAGGTTATCTGGCAATGCGTAACTGCTACTAAAAAAGGTAAGAAATATTGCCCGCCAAGCAAAGCAATTGAAGAAAAGATACTTGAGAGTGCATTTGTTGAATCATATAAGCTGCTATGCCAGAATAATTCAGATGTTCTGGATGAACTTATAGAAAGGATGGAAAGTGTTCTTAGCAAAAATGATTTCCAAAAGCAGTTGGTTAGAGTAGAAAATGAAATTCATGCAATTGAGCAGAAACGTAATAGGTTGGTTGATATGCGTTTAGAGGAAACAATTGATAAAGCTACTTATGAGAAAAAGTACAGTGAATTGGAATCTATTTTAGAGGGATTATTAACAGAAAGGGAACAGCTGGAGCAATCCTCCAAGGAAGAAATTAACCTGGAAAAACGGATTGCACATTTTCGTAAGGTGCTGGAAAACAATGAAGTTTTAAAGAACTTTGACCGCTGCGTGTTTGAAAGTATTGTAGAAAAGGTTATCATCGGAGAGATTGACGAGCAAGGAAATGCTAATCCGTATAAGCTGACCTTTGTATATAAGACCGGATATTCTAACGAAGTGCAGAGTAAAATGCATAAGCAGATTAAAAAAAAGAAAAATGATAAAGGAAATTTGCATTCCTATTCCTCACCCAACACATGTGGAGTGCGTAGTATTGATGATAAATGTAAAAAACAAATAAGTGCCTGAAAAACGGCTTGAATACAGGGCTTTCAGGTGATATGCCGCCTGCCGAAAATGTGTTTTTTGGCGGCGGAGATGCCGGGAAGCCTTGTTTTTTTGTCTGTGCAACTGTTCGTGGAAACACATCTACAGCTTCTTGGGGCGTCTTTTGGCGGGCGGGGTTGTGTAGACGGAAAAGACGGGGGTTGATTGTTCGCGGGAACATGTCAAAAATTTTAATGGTTTGAAAAGAGAAAAAATGTAAACCAATTTATCCGTTTTGGCTTGATATTATTCGTTTAGACGTATATAATATGAATTGCTAATAATTGTATGTTTGGGTGAATGTATGGTAACTGATTACATGTCTGTAAATGAAGCTTCAAAAAAGTGGGGCATTTCCGTCAGGCGCATACAAAAGCTGTGTGCGGAAAACAGAATAGACGGCGCTGTGCGTTTCAGCCGTGTATGGGCAATACCGAGAGACGCCCAAAAACCCATTGATGGCAGACTTAAGTCACAAAGAGAGAGGAAACAAAACAGAGCATGAAAATGCGGGAGGTGACAAAATGCTTCCAATATATCTGGCGATGCTTGACGGCGAAGAGGATAAAAATAAATTTGAATTGCTTTATGTTACATACAGGAAGCTTATGTTCTATGTCGCCAACCGCATCCTAAATGATGAACGGCTCGCCGAGGACGCTGTACATCAGACGTTTTTGAAAATTCTTGAGAATTTCGATAAAGTGGGGGAAATTTCCTGTCACAAAACTAAGAGCTACATTGTTACTATGGTTAGAAACACCGCCATCAATTTATATAACCAAAGAAAAAGGCATACAACAATTCCCCTTGAGGATGTGGAATACTGTATAACGACCGAACCAATAAGCGTTGCGGAGGATTTGGATCATCTTGCAAGGGCGGTATTGAAGCTGCCTGTTATATATAAAGATGTGCTGACACTGAAATATGTTCAAGAATTTTCAAATGAAGAAATAGCAAAGATGTTGGATATATCTGAGGCGACGGTTAGGAAGCGGCTTGAGCGCGCAAAACGCAGGCTCGAGGAGATTCTGGAAAGGGAGGAGAGTGCCGATGACAATTAATTTTACAGACGACATGCTGAAGAAAGCCGTCATTAAAGCGGACATATATGAGATAGAAACCCTGCCTACAGACGATGAAATAGAGTATGAGTTCTCAAATGAGTTTGAACGAAAGATGGAAAGGCTTATACGCCGAATCAAAACAAGAAGCCCGGTTGGAGCAATGGCTTTTTTGCGTAGGCGTGTGGTCGCTTTTGTTGCTGCAATCATTATCCTGTTTGCGTCCGCGATGAGCGTATCGGCCGTGCGTGTTGCGGTATTTGATTTCATAACCGAGGTGTACGAAAAATTCACTCATATATTCTTTAATGAAAGCCGGTCATCTCAGGATGCGGCCGATGGATTTGCCATATATGAACCGGCCTATATACCGGAAGGATTTAAACTGGTCAATAAAAACACTGACGGCCTTGTTCTGCTGGAATATGAAAAGGAAAATGATTTTATATCCTACAGCAAACAGTGCCTTGAAAACGTTTCAATCAACATAAATACAGAAGGTGTAAAACTGGAAGAACTTGAGTTCAAAGGTTTACCGGCCAAGTATTATTCCAATCAGGGCGTTCAAAACCTGCTCTGGCACGATGATAAGTATATGTATATGGTGTCATCAACACTGGATAGAGACATCGTGTTTAAGATTGCAGAAAGCGTTGAAATTACAGGCACGGACTTAAGTCCATAAAGTTCAGAAAATTTTTCTAAAAAATTTTTTATTTCCTGTCACAAAAGCCTCTTTTGATTTGTTTTATTTAATGAGAACAAAAATCAAAGGAGGTTTTTTCCATGTCAAAGAAAAGGTTTTTATCCGCAGCATTGGGCATGCTACTTCTTCTGACCGTGTCAGCGCCGACAGTGCTGGCCGCAGGAGAAGTAAACGTAGCACCGGAGTCAATAGTGTCCATTCAGTATGTTTACATCAATCAGGCAAGCACCTCGCTCACTATTTCATCAAGCGGAACGGCCACTGTGTATGGGTATGTGCAAAAAACACCGGCCGGGAAAAACATTTATCTCTCGTCAACCTTGCAGCGAAACTCCAACGGCACATGGTCAGACGTGAAAAGCTGGTCTACATCCTCAACATCCTCGTCGGCCTCCATCCTCGAAACATATCAGGTGTCCAGCGGGACTTACAGGGTTGAGACGTATTACTATGTATCCGGCGACGGCGGATACGAGTCGGGCACGATTTACAGTAAGACTGTAACTTATTAGTACAGAGATATCGTTTTACTGGAAAAAATTAAAACAAAAACGGAGAGGAGAATAATTTATGAAAAAAATTATTTCGGTTCTTGTCTCAATAGCTTTAATCTTTTCCTTGTCAGGTTTTGCTTTAGCAGAAAAGAATAATACAGTTATAAAGCCTGTCAGTTCTTTAAATGAGGAAGAGAAAGCAGTGAAAAGCACGATAGAGCAATTCCTTAATAGATCTTTCCAGTCCTTTGTATCTCTAGAAGAAGGAAATATCAATGATGTAACTGAAGATAATGACAGTACATATATATACAAAATGTTTAATAAACAACAAATCGAATTATATAAAGAATTCGGAATTAGCTATCAATGGTTTAAATTGAATCCTTGCTACAGATCAATTTCTATAAAAAATAACCAAGCTGATGTGAAATTAACCTTGGATGTAGATTATCAGCTTACAGGGGTTGATGTCGAATCGGGGATGTACGGCATTAATTTTGATTTTGTTTTGAACAATAAAAACGGAATATGGACTATAAGTAAAATTGATTCGGATTATGATCTGTTTAATAAATTTAAGGAAAATATAAAAAATGAAGCTAAACAACTAATATCTGGTAGTTCGATTAAAGAAGCAGTAAACAAGGCTTACCAAAAGAAAATAGATGATTTTCAGACCATGAAAGTTCAGATATCCGATACCAAAACAGAAAAAATTAGCAAAGAGCCTTCAAGTGATGTTATTATTACTGCAACCTATCCTTATAATAGCTCTAATGGAGTAGCATATGCTACAAGATTTGTAGGCGGTGATTCAACTAGTGTAGGTGATTCATACACTTTAGAAAGCGCTCATCCATATACCAACAATTATACTAATACCTGGACAATAAGTAAAACAGGTGCAGTAAGTATTCGTGTCCATTTTTCAAGAATTAGTACAGAGGATGGTTGGGATTATGTGACAACTGATGCAGGAGATGAATTCACAGGTTCTTACGATAGTGGTGTTTGGAGTAGTTGGAAACAGGGTTCCAGCATAAAAGTTACACTTAATACAGATTCCTCTGTTACTGATTGGGGGTTTAAAATTGATAGAATTGACTATCGTTACTTTTATAATACTGAACTTACGAGTCCAGGCACTTGGGATTGCACAAATTTTGTAAGTCAGTGTATATGGGCCGCATACGGAGGGTATGTTTCAGGAAATGATACTCAAACAAGAACCAATATTTCTAATAAAGTTAGAATGGTTAATGGAACATATACTACAGGATGGTTTGGGGGTACAGGAGGAGGTTCGGGTCCTTGGGAAAATGTTGGAAGTTTATGGACTTTTGCTACAAATTCATCAAAGACTTACGGACCAAATGCCACAGGTATAAATAATAATGCATATTATAACAATATAAGTCCAAGCAGCGTATTATTAGGAGATGTGTTGCAATTTTACGACTATGATATAAGTGACTATCACCATTCAGTATATGTAACATATAAACCGTCAAGTGGTGTAACTTGGAATAATTTATTAGTTTGTCAGCATTCAAGCGATGTGAAAAATAGACCTGTTATTGAACTAATTAATGCCTTTGGAGGATCTTCTTGTAAAATGAGACGGATGACGTTTTCAAGTGCATCATTTAGCAGCTAATTTCAAAATGTACTAAAGATTCGGTAATAGACAATTAAATTAAGTCTTACGTTAATGGTATATAATGGGAATTAAAAAGGTAGGGCATTGGAAATAAGACTCATGTTTTATTTCCAACCCCCTTTATTTTAAATAATATTCTTATGTGATTTTATATAATTAAAATTGTTTTGATTGGAGAACCCTAATGAAAAAAATCTTTCTTTTCTGTTGATAATAGTATTTTTAAGTACTTCAGCTTGTAGCACTATAAGTGAAAATGATTCTAAAAAACATTCATTACTAAATAGCAAGCCTATACAGGTGAATGATAGTGAAAATGAAACAATTGAAGATGCCTTAAAAAAAGCAATTATTGATACATACAGCATAATTAAGGGAAATACTGAGATTTTAAAAATAAAAAAATATGCGCAAGGTTACCTGGTTTTAGTGCTACGTCAAGGTGAAAGTGGGGGTATTGCGATTTATTACGTTGAAGAAAAGGAAGGCAGAAATTTCATTGCAAACGGCGTAGCAGGAGGCGATGCAGCAATGAGCATGGGATTTGGTGTAAACAGGCTTGTTCTTGGAAATGACACAATTTTCTTTTGTAATCTTAACGACTCAACTTGGATACCTGAAAACGATACAAGGAAAGAAACGAATTATGCCAGGATAGTTTTTGATTTTGATGATGGCAATACAATAGAAGAAAAGGTAGAAAACGATAAGGGGTATATATTAATTTATAATGGCGTTGTGAATGTTAAAGACATGAAACTGTACAATGCCGACAATGAACTTGTGAATGTTTATAAAGATGTCGGCGCTACTAAAGAGGTAGACTACCGTCTTTTAAATAGCCAATAAATCTGAAAGATTGAATGGCTTCTTCGAGTTTCCATAAATTACATCATAACGATTAAGTGATGATAATTGTCACAAAAACCTCCCTTGTTTTGTCTTAATTGATAGAGATACACAGGCGGAGGTTTTTATTTTGAGAAAAATGTACAGTAATAGTATTTTAATTTTATTCAAATCGCCTTGGATCAACAAAAGCCGGTTCAAGGCTTCTACAATAGATAGTTCTATAATATGCAACATCACCGGGCAAATAGAAGGGCGGTAATAACATTGCACTGCATATCCCAAAGAGAAAAAATTGAAGCATTCTTTGTGAACAATGAAAAGAAAAATTCGGCATGACAACACCTGCCGAACTTAAATAGAGGCTGAGCGTATGGCGGGTGCTGCCGTGTAGGTTGGAGATGACGAGGTTGATATTGTATGGTCTGGACTTCATACAATATCAAGCGGTTCTCTGCCAATATACATAAGGCAAAAGCTATACGCCGGAAAAGATACCATCCCCGTATAAAAAGACAATACAGCGCAAAAAGCGACGACGACCCTTAGGCAGGGCGCTGCTTGATAGAATAGTTTTTGCGGCCGAGTTTACGAATTTCAGTAAACTCGGCCGCTTTTGTCTTTGCGCCTTTTTCCCTGGGTGCCGCAGTCCTCCCTACCTCCTTTCCCTGAGCTTTCGAGAAAGGAGGTGGAAACGGATGGACAAGAAGTATTTCATTAAACTAAACGGCAGGCAAATTCCGGTCAGCAAGGAAGTATATTATGCCTTCAAGCGTCCTGCTTGGAGAGAGCGCAAACGCAGGCAGGTTCGCGCGAAAAAGGAGCTGTCGCTTGAAGCGTTTGCGGACGCAGGGTTTGAGATTCCTTCCGGGCAGGCGCTTGTTGAAGAGATTGTCGAGGACAAGCTGTTATTGGACATGCTGTTCAGGACACTTTCGGAACTAACGGACGATGAATGTTTTCTGGTCAACGAGTTGTTTTACAACGGCAAATCGGAACGCGAGCTGTCTAAAGAAACCTGTGTGCCGCGAAAGACGCTCGCCTACCGCAGAACCAAGGTGTTGGAGAAACTGCGCAGGCTGATTGAAAAAATGTAGAAAATTTTTCGCCCACCAGCCCCCTAACTTTCCTTTGGATTGTGAGGGGGTTTTTATTTTCCCTGAGGATGGAGCTGAAAGACATGAGAAAAAGCACAAATGCCGCTTTGGCGCAAAGTGAGGAAACGACGGAAGAACTGGTAGGTATCCTGACCGCAATCAGCGTGGTGTCAAAGCGGCTGGCAAGAAAGCTTACGATGCTCGAAAAGCCGCATGATGAAGGGAGGGACAAGACTGATGGAACAGCCGAAACCGCTGCTGCCCATGCCGATTAAAGCAGTGCCGTATAAGCATCAGATTAAGGCATTCAACTTTGTATGCGAAAAGTTCGGGCTTATCCCTTCGCAGACTATGCAGTCTGCAGGCACGGCCTTGCTCATGGAAATGGGTACCGGCAAGACCATCGCCAGCATCGCAGTCACCGGCGCTTTGTATAAGGAAGGCAGGATCCGCAGGGTTCTGGTGGTGGCGCCTCTTTCCATCTTAGGCGTCTGGCGGGAAGAGTTCGAGAAATTCGCGGATTTCGATTACACGCTGGTGGTACTCACCGGCAGCGGCGCAAAGAAAACCGACACACTGCGGCATATGCGGGGCACGCCCCTGCAGGTGGCGGTCATTAACTACGAGAGCGCATGGCGTCTGGAAAAGGAACTGACCGCATGGAACCCTGACCTCATCATTGCGGACGAGGGACATAAGATAAAGACCCACAACATTGCGGTATCCAAAGCCATGCACCGGCTGGGCGCAAGGGCGCGGTACAGGCTGCTGCTTACAGGAACAGTTATTACCAATAAGGCCATCGACGTGTTCAGCCAGTACAAATTCCTCAATTCCACTATCTTTGGCCAGAGCTTCTATGTATTCCGAAACCGCTACTTCGATATGGTCGGATACGGTCAGCACACACCGGTGCTGAAAAAATCAATGGAACAGGATTTGATGAAAAGGCTCCACAGCATCGCTTTCCGGGCAACCAAGGCCGAGTGCCTTGATTTGCCGGAGACCACCGACATTGTGCGGTATGTGGAGTTGGAACCTGCCGCCATGAAGATTTACAGGGATCTGGTCAAGGATAGTTACACAGAGCTTGGGCAGAGCGAAGTCACCGTCACGAACATACTCACCCGGCTTCTCCGTTTGTCGCAGCTTACGGGCGGTTTTCTCGGGGACGACGAGGGCAACGCGCCCCAGCGGGTCAGCACGGCCAAGCAGGAGGCGCTGGAGGATATCGTCGAGGATGTTCTTCAGGAAGGCAAAAAGCTGGTGATTATGGCGCGGTTCATTCCGGAAATCAACGCCATCTGCCGGATGCTCGAAAAGAAAGAGATCGGGTTTTCCCTTATCATGGGCGGCGTAAAAGACCGCGAGGAGCAGGTGGCGGCGTTTCAGAACGACCCGGAGGTGCAGGTGTTTGTCGGACAGATTGCAACGGCGGGGCTTGGCGTGACACTGACAGCCGCCAGCACCATGGTGTTTTATTCCCTTGACTACAGCATGAGCAATTTCGAGCAGGCGAAGGCGCGCATTCACCGCGTCGGGCAAAAGGAAAACTGCACCTATCTTTATCTGACGGCAAAAGGCACGGTCGATGAAAAAGTTCTGAAGGCGCTGAGAAACAAAGCGGATCTGGCGAGGATGCTGGTGGACGATTACCAGAGCGGGCTCAATCCTTTTGCGGCAAGGGGGTGAAGTACATTGGAAAGCGAAAAGATGTTTGAACTGGCCGAGCAGCTTAAAGAACTTAAGGACTTGAAGAAATCAACAGAGCAGGAACTCAAGGAAATAAACGACAGGATCGACGAGACAGAATACCGCCTGTCGGAGCTGATGGCGGAAACCGAAACGCAGAACTTTACCCGGGGCGGCGTGATGTTCTATCTGACCGGCACGACGAGGGCTTCTGCTGTGGCAGGCCGGAAAGAGGAACTGTATTCCGCGCTCAAAAAAGCCGGGTTCGGCGACCTGGTCTATGAAACGGTCAACGCCAACTCCCTGTCGGCATTTGTCAAGGAGCAGATGGAAGAAAACAACGATGAGCTTCCCGGCTGGCTTTCAGGACTTGTGAACGTCTTTGAAAAAACCTCGGTCGGGATGAGAAAAGCGGCAAAGTAATTATGCGAAAAGTAGAAAACACATTGAAAAATGGAGGTATGGAATTATGTCAGCTAAAAAAGAAACGTCATTAACCAAGCAGGACAACGGTTTTCTGAGGCTTGCCAATTTCAACATGGCAGGAATGATGGCAGAAGAGCTGGACGGCCTGGATATGAGCTTTGAGAGGATTAAAATCCCGTCGGCGGGCAGCACCGTTTTTGAAGTGCCCGGAGAAAACCCGGGCGAACCGGATGCGGTCAAGGAATTTTCAGCAGTGATTTTATACCATCATCCGCTTCATGCCTACTATAAGACCAAGTATACCGGAGGAAACCAGCCGCCCGACTGTGGAAGCTTCGACGGCATAACCGGCGAGGGCGACCCGGGCGGAAATTGCGCCGCCTGCCCGCTGAACCTGTTCGGCACTGGCGAAAACGGCAGCAAGGCATGCAAGAACCGCCGCAGGATCTATGTGCTGCGCGAGGGGGAGATTTTCCCGCTGCTCTTGTCACTCCCCACCGGCTCCCTTAAGGAATTTACCAAATACATCAAGAGGCTGCTGTCCAAGGGCAGGAAATCCAACAGTGTGGTAACCCGCTTTTCTTTAAAGAAAGCGACAAACAGCGGCGGCATCGCCTATTCGCAGGCGCAGTTCGCCGTCGACAGGCCGCTCACTTCCGAGGAATATGCGCTCATTGGCAGGTTGTCCGAGCAGGTCAGGGCATACAGCAAACACGTCGGCTTTGAGGTGGATAATGCGGCTGAAATTGACAGTGATGAAGCGCCGTTTGCGGATCCCGAAACCGGAGGGGTTACCCCACCCCACGAAGCAGGCTTCGCGGGGGCCCCGGTTGAACCTTTGAAATGAAATACAGCCTGTGGCGGGGAGCGCGGCGCATGCCGCCTCTCAGCTTCAGGCGGCAAGGAGGAGCTATGGAATACAGATGCGTGACAGATTTAGCTAAATTGCAGGACTATCTTGGCGGAGCGCGGCTGGTTGCCTTCGACTTTGAAACCGCGCCTCGGGAGGGATACCGCAGTGATGTAAAGTCAGCGCTGGACGCGCACAAAGCTGACATTGTCGGCGTGAGTTTCTCCGTTTCCGAAGGAACGGCGGTTTATGTTCCGTTAAGGCATAAAACCGGCAAGAATGCCGGTTCGCCTGAAAAGGTCATGCGATGGCTGGCGGAGAGAGTATTTGCAAATAGAGAGATTGTGAAAATAGCGCATAATCTGAGCTTCGAGGCGATGTTTTTATATGCCCTCGGCATCGTACAGCAGCCACCCTGCTACGACACCATCGCGGCGGCGCAGATGACGCTGAAAAGCAATACAACTTTTAGGACACTTGCAGACAGCGGGCTGAAAACGCTGGTGCCGGAGCTGTTCGGCGAAAAACTGCCAGGCTTTGAAACGGTGACGGCAGGCAGGTATTTCGATGAATTGGATCCGCAGGACGAAGAAACCATCCGCTATGCCTGCGCCGACAGCGATTATACACTGCGGCTGTATTATCTTTTCAATAACTGGTTTGACCGGTATCTGCCCAAGCACCGCTTTATCGTGGAAAAGCTCGAATCGCCCGCCTCCGTTTATGTCGGTTTGATGAAGTACAATGGATTGCTGGTGGATGAAGAACTGATGCTTAAAAAACAAGCGGAGGCCGAGGAAAGAATTAAGCAATTAAAAGAAGAGATCGCTTTTATGATCGGCGACGTGAATATTGGGGCGAACGCTTCAACCTCGGCTTTTAAGAAATATCTTTATGACGACCTGAAGTTGCCGGTATTTAAAACAACGGCCAAATACCAGGAGGCTATGGACGACGAGGCCATGATCCTGCTTGCGGAATGGTGCCGCGAAAACCGACCGGAGCTTGCAGCGCTGTTTGAACTGGTGCAGGAGTACCGCAAATGGGGCAAGATCAAGTCCACCTACATAGACGGGTATCTGGAGCATATCGACAGCGTCACCGGCAGGATTCATCCTGACCTGTTTCCGCTGGGCACTGAAACGGGACGCTTTGCGGCAAGAAATCCAAATTTGCAAAACTGTCCCCGCAAAGACAACGACCCTGTTGGCGTGCGCAATTTCTTTATTGCTCCAACAGGTAAAGCACTGCTTTCACTGGACTTTTCCCAGATCGAGCTTCGTGTCGGAGCGTTCTATTGCCGGGACGAGAGGATGCTGGAAACCTACCGGAACAATGGAGATATCCATGCCCAAACTACATCCGTTATCTACCGCATTCCTTTCGAGCAGGCGGCGGACAAAAACGCCGAACATTACAAGGAACGCCGGGCTACCGCCAAAAACTGCAACTTCGGGGTGTTCTACGGCCTGTTCCCAAAAGGGCTTCAGCGGAACCTGAAATTCAAGGCGGGACTGGACACTCCGCTTCCGGAATGCGAGCGGATTATAGCAAATCTTAAAGCAGGTTATCCAAAGCTCGCCCAGTGGCAGGAGGAAACAAAAAAGCGCGCGGCATCAAGGCGCTATACGGAAACCTGGCTGGGCAGGCGGCGCTATCTGCCGGATATTGCTTCCGCCGACTGGGGCAAAAAGAGCTTCGCCGAGCGGTGCGCGCTGAACACTCCGATACAGGGAACGGCGGCGGATATTTTGAAGCTGGCGCTAGGCCGCATCATTGAGGGACTGCCCTGGAGGATGTGGCTGCGACCGGTTTTGCAGATACATGACGAGCTGGTGTTTGAGCTTCCGGAGGACAAGGTGCGCGAGGCGGGGGCATTTATTAAAGCCTGCATGGAAGAGCGGCCTTTTGAGGAGTTTGACGTGCCGATTGTTGCAGAAGCGGCATTCGGAGTGAGGTTTGGAGAATTAAAGGAAATAATCGAGGGGGTTAATACATGAGCATAAGCAAATACAACGCCGAAGGATACCTTGATCTGACGGCTTATGAAGCGCTGCTTGCCATTGAGCGGGAAGCAAAAAAAGCGGCATTCCGTCCGCTGGTGTTCATCTGCTCGCCGCTGGCAGGAGATGTTGAGCATAATTTGGAGCGGGCAAGGTGTTACTGCCGGTTTGCCGTAATGAAAGGCGTAATACCGCTGGCCCCCCATCTGCTGTTTCCGCAGTTTATGGATAATAGCGACAAAGCCGAAAGGAACCTTGCCATCTTTATGGGATTGGTTCTGCTCTCAAAATGCCATGAACTGTGGTGTTTCGGTAATAAAATATCCCCCGGCATGGCGATAGAACTGGAAAAGGCGAAACGGCTCAGCATCCCCGTCCGGCATTTCACCGGGCAATGCGCGGAGGTGAAGGAACATGCAAGGGGTTAAAGCGCTCAATATTCCCATCGAGGAGTTTTTGCGCCCGTTTTTCGACGCGGGCGAAACGGTCTGCCTGCGGATATTCAGCGACCGGAAAGATCCGGCCTTCAAGGGCGCTAAGCTGGAATGCCCGGCGGGCAGGATCGGCAGCATGATGGAAACTTTAAAAAAACATAACGCAAAGAACCGGGGCATTTTCTTTGTCGTCAACTGCGGTGGCCATGAGGACGCGGACATTACCCGCATCAACGCGCAGTTTGTGGAGTGCGACAGCCTGAGCTTCGAGGAGCAGCTTGCCGCAATTGAAGCGTTTCCAGTCGAGCCGTCGCTGATTGTCAGGACGAAAAAATCGCTGCACACATACTGGCTGATGAAGGATGCAAAAGTTGAGGATTTCCGCAGGGTGCAAAAACGCCTGATTGCCAAATTCAACGGTGATCCGGCCTGCGTCAACGAAAGCCGGGTGCTCCGCCTGCCAGGCTTTTACCACTGCAAGGAAGAGCCTGTCATGGTGGAATGCATCAAATTCAGCCCCGAGCTGCGCTACACGCAGGAGGAGCTTGAAGCGGCGCTGCCGGATATCCGGGAAGAACCGAAACCCGGAACGCCCGCTCCGAAAGGAACGAGAAAAGGACTTGAATTGGTCGGCAGGCGCTGCCTGTTTATACAGCAATGCAGGGACAATGCAGAAACGCTCTCTGAGCATGACTGGTATGCGATGATTTCAAACCTTGCGGTTTTTGAGGGCGGCGAGCGGCTGATCCACGCCTTGTCAAAGCCATACCCTAAGTACAGCCATAAAGAAACGCAGGACAAAATTAATCATTTTCTGGAGAGCGGCACGAAACCCATCACCTGCAGAACGATCACGGGAAAAGGCTTCAAGTGCCCCAAGTTTGAGGACAGCTCCTGCGGATGCAAGGCGCCTGCCGCCCTCTGCTACAAGCCGCTGGCTGTGGAGGAACTGCGCGAATTTCTGTCCGGGCAGCCGGTTGCAAAGTCGGCTGTGGACAACGTGCAGAAAGCGCAGGAATTCATAAGGGATTTTTTATACAATGCGGATCCGGTCGTAGCAAGCACGTTCATTGAATACGAAATGAAGGAGCATTTTGGACTGAAAGCCGGAGCGGTAAAATCCCTTTCCGCATTGCAGAAGGATTTATACAAGGAATACCGCGAAAGCAAGGAAACAAAACGTGAAACCATGGGCGCAGAGCTACCGGACTGGTACGAACCCTCCGAGCGTGGCGGGCTGCGCTTTATCCCGGGCCTGCTGGCAAGCCATATGTCCAAAAACGTCAGCGCCTTTTACGGTGCAGAAAGCTATTACATCTACGAAAACGGCGTATACAAGGCTGCATCCGATCTGCAGGCGGCGGCTAAAGTGCGCGGGCATCTTATCGAGCGGTACGCAACCATGTCGGCGATCAACGACGCCGAAGGCCAGTGGCGCATGCTCATCTACAAGCCCATCCGGGAAATCAACTGCAACCCGTTTATCATCAACCTTAAAAACGGGCTGTATAACGTGCTGGACGGGAGCTTCAAGGCGCACACGCCGGAGTACTATTCTACGGTGCAGCTTAAAGCCTCGTACAATGAAAGCGCAAAGTGTCCGAAATTCATGGCCTTCCTTGAGAGCATTCTGGGAGACGCGGAAATCTATCTGATGCAGGAGATCTTTGGATACCTGCTCATCCCGGTCAACAAGGCGCAGAAAAGCTTTGTTCTGGTGGGCGCGCCCAACGCGGGCAAATCGACGCTTCTTTCAGTGGCGCAGGAAATCCTGCTCGGGGGCGAAAACGTCAGCAACATCCCGTGGCAGTCGCTTTCCGACCGGTTCAAGACAGCAGAATTGTTCGGGAAACTTGCAAACATCTTTGCCGACCTGCCTTCAAAAAGCGTGGACGACAACGGCATTTTCAAGGCATTGACGGGAGAGGACTACATCACTGCCGAACGCAAGAACAAGAATCCGTTCAGCTTCAAGCCTTACGCCCGGCTTTTGTTTTCCTGCAACGAGATCCCCCGTAACTACGGAGACCGAAGCGAGGGGTTTTACCGCAGACTCATTATCATCCGCTTCGAAAACCCGGTGCCGCCGGAAAAGCGTGATCCGAACCTGATAGAGAAGCTCGCGGCGGAACGTGACGGCATCTTTATGTGGGCGCTTGAAGGGCTCAAACGTCTGATTGCGAACAGCTATGCGTTTACGGAAACCGAAAGCACGAAAGCGGAGCTGCAGAGATACAAGGTGGAGAGCAACAGCACCCTGTCGTTTGTGGAGGAATGCTGCGTGCTGGAAGACGATGCGGAATGCGTCCGGGAGGAGCTGTTCCAGGCATACAGGGACTATTGCTTGAAAAACGGCTTCAAGCCAATGTCCCAGGCCAATTTCAACAAGGATGTGGAATCGTACGGAGAACAGGTCTGCAGAGCGGTAGACAAGCTGGGCAAGCGGCGAACGTGGCGCGGCTTGCGGCTGCGGGAGTAGTTTTTGACGGCCTTTGACGGGTTTAAGACCAGCGAAAACCTTACTACAGCTTGCTTCTGACGGATTTGACGGGTTTTTTCCTTTTCTTTTGCATGAAACCAGGGATTAGATAGGTATAGAGAAAAAATGAAATATATATAAAGGTATGTGGATTTCCTGTCAAACCCGTCAAAAAAATGAGGTGAAATTATGGCGGAAAAGGAAATTACGTCCGCAATCATGAGGTATTTAAAGTCTGTGCCGGAATGCTTCTGCTGGAAGGAGCATGGCGGCATGTACGGCACAGCCGGCTTGCCGGACATCATCTGCTGCATTAAAGGCAGGTTTGTCGCCTTTGAGGTGAAAGCAGCGTCCGGCAGGCTGACAAAGCTTCAGGAAGCAACGATGCGAAAAATCAAGGCTGCAAAGGGCGAGGCCTACAATGTTACAAGTGTCGAGGATGTCAGAACTGTTATAAACGGCTTATCCATTCTTGAAAACTTGGAGGTGGGCGCCCGTGATAGCGTGGAGATACATAGACAAACCGGCGGCGACGATCGCCGCCATCAAGGACTACAACAGCATGCGGAATGTCATCAACATTACGCCACAGGAAATAAAGGAACTTTACGACCGGATGATCAGTCCCCGGACGGCTAAGATAACCGGCCTTCCGAGGGTGTGGAACCCGCGAAGCGGAGAGGAAGCGCTGGCGGAGTCTCTGGATAAGCTGGACGTGCTTCAGGAACGCTACCGTCAGGCGATAGAATACATGGGCTGGTTTGAACCGGCGTGGGGCGCATTGACAGATGAGGAACAGCATATCCTGCGTGAGTTTTACATGACAGGCAATCAGCGTTCCGGGGCGGCTTCAAGGCTTCAGTGCGAGCTCAATTACAGCGAAAGACAGATTGAACGCCTGAGAAGCAAGGCGCTTTCCCGTCTTTCACTGATGCTGTTCGGCAAATAAAAGATGGCGGTTTGATGGCGGTTTGTTTGTTTTCATCTGTGCTATACTGATAACATGAAATAATATGTTAAAGCCACAGAAGCCTTTTGGGCAAACGCCCTGAGGGCTTTTTCTGTGCATGGGAGATGGGACTATGACGAAAAAACCCAAGCGCCCGTGCAGCTATCCCGGCTGTGCGGAGCTGACGGACGGAAGATACTGCGAGAAACACCAGAAACAAGCCGACTCATACTACAACAAATATGAGCGCGATCCTCAAACAAGGAAACGATACGGCAGGACATGGAAGCGCATCCGGGACAGATATATCTCAGAACATCCGCTTTGCCAGGAGTGCCAAAAGTACGGAAGGCTTACACCAGCTGAAGAGGTACATCATATCATCCCTTTATCCAAAGGCGGAACCAATGCAGACAGCAACCTTATGAGCCTGTGTAAGCAATGCCACTCATCGATTACTGCCCGCGAAGGGGAGCGGTGGGCAAGACGGTAGGGGGGTCAAAATCTCTGGTGGTTATGTTTCGTGCAACGGGCGGGGGTTCACGCGCGAAAAATCGCAGTTTCAAACGGGGTATATCCCTCGTCGTCGCAAACTGCGCTGTGCTCGTTTTGACGCCAGCGTCAAAAGCTCGCCCGCTCCGTTGCTCCTCCTCTCCCCACAAAGCCTGCGGCTTTGCGGGGGCCCCAATTAATTTTAGAATCGAGATGATGTGTATGGCAAAAGACGGTACCAACCGCGGCGGGGCGCGCATTGGCGCAGGACAGAAGAAAAAGCCGCTGGCGGATAAGATTTTGGAAGGAAACCCTGGCAGACGAAAGCTCATGGTAATGGAGTTTACGGATGCTGCAGAACTGGAAGGAGAGAGCATGCCGCCACCGAGGGATTATCTTGCTGCAAAGCAGAAGAACGGAAAAACAACACTGGCGGTGGAAATATACGAAAAAACATGGCAGTGGCTTAAGGAACGCAGGTGTGTTCACCTTATCCCTGCGCAGCTTATAGAGCAATATGCCCAGAGTGTGGCGCGGTGGATTCAGTGCGAGGAATGTATCACTGAATTTGGCTTTCTTGCTAAGCATCCGACAACTGGCAATGCCATCCCGTCACCTTATGTGGCTATGAGTCAAAGCTTTATGAAACAGGCCAATAACCTGTGGTATCAAATTTATCAAGTCGTGCGGGAAAACTGTGCTACCGAATACAAGGGGGCCACTCCCCACGACGATGTGATGGAAAAACTACTGACAGCCAGGAGGGGTGGCTGATGCATAAAACAAATTCAATCTTTCTTAGGGAACTAAGAAAATATAAAGACCATTTAACGAAGCAACAGTTTAAGACCCTGCGGGGACAAGTAATAAACGGAGATTGTGAGGGCGCAAAAAAGGGTCTTAAGAAAATATTGAACAGGAGAATACAGCATGAACATACAAAAAATATCTGTTGAAAAACTTAATCCAGCAGTATACAATCCGCGCAAGGATTTAAAACCTGGCGATAAGGAATATGAAAAGCTAAAACGGTCAATAGAGGAATTTGGCTATGTGGCGCCTGTTATCTGGAACCAAAAAACAGGTAATGTGGTAGGCGGGCATCAACGCTTAAAGGTCTTGCTGGACTTGGGACAGACAGAGATAGATTGCGTCGTTGTAGATCTTGACCCCCAGAGGGAAAAAGCGCTCAATCTTGCTCTTAATAAGATTCAGGGAGAGTGGGACGAGAATAAACTGGCTGAACTGATGGCTGAGTTGGACGCAGGTGCATTTGATGTTTCGCTCACAGGATTTGACGCTTCTGAAATAGACGAACTGCTCAACCGATGGTATGCCAAGGAAGCGGTGCAGGACAGCTTTGACATAGATAAAGCGCATGAGGAAATTGTGCAGTGCGAGCCGGTAACGAAGCGGGGCGATATCTGGCTTCTCGGGAATCATCGCTTGATGTGCGGCGACTCTACGAAGGATGAGGATTTTGAGAAGTTGATGGAAGGGTGTCACGCACAGATGGCAGTAACTTCCCCTCCATATGGGGTAGGCAAAGAATATGAAAAGGCCGGGATTGAACCATGGTTCGAGACAGTACGCCCAGTGATTAGAAACCTGTGCAGGTATGCAGATATTGTCTGCTGGAACTTAGGTGATCTCTATGCCACCGGATCTCAGTTTATTGAACCCACCAGTGTTTACAGCGTGAATATGTTCTTGGACAACGGTTACCGCCCTATCTGGATCCGCATTTGGAAGAAACAAGGGCAAAATTTCGGTGTAGGACCTTATCATCTTGTTTCAAACAAGCCGGTTCAGCAGTATGAGTATATTTCAGCCTTCAGCAATAAAGGAGAAGTTGAGGAATATAACGATCAGGAATATGTATGGCTTTCAGCCTTTGCGGGACACAGTTATAAATTTGTGAAACGGCTTACAAAGGAAGAACGCAAGAAATGGGGTTATGCTGGGATATGGGAGATGACCACTGTACGGGCAAACAAGGAGCATCCTGCAATGTTCCCTGTGGAGCTTCCATGGCGGTGCATCAAAATGCACAGCGACAAAGGCGGTATTGTGCTTGAGCCGTTCTCTGGTAGCGGAACTACTATAATTGCGGCTGAACAGACCGAGCGTAAATGCTACGCAATGGAGTTATCCCCTGTTTACTGTGATTTAGCTGTTAAGCGCTGGGAGGAATTCACCGGCGAAAAAGCCGTCAAACTGGAGGGTTAAGATTTATGGATATACTGAAAATACCAGCAGAAAAATTAAAACCTTCGAAATATAACCCGCGGAAGGACTTAAAACCGGGCGATCCTGAATACGAGAAACTCCGCCGATCCATTGAAGAGTTTGGATATGTAGAGCCGGTCATATGGAATAAACGCACCGGGAATATTGTCGGCGGACATCAGCGTTATAAAGTACTTACAGCTTTGGGGTATAAGGAGATCGACTGTGTTGTAGTTGATTTGGATGAACAGCGGGAAAAGGCGCTCAATGTTGCACTGAATAAAATCAGCGGCGAGTTTGATATTCCGCTTTTGACCGATCTGCTTATGGATTTAAATGAAGATGGTTTTGACGTTTCTCTTACCGGGTTTGATGCTTCGGAAATTGATGAGTTGTTCCGTGATAAAACAACCGCTAATGTCAAAGAAGATAATTTCGATACAGAAAAGGCAATTGCAGAGATTAAAACTCCGGTTACCAAAAAGGGCGACATATGGGTACTTGGCAGCCACCGTCTGATGTGCGGTGATAGCACCATGCTTTCAGATGTGCAAAAGCTGATGAACGGACAAAAGGCGAGATTTGTTTTCACCGACCCACCCTGGAATGTTGATTACGGTTCAGATACCAGGCATCCAAGCTGGAAGCCAAGACAAATTCTAAATGACAATATGAGCACCGAAGAATTCGGCGCTTTTTTATTGTGCGCTTTTAAATGCATGAAAGAGGTTTCTGAAGCCGGATGCATGACCTATGTGGTAATGAGTGCTCAGGAATGGGGCAGTTTGATGAACGTCATGCGGGAGGCAGGGTATCACTGGTCGAGCACAATTATATGGAAAAAAGACAGCTTGGTACTATCAAGAAAGGACTATCATACCCAGTACGAGCCGATCTGGTACGGTTGGCTTGAAGGAACACGCCTTTGCCCGCTTAAAGACCGTAAACAGTCGGATGTTTGGGAGATACCCCGTCCTAAAGTATCGGAGGAGCACCCTACCATGAAGCCGGTATCGCTTGTAGCAAAGGCAATGCTCAATAGTTCCCATATTGGAGATTTAACTCTTGACCTGTTCGGTGGTTCTGGTACGACAATGATTGCGGCACAGCAGACCGGGCGGGTTTGTTTTATGATGGAGCTTGACCCGAAATACTGTGATGTGATTGTAAAGCGCTATGTTTCACAATTTGGCGCAGATTCAGTATTCTTGGTAACAGGTAGTGAAAAAATACCTTACGCGGAAACACAGATTGATTAAAAATGTCCTTGCTTTCCCCTCAAAACAGAGCGTTAATGTACCCCACCAAAAAGGAAAGGTGGGATTTTTTATGGGAATCAAAAATGTTTTAGCTTATTTGAGGGGAGGTGTATGGCATGAGCAATAACAGCTTTCGCTTTTCACAGAAGATTGTCGGTCAGGAGAGAAAAGCCATTGCCTCGGTCATAGCTGAAGCCCTTGAAGGCCAGGTGCGCTATGCCGGAGCACCGGAGTTTTTGTATGAGATTAAAGACGAAAAATCTGCTGGCAGTTGGACGATTGACAGGGACAGTGTGGTTCACTCACCGAAAATCAGTCTCAATGGAATAAAAACCATCCGTTCAGTTATTGACACGTTGAATGTGGAGGGCTTTTCAGCAGAGGGGACCATGACAATTACTCTTTCGTTGGAGGGCTTTAGCGCGATTAGCCTTGAAAACCTAAATAATATGCTGGCCAGCAAAGAGACATTGATAAAGAAGGCAATGTTGATTGAGGGGGAACTTGTAGTCTTAGCTGAAAATGATGAGATTTCCTTCCCTTTCTGGAACGCGACTTTAAATGCTGATGAAGTGCAGACCTATATAACGCTGGCAAAGCAGATGGCAGAACAGGCAATATTACAGAAGCGAGTACTACGAAAAGAAAAACCAACAGATAATGAAAAATATGCTTTTCGCTGTTTCCTGCTTAGGTTGGGGTTTATAGGTGATAACTTCAAAACTGAACGCAAGGTGTTACTTTCAAGGCTGTCCGGTAACGGGGCGTATCGGAAAGGCAGAGCAAAGGCGGTGGACGAAAATGAATGATTTTCATAGCACCGCCTTCTTTGTCAAGCATCCGTTTAGAATAGAGGATTTAAAAGTGCCGCATCGGTATGAGACGAGAAAACGATTTGTAGTTGTAAAAACTATCGAGCTATCAAAGATTGATTATGATAACTTCGTTGCCGACCTATGTGTTGACCGCACATTTATTGAGAAAAACAAAGGGCTTTGTCACGTTAATGAGGATGGAGTGTGGCGTTGCCTGCTGGTTAAGCAGCGGGGACGGTCTGATGGAGTGTTGGTAATGCCGGATGGTAGAGATTACCCAAAGTATGCCGCATATTATCCTGGAGAGGAGGACGAACTATGAGTGCAAGAGGCTTCCCTTCAAAAGAAACAGTCCTTCGCATTAAAGAGCAGTATCCGCCGGGAACACGTGTTGAGCTTATCTGCATGGATGATCCGTATTCTAAGCTGAAACCGGGAGACCAAGGAACAGTATCTTTCGTGGATGATATCGGAACTGTTCATATCAACTGGGACTGCGGTTCTTCTTTGGGTGTAGCCTATGGTATAGATGTGATCAGAAAGCTGTAAATGTACACAATTCAAGATGTGTAAAATTGTTCAAAATCCAGTGGAAACTCACGCAGAATTGCCTTGCTATCCTGTGTTTTCAATGGCCTAATGTACACTGCCAAAGGGCAAAAAACACAGAGAAAGCGAGGAGAAAGCGCAATGCTTACAACGAGATTTGGAATCGAGGTAGAATTGACGGGGATGACAAGAAAACAAGCGGCAAAAACTGCAGCAGCTTTTCTTGGAGGGAGGGTTGAATCCAGCGGAGATTATTACGATACCCAAAAGGTTATTGCACCGGATGGACGGATATGGAAATTCATGAGCGACGGGAGCATCCGGACTCAGAAAAAGGAAAACGGCAGGATTGTGGCGGCTGGCCGGGAATATAGCGTCGAGTTGGTAAGCCCGATACTGACATACCGCGAAGACATTGAAACCCTGCAGGAATTGATAAGAAGGCTTCGCAAGGCTGGAGGTTTTGCAAACACAAGCTGTGGAATTCATATCCATATAGACGGTGCAGACCACACACCGCGAAGCATCCGTAATTTTATCAACATTATCGCCAGCAAGAATGACCTTTTCTATAAAGCATTGCAGATTGAGCCGGACAGGATGCGGTTTTGTAAAAAGATGGATGCGGCACTGGTTGAGAAGATGAATCGGCGTAAGCCCAAAACCATGGCGGCGATTGAGAGCATCTGGTACGAAGGTTACAGCGAAAGCCGAAGCACCCATTACCATAATAGCAGATACCACTTTTTGAACCTGCACAGCTTTTTTAATGGCAATGGGACAATTGAGCTTCGAGGCTTTAACAGCGAACTTCATGCGGGAAAAATTAGAAGCTACATAGTGCTTGCCCTTGCGTTAAACCATCAGGCGTTAACGCAAAAATGCGCTTCCAGCAAGAAACCACAGGTTGAAAATGAGAAGTTTGCCATGCGGACATATCTCAACCGCATAGGACTTATTGGTGATGAGTTCAAAAACTGCCGGGAGCATCTTTGCAAACACCTTGATGGTAACGCAGCATGGCGGTTTCGGGCAGCATAGATAGACAAGCGCAGGGGTAGATCTCCGCCTCTGCCTTGGTAAATACAAGGAGGATGATACGATGAGCAAAGAAAAAGGAACCATATATTTAGCATACGGAAGCAATCTGAACTTAAGGCAGATGGCATACCGCTGCCCAACGGCAAAAGTGCTGGGGAGTGCAAAACTCACAGGATACCGGCTGTTATTCAGAGGAGGGAATGGCGGCGCAGTAGCGACAATAGAAAAACAAAAAGGTGAAAGTGTACCGGTAATGCTTTGGAGAATCATGCCTAATGATGAGAAGGCGCTGGACAGATATGAAGGTTATCCGCATCTATACCGGAAAGAAACGGTTAAGGTACGTTTCAAAGGGCAGTGGGTACCCGCAATGGTGTATATCATGAATGAAGGTAGACCTTTGGGAGCACCGGGTCGTTACTATTACGAGGTGATTCGGCAGGGCTATATAGATGCGGGTTTTGATATTTCGTTTCTCAATAAAGCGGTAAGAGATTCAATTTCAGCGGCAGAGAAGTCAGAGGTGTAGGACATGGGTAACGAGAATCTGATAACTGATAAGATTTATCGGCAGATTATAGCCATACGGGACAGCGGTGCCTGTAATATGTTTGACTTGCCAAGAGTACAGGAAGAGGCATATAAAATGGGGTTTTATGAATTAGTAGTATTTCTTAATGAACACAAGAAAGAATATGCCGAGTTTATCCTGACAGGCAAACGATAACGGTTATAACGTAACAAGTTTCATAGAAATCCACTAAGGAGAGGAACTTCATCCATGAGGTTCCTTTTTTCTTGCTCAATTTTAGGAAAGGAGGCGGCAAAGCTGCGGAAGTTAAAACGGTATAAACCAACCAAGTTTATGGCGGAAGGTTCTCGATATGACAAGGAAGCGGCGGATGCCGCTGTTACTTTTATAAACTGCCTGAAGCATACCAAGGGTGAATGGTATGGAATGCCTTTTGAATTAATTGACTGGCAGGAACAGATTGTCCGGGATATATTCGGAATCTTGAAACCTAACGGATACAGGCAGTTTAACACTGCCTATATAGAAATTCCAAAAAAGCAGGGTAAGAGCGAACTTGCAGCGGCAATTGCTTTATATCTTACCTGTGGTGATTTCGAGCATGGTGGCGAGGTTTATGGATGTGCGTCTGATCGTCAGCAGGCATCCATTGTTTTCGATGTTGCAGTAGATATGGTGGAACAGTGTCCGGCATTAAAATCTCGAATTAAACCAATGCTGTCACAGAAGCGGCTGGTTTATAAACCGTTAGGCAGTTTTTATCAGGTGCTTTCAGCGGAGGCATATACAAAACATGGCCTAAACGTCCATGGTGTGGTATTTGACGAACTCCATGCTCAGCCAAACAGGGATCTTTATGATGTAATGCTTCACGGATCTGGCGATGCAAGAAAACAACCGCTGTTTTTCCTGATCACAACTGCTGGCACAGACCGCAATTCCATCTGCTGGGAAGTACATCAAAAGGCTGAGGATATTCTTCAAGGGCGTAAGATAGATCCGACTTTCTACCCTGTTATCTACAGCGCAGCCGATACCGATGACTGGACAAGTGAAAAGGTATGGAGAAAGGTTAACCCGTCACTGGGCATTACAGTCAACATCGAAAAATTGAGGGTGGCTTGTGAAAATGCCAAGCAAAATCCTGCAGAGGAAAATTTATTCCGTCAGCTCCGCTTAAATCAGTGGGTGAAACAATCGGTGCGCTGGATGCCAATGGATAAATGGGATAAGTGTGCGTTTCCTGTTGATGCAGAAAAATTGCGCGGCAGAACCTGTTACGGAGGACTTGACCTGTCATCTACTACCGATATTACCGCCTTTGTGCTGGTGTTTCCACCGCTTGATGAATCTGATAAATATCAGATTCTACCTTTTTTCTGGATACCGGAGGAGAATATTGATCAGCGTGTGCGGAGAGATCATGTGCCTTATGATGTCTGGGAGAGGCAAGGCTTTTTATATACCACTGAGGGTAACGTCGTGCATTATGGCTTTATCGAAACCTTTATTGAGGAACTCGGAATGAAATATAACATTAAGGAAATAGCCTTTGACCGCTGGGGCGCAATTCAGATGACGCAAAACCTCGAGGCTTTGGGGTTTACGGTTGTTCCATTCGGTCAGGGTTTCAAGGATATGTCGCCGCCTACAAAAGAGTTGATGAAGCTGACATTGGAAGAACGCATCGCCCATGGTGGTAATCCAGTACTGCGGTGGATGATGGACAATATCTATGTCAAAACCGATCCCGCCGGAAACATTAAGCCGGATAAAGAAAAATCCACCGAGAGAATAGATGGTGCGGTAGCGTTAATTATGGCGCTTGACCGCGCGTTAAGGCATGACGGGGATGAACGCAACGGATCAATTTATGATGAAAGGGGGCTGTTGATTATATGAGTGTATTTTCCCGTTTGTTCAAAGCAAGGGATAAGCCGAAAAACAGCCTGTTCGGTAATGCATATAGCTTTTTCTTCGGCGGCACATCCAGCGGAAAAGCTGTCAATGAGCGGACTGCTATGCAGACAACTGCAGTGTATGCCTGTGTAAGGATACTTGCAGAAGCCATCGCCGGGCTTCCGCTTCATGTGTACCGCTATAAAGAAGACGGTGGCAAAGAAAAAGCGTTGACCCACCCGCTCTATTATTTGCTCCATGACGAACCAAACCCTGAGATGACTTCATTCGTGTTCCGAGAAACACTGATGAGTCATCTTCTTTTATGGGGAAATGCTTACGCTCAAATTATTAGGGACGGTTCCGGACGAGTGCTGGCGCTTTATCCACTTTTGCCAAACAAAATGACGGTAGACAGGGCTCCAAACGGAGAACTGTTTTACACTTATCGGCGCGACAGCGATGAGAGTAGGGTTAATCCAAAAGCAGGCCTTATATACCTACGAAGTGATGAGGTTCTTCACATCCCGGGACTCGGTTTTGACGGACTGATCGGATACTCCCCTATTGCTATGGCCAAGAACGCCATAGGCATAGCTATTGCCTGTGAGGAGTATGGTGCATCCTTTTTTGCCAACGGAGCAAATCCGGGTGGCGTTCTGGAACATCCTGGCGTATTAAAGGATCCGGCAAAGGTGCGAGAAAGCTGGAACGCTGTTTATCAAGGAAGTGCCAATGCTCATCGCATTGCAGTTCTGGAAGAGGGAATGAAGTTTCAACCAATCGGCATTCCACCCGAACAGGCACAGTTTTTAGAGACAAGAAAGTTTCAGATAAATGAAATTGCCCGGATATTCCGAGTACCTCCCCATATGATTGGAGATCTTGAAAAGTCAAGCTTTTCAAACATCGAACAGCAATCTCTGGAATTTGTTAAATACACGCTTGACCCGTGGGTGGTGCGCTGGGAACAGGCTCTCCAAAAAGCGCTGCTTTTACCATCAGAGAAGCGGGCATACTTTGTCAAATTCAATGTAGATGGCCTTCTGCGCGGTGATTATGCAAGCCGCATGAATGGTTATGCTGTAGCTCGACAGAACGGCTGGATGTCTGCTAACGATATCCGCGAGCTTGAGGACATGAACCGGATTCCGGCGGAGTTGGGCGGAGATCTGTATCTTGTTAACGGTAACATGACCAGGCTTGCCGATGCAGGTGCATTTGCAGGCAAAAACAATGCTGAAACGGAGGGATCAAAAGTTGAACAAATCACAAAAACAAAAACCGGTTCGCCGCTTCTGGAACTGGATACAAAACGATGATGGCAGCCGGACATTATATATTGACGGCCCAATAGCTGAAGAAAGCTGGCTGGGAGACGAAGTAACTCCCAAACAGTTCAAATCAGAGCTGTTGTCCGGAGAGGGTGATATAACGATCTGGATCAACAGCCCTGGCGGAGATATATTTGCAGCTAATCAAATTTACAACATGCTTATGGATTACAAAGGCAAAGTGACGGTAAAGATTGACGGTATTGCAGCCAGCGCCGCTTCGGTCATAGCTATGGCCGGAGGTGACGTCTTTATGTCACCAGTCAGCATGATGATGATTCACAACCCTATGACAATAGCCATCGGTGATACAGAAGAAATGGAGAAAGCTATCGCAATGCTGGAAGAAATAAAGGAATCCATCATCAACGCTTATGAGCTGAAAACCGGACTTTCCAGGGCAAAAATATCGCACCTAATGGATGCAGAAAGCTGGTTTAACGCAAGAAAAGCGGTGGAACTTGGCTTTGCTGATGGAATCTTGTTTTTGGAGGATGAATCATTCCCATCCGAAATTGAAGTATCAGGAGGAATGATCTTCAGCAGGCAGGCAGTAACAAATTCCATCCTGCAAAAGCTTAAACCAAAAGAAAAACCAAAAGGAACACCAATTGAGTCGCTTGAAAAGCGGCTTTTTTTATTAAAACCTTAAGGAGGATTTGATTATGAGCAAAATACTGGAACTGCGTGAAAAACGCGCTAAAGTATGGGAAGCTGCTAAAGCTTTCCTCGACAGCAAACGCGGGAACGACGGACTGCTTTCACCGGAGGATACCGCGACTTATGAAAAAATGGAAGCCGACGTTATTGCGCTGGGCAAAGAAATAGAGCGTCTTGAGCGTCAGGCTGCCATAGATTTGGAACTGTCAAAACCGTTGAATATTCCTATTACAGACAAACCCACTTCCATATCTGGCAACAATGAAAAAACCGGACGTGCCAGCGATGAGTACAGGCAGTCTTTCTGGAACATGATGCGCGGCAGGCGCAAATATGACGTACACAACGCGCTGCAGATTGGAGAGGACACCGAAGGTGGATATCTTGTTCCCGACGACTTTGAGCGTACTCTTGTGGAAGCACTGGAGGAGGAGAATATCTTTAGGCAGATTGCCAATGTTATTACCACGTCCAGCGGTGACAAGAAAATTCCTGTGGTGGCAAGCAAGGGTACTGCATCCTGGGTGGATGAGGAAGGCCAGATTCCCGAAAGCGATGACTCCTTTGCACAGGTATCCATCGGCGCATATAAGCTGGCTACTATGATCAAGGTGTCAGAGGAATTGTTAAACGATAGTGTATTCAACCTTGAACAGTATATAGCCAAAGAATTCGCCCGCCGAATCGGAGCAAAAGAGGAGGAAGCATTTTTTATCGGTGACGGATCTGGCAAGCCAACCGGTATCTTGGCAGATAACGGCGGTGGCGAGATAGGAGTAACTGCGGCGAGCGCAACAGCCATTACCCTTGACGAGATCATGGACTTGTTCTACAGCCTAAAGTCTCCGTACCGCAGGAACGCTGTATTCATTATGAATGATTCGACAATTAAAGCTATAAGGAAGCTCAAAGACAACAACGGTCAGTATCTCTGGCAGCCTTCTGTAACTGCTGGAACACCGGATACTATCCTCAATCGTCCAGTTAAAACTTCTGCATTTATGCCAGCCATTGCCGCTGGAGCAAAAACGACTGTATTCGGCGATTTTTCTTATTACTGGGTGGCAGACCGTCAGGGCAGGGTTTTTAAGCGGCTTAATGAGTTGTATGCTGCGACCGGACAAGTTGGATTCATGGCAACCCAGCGTGTAGATGGCAAGCTGGTACTGTCTGAAGCAGTCAAGATACTGCAGCAGAAAGCGTCGTAACGGGAGGTGCGGGCATGTGCGTGATTGACAGCCTGCTTCCGAAGGTCAAGGCAAACCTTGTTTTAGAGCATAACGAGGATGACGATTTACTGAAAGGGTACATCCGCGCCGCCGTTTCCTATGCCGAGAGCTACCAGCACGTATCTGAAGGTTGGTATTTGGAAAACCCCATGCCGCCCACCACCGAACAGGCTGTAATCATGCTGTCGAGCCATTTCTACGAAAGCAGGGATGGCTCGACAGCCGGCTTTTTCGGGGATAGCGTGCAGGCCGGGCAGCAGGTATGGAATACGGTGAATATGCTCCTCCGCCTCGACCGGAAATGGGGAATGTAAAGGCTATAAATCCTGCACGTTCATTTTGTCAAGGGCTTTTTTACGCCTTTGTTTCTCCCTGCAGGCGAAGTAAATCACAAGCAAAATGACAGTTGGGATATTGGTAAAGAAGAAAGCGGCTGTTACGCTTACCCATCCAAATGCGCTGGTGGCTGTATTTCCATCGCCGGTTGCTGACCATTCATAGATTTGATAAACCGAACCGGCAAGCGCGATGCAGAAGCAAATTATAGGAAGCATTAATCCCAACCATTTATTATCTTTTTTTGAAAGAAAAATCTGCAGTACTATAAAACCCGCAAAGATAACGAGTGCCGCAGGAACTAAAAATGCAATCCTCATTGTACTGCCTCCTTTATTTTTTTGTACTCATTGATTAGGATTTTGGCAGTGTCAAAATCAAGTTTGTCATTTACTGCCAATCGCTTAATCAGTGCGATATATGGATCATTTTCTGTATCTTCACTGATTTTTATTTTTTGAATTAATTTGTCAAGCCGCAGGCGTACTGTGGGATATGTTACTCCGTATTGGCGAGCGATTTCCTTAAGAGATCCAGAGGCTTGAAGAAAATTTTTGATGAACACCATATCTTCATCTTCGAGGTTTGACATCCAATCAGGAACAATTTCGACGGCCATACGAGCACCTCCTTTAACAATATTAAGTTTATACCTTAATATTATTAAAATCAAGAGGAAAAGGCAACTTTATTTTTGTATAAGAAAATATTTGAAAGGAGGCATTTGATGAGTTTCGGGAAAATGAGCACTTTCGTGGATATCATCTCAACCAACTCGGTTAAGGACAGTGAGGGTTTTACTGAAAAAGGTGATGTCATTCTCGCTTCGGTAAGGGCATACAAGGAAGACAGACATGGCAGTGAAAAATGGGCAAACAGGGCGGCGTTTTCGCAGGCGTCTGCCCTGTTTCGCTTCCGTAAGATACCTAACCTGGAAGTTACCACAGATCTTGTACTCGTTTGCAGCGATGGCAGGTACAACATTATCAGTGTTGAGGACGTAAAAGGACGCGGAATGTATATTGAGGTGCTTGCGGAAAAGGTGAAATCAAGCAAAGCATAAGAGGAGGGGGCTGCAACGTGGCTAAGGTGGAAGTTAAAATGCCGGAAGAGTTCTTGCTCAAGTTATCCAGACTTGGAGAAAGAACAGACGAAATCATACCTAAGGTGCTGGAAGCAGGCGGAGAAGTGGTTCTTTCAAAAGTGAAGTCCAATCTTCAGTCAGTTATCGGGAGCGGCACTAAATATCCGTCCAGAGCAACCGGTGAATTGGTAAATGCTTTGGGACTCTCTCCTGCCAAACAGGACAGGAATGGAAACCACAACATAAAAATTGGCTTTACTGAACCAAGGAAGGATGGGGAAAGTAATGCGAAGATTGCTAATATTATTGAGTATGGTAAGTCCGGGCAGCCTCCAAGACCCTTTTTGAAACCGGCAAAATCAGCTACAAGGAAGTCCTGCATCGAAGCAATGAAGTCAAGACTGGAACAGGAGCTGGGTCGTATATGAGCATATTGTCAGAATTAAACTCGTTATTGGATGGTTTGGGTATCCCCATTGAAACCGGAGTATTTAGCGGTGTACCGCCGGATGAGTACCTTGTCATAACTCCAATGACAGATACATTTGAAGTTTTTGCAGACAACCAGCCTCAGGCTGAAACCCAGGAGGTACGGTTGTCTTTATTTATAAAGGGAAACTACACTACCCGTAAAAACGAAATAGTGAACACATTGCTTCAAGCGGGCTTTACCATTACCGACAGGCGGTATATAGGCCATGAGGACGATACCGGCTATCACCACTATGCCATTGATGTGGCAAAAGAATATGAAGTAAGGGAGGAATGAGAGACATGGCGACAATCGGACTGGACAGGTTATATTACGCCAAAATAACCGAGAATGAAAACGGAGAAGAGACCTATGACACGCCTGTTCCGCTGGCTAAGGCGATTACTGCGGAACTTTCGGTGGAGCTGGCAGAGGCGACACTTTATGCCGATGACGGGGCGGCAGAAGTGGTCAAGGAATTTCAAAGCGGCACCCTGACTCTTGGTGTTGCGGATATCGGAGTAGACGCTGCTGAGGTTTTGACGGGAGCCACCCTTGATGACAACAAGGTGCTGATTTCCACCAGCGAGGATGGAGGCGCGCCTGTTGCAATTGGCTTTAGAGCCAAGAAAGCTAACGGCAAGTACAGGTATTTTTGGCTTTACAGGGTGAAATTCGGAATCCCGGCGACAAATCTGCAAACGAAAGGTGACAGCATTACCTTTTCGACCCCCACCATTGAAGGGACAGTCATGAGACGTAACAAACCAGATGGCCAGGGAAAGCACCCTTGGAAGGCGGAGGTCAGCGAAGACGATCCCGGTGTATTGCCTGAAACTATCGCTGGCTGGTATACGGAAGTTTATGAGCCGGTATTTGCTGTGGGAGGAGGAAGCTAATAATGCAGGATACGGACAGAAGCGCAAACATCAGCATCGGCGGCGAAGAATACCAGCTTATTCTAACCACTAAAGCGACAAAGGAGATTGCAAAAAGGTATGGCGGTCTTGAAAACCTCGGCACGAAACTGATGAAAACCGAGAACTTCGAAATTGCTCTTGACGAAGTGGTATGGCTGATTACACTGCTGGCTAACCAGAGCATTCTGATACACAATCTCAAACATCAGGATAAGCGTGAACTCCTTACCGAAGAGACAGTGGAACTTCTCACATCTCCTTTGGAACTGGCAGCATATAAAGACGCTATCATGAAAGCGATGTTCAAAGGCACCAAAAGAAATGTTGAAAGTGAGGATGATTTAAAAAACACACCGGCCGAGTGAGCGATGAGGAATTGTTCACTCGGCTTTTATATTACGGCACCGTCCAGCTTAATCGTTCAGAGGATGAAGTATGGCTCATGCCTATTGGATACCTGCTTGATTTATGGGAGTGCCATAAGCAGTTTTTAGGACTGGCCAAACCGAAGCGGATGCTGACCATTGATGACGTGATACCTTATGGAATATAAGCAGCAAAAAAGCAGGGTGGCTGTAATCCCTGCTTTAAAAAGCTGCTTTTATTCCATTTGCAAAAACTCTGCCGCTGTTACGATCTTTGGGTTTGTTATGCCGGATTCAAGGAAATCCCTGTCTCCGGTTACAAGCACGTCAGCTTTTGCCGCAATGGCCGCCCTGAGTATTGGCCTGTCGGATGCGTCCCGGACAAGCGCCTCATCCGACACGTCAACTGCGGGAGTTGGAACAACTTCAAGAACAGTAAGCGCAATCGCCAAAAAGCGTTCAAGCGCCTGGATCTTATGGGGGAATTTCCGGTTGTATACCCGGCGAAGCTCATCGATGTTTTGATCGCAAACCATACCATGGTTGGGGTGTGTTACAGCTTTAATGTACGCCTGATAAGGCGTTCCTTCGCAGCTCAAGGAAGCGGAGATCAGGATGTTGGTGTCAATTAACACTCTCATAGACCTTCAATCTCCGCGCGGACGTCCTTCACCAGATCCATAACATCGTCATCATTGCGGATCCCGGCTTTTTCCGCTTCGCCCTCCATTTCTTTCTGTAGCATTTTCATGGCGTAGACAGCGGAGTTCATAAGGATAACCCGGTCTTCCTCGCAAATGAGGGTGACGCGGTCTCCGGTGGAAAGGCGAAGTTTGGAGCGGATATCTTTTGGCAGCGTGATCTGGCCTTTTGCCATTACCTTTGCATTATCAACTATGGGAACGTTCATGCTAAGTCCTCCTTTTTAGGATTTGAAAAGCAGGAAATTCCCTACTTTCCCTACTATTAGTATATGCCAAACCGCATTGAAATACAATAGCCTTTTATAATTTTTTAATTTTTACTCGAAAGGAGGCGGTTATGTGGCAGACAATTTTGGCTTGAAGATTGGGATTGAAGGCGAAAAGGAATTTAAGAACGCCATTCGTGAGATCAACCAAAGTTTTAAGGTACTGGGCAGCGAGATGAACCTGGTTGCATCTCAGTTTGATAAGCAAGATAAATCAGTTGAAGCTGTTACTGCAAGAAACAAGGTGCTGAATAATGAAATCGAATTGCAGAAAGAAAAAATTGCTACTTTGGAGAAAGCGCTTGCCAACGCCGCCTCCTCTTTCGGGGAGACCGACAAGCGGACGCAGTCCTGGCAGATACAGCTTAACAACGTCAAAGCAGAGCTGAACAAAATGGAGCGCGAGCTGGAAGCGAACAACAAAGCGCTGGACAATGCGGGAAAAGAGTTTGACGAAGCGGAAAAACAGGCGGACGAATTTGGCAGAGAAATTAAAAAGGCCGCGGATCAGGCGGATGACGCAGGCGGGCGCTTTGAAAAACTGGGAGGTGTATTGAAAGGTATCGGTGTGGCCATGGGAGCAGCCCTGGCCGCTATTGGTACAGCAGCGGTCGGTGCGGGAAAAGCTCTTGTGGATATGTCGGTAAATTCGGCTGCCTATGCCGATGAAATCCTTACCGCCTCGACCGTAACCGGCATGTCTACCGACAGCCTGCAGGCGTATAAATACGCCGCGGAGCTTGTGGATGTCTCCTTAGATACATTAACCGGCAGCATGGCAAAGAACGTCAGATCCATGTCTTCCGCACGGAAAGGCACCGGCGAGGTCGCAGACGCTTACCGGCAGCTTGGGATTTCGGTCACTGACGCCAACGGCAATCTGCGCGACAGCGAAACGGTATACTGGGAAACCATAGACGCACTTGGCAAGGTGTCAAACGAAACCGAGCGCGACGTGCTGGCCATGCAGATTTTCGGAAAATCAGCCCAAGAACTGAACCCCTTGATCGCACAGGGTTCGGCAGGGATAGCGGAGCTGACCGAGGAAGCAAAACGTATGGGCGCGGTTATGAGCGAGGATTCGCTGAACGCTTTCGGCAAATTCGATGACAGCATCCAACGGCTCAAAGCCGGCAGCGCAGCAGCCAAGAACATGCTGGGCACCGTACTGCTCCCCCAGCTTCAGATATTGGCCGACGACGGAGTTACGCTTCTTGGGGAATTTACTCGTGGGTTATCTGAAGCGGGTGGCGACTGGACAAAGATAAGCGAGGTCATCGGTAATACGGTGGGAAGCCTTGTAAATATGCTGATGGAAAACCTGCCCAACCTCATTCAGGTAGGCTTGGATATCGTCACATCCATCGGCGGTGCAATAGTGGATAACCTCCCGGTCATTATCGACGCGGCGGTTCAGATTGTCATGACCCTATTGCAGGCGTTGATCGACGCACTGCCGCAGATAACAGAAGGCGCTTTGCAGCTTGTCATGGCGCTGGTGCAGGGCATAATCGATAATCTTCCTGCTTTGGAGGAAGCCGCGGTGCAAATGATTGCCACACTGGCGTCCGGTATCGGGGAGGCGCTTCCGGAGCTGATACCCGCTGTTGTCGAAGCCATTATCCTCATTGCCGAGGTACTTCTTGACAATATGGATAAAATTCTTGATGCGGCGTTTCAGATCATACAGGGGTTGGCGCAGGGACTGTTAAACGCCCTGCCGAAACTCATTGAAGCACTGCCGAGGATAATTACAACAATCATTGACTTTGTGACGAACAATATGCCGAAGATCATAGAATTGGGAATTACGCTTATCGTACAGCTTGCTGCCGGGCTTGTGAAAGCCATTCCAGAACTAGTAAAGTCTTTACCTCAGATTGTTGCGGCTATTATAGAAGGCTTGGGCAAGGCGGTTGTTTCAGTGGTTGAGATTGGTAAGAACATTGTAAAAGGCATCTGGGAAGGTATTAAAAGCCTTGGTAGCTGGATTAAGGATAAGGTTTCCGGTTTCTTTTCCGGTATTGTTGATGGAGTAAAGAATTTTCTTGGAATCAGATCTCCGTCCACTGTTTTTGAAGGTATTGGCGGCAATATGGCACTGGGTATTGGTGAGGGATTTGACAAGGCTATGGCCAGAGTGGCAGACGATATGCAAAATGCAGTGCCGACAGATTTTAATATATCTCCTGATATTAGTGTAAGTGGAAGAGGTGGATTTAGCGATTTAGCTTCTGGGCCGCTTGTTGTGGTGCAGCAGATGATTGTTCGTGGTGAAGAAGACATACGTAGGATTTCACAGGAGTTATATAACCTGATGCAGACAGGTTCAAGGGCGCAGGGACATTTTATAACAGCGTAATGGAGGGAAGCATATGGGATTTATCTACAATGGAATATCGTCGCAAAGTATGAAAATACGAGCAAGACTTACCAAATGGCAGGTCTCTCCTGCCCTGCGCAATTCCTTTGAAACTGTGCCGGGCAAAGCAGGTATTGCAGATTTTGGCTGCGATATATCAGAACGAAACATAATAATTAGCTGTAGTGTGCTTCCCCAGCGCAGTTTTGCCGATCTTGTATCGGTTCTTGATAATGTTGCTGAATGGTTAAATCCGGAAAACGGGCTTAAACAACTTGTTCTAGATGATTTGCCCGACCGATATTTTATGGCTCGCTTATCAGAAGCGGTTGACTGTGAGCGATTACTGCGGACAGCGGGCAGCTTTGAACTTCGGTTTGTTTGTCCCGGACCATATGCTTATGCGTTGGAAGATGAGGTATTTGTTCTTTCTGAAACAGGTCTTCATGAGCTGGAGAGGGTTAAAGGAAATGCGGATTCCAATCCGGTTTATCTTTTGAAGGGTTTGATATCAACGTCCTCATCAAGCTATATTTCGCTTATTACAAACGGCGAGGAATTGCTAATTGTTGGCTCATTATCTGAAGGTGAAACTCTGATTGTCGACTCCGGCATGGTAACAGCTAAGGTTATTGATGAAACAGGCCGAACCTTGAGAAATGGCCTTCCCAGCCTGCAGGATCTGAATTTTCCGATTTTCAGAAAAGGTGTTAATCATATTGAGATTGCCGCAGAAAATGCGACCTTTACCGAGTTAAAAATACAGGCAAAAAGCAGATGGAGGTGATAACATGGCGATAAAATCAATTCTAACGAGCCAAGAGGATTTTACCGGTGAGTTTCCTGTAACATCAAGGACGTCTGCTTTATGGCGATTTAATGAAAAAACACCAGACGAAAATCTTCAGCTTATGGATTCATCGGGACATGGCAGACATTTTACCATCTCCGGCTGGTCAGGTACATCAGCAAACCTTATTGCTGGAAGATTCGGAAGATACTTTAGGCAAAATATTGTTAATCCGACTTCTGAAAAGACCTATCTTGTAGCAGAAAATGATGGGAGTTTCTTTAGCAATCTGGGCGAAAAGATTGTTGTAGGCGGTTGGATTAATCCTACCACCTATTCGGTCGGCCAGACATATATCCCCATATTCAATACCCGCCAAGGACCCGGTCAGCCAATTTTTTATGTTTCACTTTATCAAGGAAGACTTAGGCTGATGTTGTATAACTCCTCCGGTACACTAATTTACGACCAGAGTGAAACAGCTACCATTACCTTAAAAAACGGCGGCTGGTATTTTATCACCTCCATCATTGAAGTAAGCAATAAAAAGGTGCAGAACATCATATGCGATCGCAGCGACGGGGCAACCTGGGTGTCGCCTGTGCGTTCCTTTTCGGGAGAATTGAACCGGGAATGTATAGCGAATATTATTATGGGGATGCATGCAAATACCTACTACTATGCCGGAGGCTTCGACGACTGGTTTCTGGAAACGGACTCACAGCTTACAATTGATGATTTGCTGCTATATTTTAAGTCGTCTTTACATGCAAACGGTGGGGATGCGGCTTCGGATGTAGATGCTTTGGCAGAGCCTGGCGCAGTCACCCTTAAAGCAACAGATGGCGAGTACCCTGCAAATGGCGTACTTTATACAAGGGCGGTTCCATGTGCATTATCGGGCAGCGGTCGTGTAGCTGTGACAAGCGAATATACTGCAGGTGTTACTTCAGTGTCTCTAGTAGAGACCAGCACAAGCGATGATCTTGAAGAATGGTCTGCATGGCAGGCTGTGGGAACCAGCGGTGAACTTCAATCGCCAAATCGGCAATATATAAGGTTCCGTGTTACCCTAACCAGCAGCGACCCATTGAAGACGCCAAAACTGTTGGAAATACAGCTTCATGACATACCGAAAGCGCCATATGAGAAGTTAGGCTTTGCCCGTCCTGTGATTTTGGACAAAAGTGGAGCATGGGAAGCTGTTCTTGAAAATGCCTTTGATATCATTGTCACTGGTGAGGTGAATGGTGCGGATACGCTGGAATTCAAGCTTCCGTTCCATGATCCAAAAAGAAGCACACTGGAAAATGAAAAACAAGTGCAAATCGTAAATGACATTTACCGGATCCGTACCTTAACGGATAATAAAGGTGAAGATGGGCGTGTTATTACGCAAGTATATGCTGAAGCGGTGTTTTATGATCTGTCTTTCAGTGCGGAAAAAGTACCTAGGGAATTCAATGCAGATACTGCAGATGTTCCGATGCAATATGCACTTTTGGGTACAGGCTGGACAGTAGGAAATGTTACTGTTAGCACGAAGAGAACATGGCAGTGTACAGAAAAAAATGCCTTATCCATCCTTCGCACCGTACAGAATATTTATGGCGGCGATCTTGTGTTTGACAGCGCCAACCGCCAGGTACACCTTTTGACTTTTAGTGGTACCGACAGCGGAGCGCTTTTTTCATATAGAAAGAATTTGAAAAGTATTCAGCGGGTAGTCGATACACGTGAATTAGTGACAAGGCTCTATGCTTATGGAAAGGACGGATTGACCTTCGCTTCAATTAATGGAGGTAAGGAATACGTGGAAGATTACACTTTTTCCAGTGAAGTGAGGGTGTCGACGCTTGATTGTTCGTCGTTTACAAATCCGTATCAGATGCTGGAATATGCAAAAATGCGGCTTGCAGAATATTCGAAGCCTCGCGTTTCTTATGTACTGTCTGCAATGGATTTATCTGCGCTAACCGGTTATGAGCACGAAGCATGGAAACTGGGTGATATTGTTACAGTGGACGATAAAGAACTAGGCCTTTTGGTAAAGACACGTGTTGTGAGAAGGCAGTATAACTTGCAGGAGCCTTGGAAAACAGTGATCGAGCTTTCAACTAAACTGCGGGAACTCGGCGATTCTTCAGCACAGTGGGACAAGGCAGCAGATGCGCTGTCCTCAGCAGAGTTGGTAAACCGTCAGGAAATTAAAGATATGGTACCATTCAACCATCTGCGCAATTCCCGGGCAGATGACGGTTTTGCCTACTGGGTCAATTCCGGTTTTGAAGTGGATACTGAGAATGGTGTTTCGGGAACTGCTTCCTTCAAGGCTGTCGGTGTACCTGGTATGACAAAGAGTCTGTCACAGACGGTATATCCAGCAACGCGTAAAAGCTACACTTTTTCAGCACAAATTGCTTCCGAAAACCTCGAAAAGGGTGAAAACGGCCAGGTGGGCGTTGAAGTGGTTATTGAATACGAGGACGGTACAACAGAAACAAGATTTATAGACCTGATTTGAGGGTGGTAGATATGGCATATTTCAATCAAATCGCACACAGTATTTCTCCCAAAAGTATCAGCAGAGTCAAATCTATCACCGTCAGGCTGTGCGTCACTGACTGCACCGGCACAGTGTACTTTACAGACTTATTGCTTCAGGGTGGTTCGGTTTCCACCGGATGGATCGGGCATGTATGCGAAATTCAGTGGACATTAGACGGGTAGGTGAAATGGATGCAGTTTTCAAGATTTACAGAAACCATACAACTAAAAAGCACTAAACATGTGGTGGGCGTTACTGTGATTCTCAAGATTTCCGACTGTACCGGAATAATCTATTTCACCGACCTGCAGCTTGAGGATGGTGATCAGTTAACAGGCTATACCGTCCACACGAGCAAAATGTTAACGAAAATGCAGGAAAACGGGCAGCCAGTTCCGCCCCGGCATTATAACGGTGTGGTGCGAACAGCGGAGACTGTAATTTTATTCAACCTTGGCAAAACTTCTGCTGGCCTTGACTGCTATATCTATCCTATACAGGATATGGCCGCAGGGAGTATTGAACTATCCCAAGGTGTAGGTGCGCATAAGGTAAAGTTTCTTGACCCGGTTAATGCAGGCGATGAGCTGGCGCTCAAGGCTTCCACCCGCCAATGCCTTAAAAACGGAAGCCCTACTCGTAAGGATGGATTTTATCAATACTCTGCGGCATGGGATAGCAAACATATGGTGAAGCTGGAAGAGAGAAAATCGGCGCGGGTGCTCTTTGAATTTCAGGAGATGCAGGAAGGCGGTGACCGGTTGTGAGGGATTTTTTAAAAGGTAAGCGGTGCATGGTGTGGAGTTTTATGGGAAATGCCCGAATGTATGAAGCACTTAGAGACTATGGTGACCGCTTTGATACGGTAGGCATTTTTACTTTTGAGGTTGACGCAACAGGCACAATTACTGAAACCGGTACCAGCATCAGCAGCATGCTTCCGTATATTCAGAAATGGCCTCATATTAAGTGGCTGCTCACTATTATGAATCATGGAATAGCCAATATTTTTACTGCACTTCGCAACAACCAAAACGGTGCAAAGGATAAGTTTCTCACTGAAATCATCCGAATCATGAACAAGTATCCATGGTGCGCTGGGGTAGATATTGACCTTGAGCGCGGTGGAGGTTATGAAAACAAGGATGCGGCGAATGCTTTATTTAGGGATATATACAATACTGTTAAGTCTTATGATGCAACAAAGTTTGTCAACATCTGCCTGCCGGGTATGACCGGCGTTCAAGGCTCGGTGGGCGGTGAAAACTGGTGTGTTTATGCCGATCTTAACGACTATTGCGATACCGCCGCCATCATGAGCTATGGCATGGCATGGGCGGGCTCTGCTCCCGGCCCGGTATCTCCTCGGGACTGGCTTGAGGGCATATATGATTATGCTGTTTCCGTTATGTCACCGGACAAGATATTCATGGGTCTGCCTGCCTATGGCTGGAACTGGAGGATCCATGATACCCCTGAAAACCTTGGAATAACTTATCGTGGAGTGTCCAACACCTACTATGCGGCTAAATACTGGATGACTGGGGTTTACAATTTCACAGGCGATGCACCGCCCCAGCCGTTTATTCCAATTGTGGCTTACTGGGATGACTATAACAAAGTACCTTGGGCTCTTCCTCATGTATATGATTATATGGAAGGATGGGATGCTGTATCCTGGGAATATCCGCTGCTAAAAGGGGTTTATAACAGGCGAAGATATTTGACAAGCTATGGCAAGGAGCAGAAAGCGGAGTTCGGAACCATTTATATTGACAGGAACGGAGTTCCGGATGAATACGAAGGAAATGTCATTATTACTGATGAGATGGCCTCGCTTGGAGATGACCAGGCGTCAGCAGAGTACCGTTTTGAGATAAGAGAAGCGGGATATTACGATATTGCAGTACAGCTTTGCTTTCCTTACTGGGACAAAAATGCGATTATCGTTTCCCTTGATGGTGAATCAAAGACTTTCAGCGAGAACCGTTTATGGTGGCCATACTGGAGAAGAGTTTGCTGGTTGACACTTGCAAAAGGTGTATTTCTCCAAGAGGGAACGCATGCTGTCAGCATAAGCGGTGGTGTGCCGGGAGTCCAGTTTTACGGTTTTAGGGTTTGCAGCGGATTTTCGGAGCATCCCTTTGTCGGTGAAGCCTGTTTTATGCTCTCACCCCGGCAGTTCAAGGATGTAAATGGTGTGATGGTCGAGCCGGATCGAGGTTTTAAACTGACCTTTGAAGTGTTGCGAAGAAAACCCGACTCGGCGCTTATTTGGTATGAAGATTTTCGGGACAGGAACATCCTGCCTGAAAACTACTGGACTGTGTTGGATGGCGAATGGGATGTTTGGCAGGACCCAGACAGCACAGAAAGCCGTCCATATTCCCAGCTTGAGGGATATGGCAAACTTGCATGGAAATACGACGGGTTCTCCGACATCCATATCCGGGCAAGGCTGGCCTTCCCTCAAAATAGCAGTGGACGGGCTGGGGTGTTCCTTGGAGATATTTTCTGCTGCTTAAATTATGATACGCAAAGAGTCGAGCTTTATCAAGGTAATTCCTTGCTTGGTAGCTATTCCACCAGTTTCTTAAAAACTGCAGATGCCGATCTTCGTGCTAATCCGAATATGTATACTATAGAGATGCGAAAACGCGGCAATAAGGTAAGAGTATATTCTGGTGCAGCTTCAACCCTGCGTTTCACAGTGAATGTAATCGGTGGTAATGGTTATGCAGGGTACTGCTCGGACAACCGGACGGTATGCGAGCTGCTGCGGCTGGGTGATGCGTGGGTATATGAACCATACGAGTGTTTTGATGTGGAACTTCCGGATGGAACTATAACCGGCTTTGGCAGGCTTGCTCGCACTGGTGTCACGTGGGATGATGAATTTCAGGTGTTTTCAGTAAATAGCGATGTGGAGGAATCAGTAACTCGCAGTGAGGACATTTCGATGGACTATGACTTTTTCCACTCACAACTTTTGACGCTTTCCTGCGGTAATGACTATGAAGTAAAAATTATACCAAAAGACATCAATATCTGGATATCCCGTCTCTTCCTCGGAGATGCAGATGGTTTTTCTATTCTGTATTATCAGGATGTGGATAGCCTTGTTTACTGGGCAAATGAAGCGGCTTATCGGTGGAAACTGCGAGGTATAGCCATCTGGTCGCTTGGACAGGAGGATATGCGGCTGTGGGAGGCGCTTCCGAAGCAAATGTAGGTTAAAAGTTTTATATATTCAGCGCTTTGCTTTAAGGCAGGGCGCTTTTTTATATGCAAAATTCAAGTTGAACGGAGGGTTAAGACAATGAAAACGGTATGGAACTGGGTACAGGCGGTTTTTACTGCTATTGGTGGATTTCTTGGCTGGTTTCTTGGAGGGCTGGATGGATTTTTATATGCGCTCATCGCTTTTGTGGCCATTGACTATGTGACCGGCGTGATGTGTGCCATTGTAGACAGAAAGCTTTCGAGTGAAGTCGGAGCCAAGGGCATCTTTAAGAAGGTACTTATTTTTGTACTTGTGGGTGTGGGACACATAATCGACAGCCAGGTGCTCGGCAACGGCGGGGCAATCCGGACAGCGGTGATTTTCTTTTACCTGAGTAACGAGGGAATTTCAATTCTTGAGAATGCAGCACATATAGGACTGCCCATTCCTGAAAAGCTGAAGAACGCATTGGAACAACTGCATGGCCACTCAAATGAGGAGGATAAAAAGAAATGAAGCTTTTTACTAAATACATGACGCGAAACGATTGCTATACAGCTGGTCGAAAAATCACGCCTAAAGGAATCATGGTACATTCGACGGCTGTGCCGGGTGTAATGGCGGCTGAGTGGTTTTCCCGTTGGAACAAATCTTACAAGGCCGGCGAAATAAATAGGCAGGTATGTGTTCACGCTTTTGTAGACGATAAAGAGGTTTGGCAATACCTGCCTTGGGATCATCGCGGGTGGCATGCGGGAGGAGCAGCCAACAATACCCATATTGGCTTTGAAATCTGTGAGCCTGCTGGGTTTTCGTATAAATCCGGGTCGGTAATGGTGGGTTATGATGCAGCAAAGCAGGAAGATTATTTCCGTAAAGCGTGGCAGAATGCTGTTGAACTCTGCGTTATGCTCTGCAAGAAGTACGGTCTTAATGAGAATGACATCATCTGCCACTCCGAAGGATATAAGCTCGGTATTGCCAGCAACCATGCTGATGTGATGCACTGGTTTCCCAAGCATGGGGAGAATATGGACACTTTCCGTAAAGCAGTAAAAAAAGCGCTGGAGAACAGTACAGATATCAATACTGATATTGGAATTGGAGATATGGTGGAGTTTAAGGTCAGTGTAAAGAATTACTACCCCGGCAGTGTGGAAGTTCCAACGTGGGTCAAAAATGACTATTACCACAGGGTCACACAGACTTTATACAAAGGCAAGCCGGTCATAAAAGGCGGCAAAGAATGTGTATTGCTTGGCAAAAAGGTTAAGAAATCCGGCGGTCAAGAAATCGCAGGCATAAACACTTGGGTAGCAAAAGAAAACCTTGTAATTGTAAACAGCATTCCTGATAACAAGGGCAATAGAACCTATACAGTGCAAAAAGGCGATACCTTATGGAGAATAGCGGAAAAAGAACTCGGTAGAGGAACAAGATATCCAGAGATTAAGAAACTCAATGGCCTGACTTCAGATACTATTTACCCCGGACAAGTTCTGAAATTACCGGAATAACGATAAAGGACAGCCAATCGCGGCTGTCCTAAGTTTTTATAGGAGGTGCTTGAATGATAGAGGCGGCTAATCATTTACCATATAACCCGCAGGAAACGAACTATACAAAGATAACACAGGAGGAATTTCAAAGAGAGGTTGATTACTGGCGGGCATACAAAATTCTGCAGAGGATGCTTAAGGCGGGACTGATTTCAGAAGAAGAATTCAACAAAATCGACAAGTTGAACCGCAAAACTTTCTCGCCGATGTATGCACAGCTTATGGCCTAATTAGCTTGCTATTAGCGGCACACAGAGGTAACATGTCACATGCCCAAAGGAGGTGAAAACAGTGAGAAAGGTAACAAGGATTGATGGAAACAATGCTCTCCAAGCTTTCAAGCCAAAGGTGAGGGTAGCGGCTTATTGCAGGGTTTCAACAGACAGTGATGAACAAATGGCAAGCCTGGAAGCGCAAAAGGACCATTATGAATCCTATATAAAAGCAAATCCTGATTGGGAATTTGCAGGGATTTATTATGATGAAGGCATTTCAGGCACAAAAAAGGAAAACCGAACTGGACTTTTAAGGCTGCTTGCAGATTGTGAAAACAAGAAAATTGACTTTATTATAACCAAGTCAGTCAGCAGATTTGCCAGAAATACAACCGACTGCATTGAGATGGTGCGAAAACTTACTGATCTCGGTGTTTTCATCTATTTCGAGAAAGAGAATATAAACACGCAGCGCATGGAAGGCGAATTGGTGCTGACAATTTTGAGCAGTCTTGCAGAAAACGAATCCTTATCCATTGCTGAAAATAGTAAGTGGTCTATCAGACGTAGGTTCCAAAACGGAACATACAAAATTTCGTATCCTCCCTATGGTTACGATTATGTGGATGGAAAGCTATTTATCAATAAAGAACAGGCTGAAATCGTAAAGCGGATTTTTTCCGAGGCTTTGGACGGTAAAGGCACACAGAAAATTGCAGATGGGTTAAATTTGGATAAAATCCCAACAAAGAGAGGTTCGCATTGGACAGCGACCACTATCCGCGGTATTCTTAGCAATGAAAAATATACCGGGGATGTCCTTCTGCAAAAGACCTATACAGATGAGAATTTTAAGCGGCATTATAATCGTGGGGAAAAAGATCAATACATGATAAAAGATCATCATGAAGCTATTATATCCCATGAGGAGTTTGAAGCCGCCCAAGAGATATTAAAGCAAAGAGGAAAAGAAAAAGGTGTAATTAAGGGAAGCAGCAAGTATCAAAAACGCTACCCTTTCTCTGGTAAAATCAAATGCGCAGAATGTGGCAGCAGTTTCAAGCGTCGAATTCATGGAAGCGGTGACCGTAAATATATTGCATGGTGCTGCACAAAGCACATAAAGGACGCATCAAGCTGTTCCATGAAGTTTGTCAGAGAGGATGCGATCCATCAGGCCTTCGTTGTTATGATCAATAAGCTTATTTTCGGTCATAAGTTCATTCTAAGGCCATTGTTGCAAAGCTTAAAGAAGACAAATTACTCAGATAACATAACAAAGATTCAGGAGATGGAAACAAAAATCAAAGAAAATACAGAGCGAGTTCAGATGATTATGGGACTTATGGCCAAAGGATACCTGGAACCCGCTCTTTTTAATACACAGAAAAATGAGCTGCTCAAAGAAGCAGCCATATTAAAAGAACAAAAAGAAGCCATAAAACGCGCAATCGATGGGAGCATGACTGCTCTTGTTGAGGTTGAGAAGCTTCTTAACTTTGCAACGAAAGCTGAAAAGCAGATTGATGCATTTGATAGCGATATATTTGAGGATTTTACCCGCGAAATCATTGTGTTTTCACAGGAGGAAATAGGTTTCAAAATGAAATGCGGGTTGAACTTAAGGGAAAGGTTGGTGAAATGATGAGCCATATACCTTTTGGATATAACATTCAAAACGGCAGGGCTGTCGTTAATGAAGAGGAAGCAGTTAAGATTGAAAAACTATTTGAGGCTTACCTTTCCGGGCTTTCTTTAACCGAAGCAGCCCAAAAAGCGGGCATTAAGCGCTACCACACATCTATTGCAAGAATGCTTTCAGATAAACGGTATGTTGAGGACAAATTCTATCATCAAATTATCAGCAAGGACACATTCGAAAAAGCACAACTGGAAAGAAGCAGGCGAGCTGAGGTGCTTGGCAGGATTTTTGAATATAAAGGAAATGAAAAGAAATGCCTGAATTTCAAGTTTCATGCTTCAATGCCAGATAATCTATACGATGATCCATTTCAGCAGGCAGAGTATGCTTATAGTCTTATTAAAAGCGAGGTGATTTTAGATGACAACCAGGAATGTTACGGTAATTCCTGCCCGTAAGCGAATCGGGAATAGTGCAAAGGCCGAGGAATTGCCTAAGCTTCGGGTAGCAGCTTACTGCCGTGTTTCTACGGACAGCGAGGAGCAGGCAACCAGTTATGAAGCACAGATTGAGCACTACACAAATTACATCAAAAGCAATCCCGAATGGGAGTTAGCCGGTATATTTGCAGATGAAGGTATTACTGGAACTAATACTAAAAAGCGTGAAGAGTTTAACCGGATGATAGAAGAATGCATGCAGGGCAAAATTGATATGATAATTACAAAATCTATCAGCCGGTTTGCAAGAAATACGCTGGACTGCCTAAAGTACATAAGGCAGCTTAAAGAAAAAAATATTCCGGTTTACTTTGAAAAGGAAAATATAAACACATTGGATTCCAAAGGAGAAATCCTGTTGACCATTATGGCATCTTTGGCACAGCAAGAAAGCCAATCGTTAAGCCAGAATGTAAAACTGGGTATTCAGTACCGATATCAGCAAGGAAAAATCCATATCAATCACAACCGGTTTCTTGGCTATACAAAGGATAAGGATGGCAATTTAGTTATCGTACCTGAAGAGGCTGAGATCGTCAAACGCATTTACAGAGAATATCTTGAAGGTTCCAGTATGCTACAGATAGCTAGGGGTTTGGAGGCTGACGGAATTCTGACGGGTGCAGGCAATCCCAGATGGCATACCAGTACCATCAATAAGATTTTGAGGAATGAAAAGTATATCGGTGATGCACTGCTGCAGAAAACCTATACGGTAGATTTTTTATCAAAGAAAAGGGTACCTAATAATGGTATAGTTCCACAATACTATGTAGAAAACAGCCATGAGCCTATAATCCCGCGTGAAATTTTTATGCAGGTTCAGGAACAGCTTGTCAAAAGAAGATGTGTGCATATAAGTAAGAATGGAAAGAAAAGAAACTATAGCAACAAGCATCCTTTATCACAGATGGTTTTCTGCGGCAACTGTCATGAAATATTCCGCAGGGTTCATTGGAATAACCGAGGAAAGAAATCAATCGTATGGAGATGCGTCAGCAGATTGGAAAACACCGGTTTATTTTGTACCGCTTCCACTATACTTGAAGATACGCTTAAAGAGAAAATTGTAGAAGCCATCAATGTAGCGGTCAGCGGAAAAAACTCTTTTTTGGCCATACTGAAGAAGAATATTGAAACCGTATTAAGCGTGGATTTGGATGAGACTACAGCAGACATTGATAAAAGGCTAGAAGAACTCCAAACCGAGTTGATCCAAAAAGCAAATTTAAAGGAAGAATACGATAATATTGTAAATGAAATTTATAGGTTGCGAGATTTAAGGCAAGAAACACTTTCAAGAAACGCTCTTCGCCAAGATAAGAGGGATCGGATTGCTGAGATGACGGACTTCCTTAACACGCAAACTGGTGATATTACGGAGTTCGATGATAAACTGGTCAGAAAACTGGTTGAAAAAGCAACGGTATATGATGACAGGATATTGGTTGAATTTAAGTCTGGGTTAGAAATAGAAGTGAATCTATAGGATTATAATAAGATTGCCGCCAGTTGAGGAGGAAACCTTCTTAACTGGTGGCGTTTTTATTTTTATACAAATGTATAAACAAATATATAGATAAATAAATATTTTTTATGTATAATTGTAATAGGGTGGTGAATTATGGATATTAGAATAGACAGCTTAATTCCCTTTGATTCATTGAAAACTAATATAGACCATGTGTTCTCTGTTGTTGATAAGAACGGAAAAGTTGTTCTGCTTAAAGATAATAAGCCAGCTTATATAGTCTTAAAATATGATGAAAACAATTTAACTGATACAGAAATTGGCATGAATGAAATGCCTTACTACACACTTCATGAAGCTATGAGAATTGTCTTATCAGAGGCAGAAAACAAAACGATGCATGCTGCTGAACTTGCCGATGAGATATATAGGCGTAGGCTGTATTTAAAAAAGGATGGCAGTAAGGCGGAATATACACAGATAAGGGCAAGGTGCGGGCATTACCCTGATATGTTTGAAGCATTGCCGGGTAACCTTATCAGATTAAAAGATAAAGTTTAGCGCTAAGCATGAGGAGAAGCTATGGAAAGGTGATAGTGTGAAAATAAAAAAGACCCGCGAAGGCCGCAACAAAGCAAGCCCTTAAGGAATACCTAGGACTGTGGATGAAACTGGAATTACACTATTAGTTTGTTATTGCCACTAGATCAGAAATATTCACAGTATACCCATTGGCTTGCAAAAATGCGATGGCCTGCTCAATACTTAGAGAATCCTGCTGATTACGCTTCTTAGATTTCGCATTGTCATCATACAGCAATGGATTGAATGGCTCATTTTTAGAGAGCATGTGATAGATGCAGGTTAAAATCATTCTTGCGGTAGCAATAATAGCACGTTTGTGACCACGACGTTTTTTAATCGTTTCATAGCGGTTTTTGAAAACAGTGCAGGACTTGTCCTTTACAGCGGCATTAGCACACTGGACAAGTAAAGGTTTAATGTAGACACCGGCGCGGCTAATACGGACACTTTTCTTCTTACCGGCACTTTCATTACTCTGGGGTGTAAGGCCAGCCCAGGAACAAAGATGCTTGTCCGAGGTGAAGACGGACATATCGGTTCCGATTTCTGAAAGAATAGCTGTAGCCGATGCCTGCTTAATACCAGGTAAAGTAGCGATGATGTCAATTTGTTCTTTGAAAGGTAAAGATAGCTCGAGTATTGTAGCTTCCAGTATTTCGATGCATTTTTCAACGCTGTTATAGTGCTCATAGCATACAGACAATTTTGCCGCTTGCTCCTTAGAGAATTTACCAGCAACGGCTTGTTCAATTTCATCCGATTTTTTCTTCAGACTTTTGTGGAGCATTGAAGAATAATCAAAGTCGATGATATCAGGATTCTCTATCATGTGCTTAATAATTGAGGAAGCAGACTTGCCGAAGGTGTCGGAAACAACATTGGCAAGCATGATGTTTGAAACTGTAAGCGAATTTTGCACCCGGTTTTTCTCACTGGAAGAGACGTTGGTAAGTTTAGACTTGTACCGAATTAAATCCCGCAACTCCCGTATAGGCTTAGATGGGATAAAGCTACCTTTTACCAATGCATGCTTGTGTAAGTCAGCAAGCCAAATTGAATCTCGCTTATCGGTTTTCTTACCTGGGATATTTTTAACGTATCTCGGGTTTGCAAGGGTAATAGTGCAGAAATCCTCGAGCACGTTAAAAACAGGAATCCAGTACTTTCCGGTGGATTCCATACAGACATCTTTGCACTTGTTTTCTACTAACCAGTTGTTGAGAGCGATTAGATCATTTTTGAAAGTATTAAAACGACGTGTTTGATAGGAAGTAACATTTTTATCATTGGTGGTGGCAATAGTGGCAATTACAAACTTTTTGTGGACATCAATTCCACAACAGATGGGATAGACAATCTTAAGCATCAACCTCACCCTTGTAAATATTTAGGGATGCAGGCATTGACTGTCCACTCAATATAAACAAGAGCTTTGTTTAAAACAAAGATTAGTGTTCGTGCTCGATGGCACACTTATTTGTACTTGAGAGAGCGAACGGCACATGTTAATATACGGACAACTCAAAGTTTGGTTGTCACACTCACCTCCCCGTGCTCTGTAGTATACCTGCATACCCACTTATATTTTACTACAGAGGGTGGCTTAAGTAAAAATTTTTCATTCTATTTTGTGCCTTGAGCACAGCGAAAGGAATGTGATGTTAATATGGCAGAACATTTGCTTGTAACAATAGGAAAAGCACGATTTAGTGATTCAGAAAGACATCTTATTCCTTTTGTTAATGACATAGAACATGATAAATTTCTTAACGATATTGAAAACACGCCACATGCTTTTGTTTTAGCCTGCTTGATGGATAGGCAGATTAAAGCGGAGCGGGCGTGGTCAATTCCCTTTAGAATAAAGGAGATTGTAGGAAGTTCTAATATTGATGATTTAGCTAGTATTTCGCTGGAAGAGTACAAGAATATTTTTAATAGGAATATATTGCATAGATTTAACGAGATAATGGCAGAAGTGTTTTATTCTGCAGTTCAGGATATTAAAGTAAAGTATAATGGGAATGCTTCGCGAATATGGAGCAACAACCCTTGTAGCGCAAAAGTGGTTTATGAATTCTTGCAGTTTAAAGGAAGCGGCAAAAAAATTGCCACAATGGCGGCTAATATTCTTGCCAGACAATTTAAAATCCCGTTTTCTGATTATTACTCAATTGACATATCACCAGATGTGCATATTCTAAGAGTAATGCGACGGACAGGTTTGGTTGACAATAACGCTGATTTAGATTCAATTATCTATAAGGCAAGAGAGTTAAATCCTGAGTTTCCTGGGATTATAGATTTTTCATGCTGGGAGATCGGGCGAACCTGGTGCAGGCCGAGTAATCCTAATTGCAACGAATGTATTATTAATAGTACTTACGCAAAAGTAACATAAACAAGTCATATCAGCACTTTGAAAACAGAATATAGCTTAAAAGGTTGTTGCATTGAGGTTTCCATATATTACAGCTATTCACCAGTTTTCGAATTATGCTATTCTTTTGGCAGGGGTTCCATGAGGTCTACCAAAAATTGCATTTCCGACATAACCGTTGCCAAGCACGGCATTCACGATATTATTACTGAACTGGTGAGAAAGTTCAATTTGGATAAGTTTTTGTTCCCTGAGAAGTATACACTGGTCTTCGTTGCAGCATGTATGGGTATAATCCTGTTTAATAATCCTACAGCAACATATATTGCGCAGAAGCTGTACTGGGTATCCCATGATGCCATAACAAGGCTGCTGCCGTTGCTTTCTATTAATAACACAAATATCATGATCCTGTTCATCCAGGCAATACAGTCACAAACGGCTGGTCTTGGATATTTGATCATCGATGATGTGATTATCAGGAAGCCTTTCGGCAAGAGCATTTTCCCGACATCTTATGTATACGATCACACAAATAATCGGTATGTCTGGGGAATGCACATTGTAGTCCTTCTATGGTCTAATGGTTGGATTAAAATCCCCGTGGCGTTTCGGATATGGAAACCGGAAGAAAAGTGTGAAGAATATCATACCAAGGTTGAACTAGCCATACGTATGATATCCTTCGCCCACAAATTTGGTTTGGCTGCCGAATACGTCACATTCGACACCTGGTATTCCTGTAAAGAGCTCCTGCAAAAGCTCTCAGAGTGCGGTTACCACTATGTCTGCATGATAAAGAATAACCGCAAAGTGCTGTACAACAACAGGGTTAACTTTAACGTTAAGACCATAAGCCTGCTGTTTAGCAAGAAACAGTACAGGTACTACCCCGGTACAGGCTTCTACATCAAGGCTTTATCGGTAATCTTACCTGGTGTGGGTAACACCATGATGGCAATAGTCAAAAACGGCTATAACGCATCTATCCAAAACACCAGATTTATCATTACTGACTTGCCCGGTGTAGCTGCTCAAGACATCCTCAAGAAATACCTTTGCCGTTGGGACATTGAAGTATTCTTCAGAGACATCAAGCAGTTTCTGAACTTTGAAAAAGTTCAAGTCCGGTCTATTAGAAAACTTGAGGGTCACTTCTCCTTGGTGTTCATAACTTCTGTATTCGTGCAGATTTTGCAGATACAGAATAATTTGAATACCATGGGTGAAACCATCAGCTTCCTGCAGGACATTGTCCAGGTTAAAGTCAACGGTATTGTGTACATTATTAATGTAACATCCAAAGACCGGACAGGTAAAGAGGTAAATACTGTCTCAAATCCTCTCGCAACAACCATTTGGGACAAATTAAGTGCGTGAAATCTTTATTTTTCAAGGATCATTTTGTTTTGCGTAAGTACTGTTATTAATTCTGAATGCAAGAAGAGGGTTTAAACAATTTTTACATAATAAGATATATTTTGCGGCAGTTTGCCTTGGAGGTGATATAGTTGAAACGTATAAGTGTTCTACTTGTAATAGGACTAGTAATTATAATCCTTGCTGGCTGTGGAGGGGTAGAAACACGAGAAAAAATATTTCCGGATGGTAGGAAACTTATAATTGATGCTGCTGGAAAAATCATATCTGATAGTAATCCTGAACCACTTGAAGGGTATACCTATGACGAACAGACAGGACGGTATGTTAATGAAACTACCGGCATTTGGTATATCGTTGAAAATGGGCAAAAGGTAATACCGCCCGAAGAATACTTTGATCCTGATGAAGTAGGCATACCCAGCGGTATAAATATTTCAAACCGTCCCGACGATGTATGAGAACTTAAAGAGGTACGTGAGGTAACCATTCAATCAGGAGATACGCTTGTTGATATTATCAACCCGTACTTTATGAATGAACATTACAGAATGAATTATGAATGGTATGCTAAACAGGTCCTGGAACTTAACAACATTACCGACCCTAACTTTATAAAAGCTGGAGAAACTTTAAAGATACCGATTTATATTGACAAAGGTGCAAAAGTGAACTAGTGAGTGGTAGCATGAAACAGTTAAAAAACGTGTTGCTGTTCTCTGCCTGGTTTCTATAAAAGACCGGAACAGGGTATTTTTATTATTGTTAAGCTGAAAGGGATGATAAAGATTGGTTCAAATACAATCATTGATGCGGGCTGTAATAAACTTTTATAGTTTTAACAACAGAAATGCTCCCGTAGTAATCACAAGAGTAAAAGAACACGACAGTGAAAGAATGTGCATGGACAGACTAGAAAGAGCAATTTTTGACTCATGTGATGAAGACTGCAAGGCAACTCCATCAAGATATGCAATATGGGGAGAAGACATCCGTAGCCTTAGTATTTCTGCAAAAGAAGCAATGAAAAACGGGAACATCGAACAAGCAGAAAAATCAATGAATCAAGTTATTAATAGTATGGGCGCATTTATAGACGCTCAATTGATACTCAGCAATTTGCCTGGAAACATCAGCTTTGTAAAATCAAAAGATATTATTAAATCCTATATAACCAGCTTACTAGAAAACAACGAAGCATCAGATCCTGAAACGGATTATTTAATTGACAGTATGAAAGAGATAATGAACAGCATTGAATAAAGGGATTGATTAATAAAAGAGTCATTTATCATGCAACTAGAATCCGAAATCTAATTCCCTATCAAATAGAGGAAATATGACAAGGAGGGTTAAAATGTCAACTGAATTGACACAGGAAAAATTGAAGAAAATAGCAGTTGCTCACAGAATAAATCCTTACGCGGATATTATTCCATACGAGCTTGGGTTTGGTTTTCCGCAAATATACTATTCTGGTTTTTTCACTCAACCAGATGAATTCATTATATATGCAGCACCAGCATATACGTTTAAAGATAAAACACAGATAACCGGTTATACAGGCAGAACCGCCGGTGTAAGTGTGCGTGTTGCAAAAGGAGTTTCCCTTCGAACTGGTGGCTATGGAGGAAAGCCAATAAGAGGAACTGTTAGGGACTGCAATTATGGTGATATCATTATTACTAATAAGCGTGTTGTTTTTATCGGAAAAGATGATAATTTTGATTTTGCCGTAGAGAAAATAACTGCAGTAAAAATACTCGATGCTTTTAGTTTCGTAATTAAAGCTGGCCGTTCATCTAAAAACATTGGTACAGATGCGGCTATTTTAAATTACATAACAGGATTTATTAACTACAGTATACAAGCTTATAATGAAGGACGTAATTTGTTTGAAAAACGCGCAGAACTAGAAAGGGGTATTAGTCAAGAAGAAATTGAACTTTGTAATCAAGTACGTAATATGATAAATAAAATAAAGATCAGAAAATTAAATAAAAATGGCTGCCTCTGGACTGTCGCTAAAATTCTCGGTGTTACAGTAGTTTTGGCAATAATTTCGCTTATTGTTATTTTGATTGCTGTTCCCAAAAATGAGAATGTAAAAGAGAATGAACCTACTGTCACTGATAAAAGTATTATTGAATTACTTACTCTACCTAATCATCCTTTAATTTATGATAATTATACCGATGCTGTTAATTTCTATAAAAATATTGGGGATTCCCGAATTGAGGTTACAACAATAAGTGAACATGCACAAAAGCAAAGAAACCTCAAATCAATACATGATGATAAAACAATACTGTATCTAATCCAGCACTCAACAAATAAAGACTATATTGGCACGATTCAAATCAATTTGTATGATTCTACCGGGAAAGATATGACTTTAGAAGGTGCTGTTGAGTTGATCACAAGTTATCTCCCCGATTACTTTGGAAAGTACTATCGCATGACGGATTGTTATAAATATGAGAACGATGGTACTGTTATTTATGTTTATGCTGCAAGGCTTAATGATGCTGGAATTGTCTTTCAAAATGAGTCTGCACCATATCTTTCTCCTTATTATTACATAAAGTTAATTAAATATGCTGACGGAGAACATTGGAAACTAGAAACGGGGTATTCAGCTAATGGTGGTAAAGATAAAGGGTGGATTGAAAAATATGCAGAGCCTTGGGAATTTAACTTTGCTGATTATTTATCATAACGGAACCATTCAATTTATCAAATAAGAAATATATTATGTCTGAAAGTTCAAGAACATACATAATACTGCCATTACCATCAAGCTGGGAAAAGAGGGTCGGCATTTACTGCTGTGTAAGTACAATTAATAAGATTGAATGGTATAGCCATGATATACAGATTGATTTGTTTCCTTGAACGTCGGTTTTCAGAAAAAAAGACCGAAAAACCCATTGACATGTTCCCGTAAACGTAAGGTTCAAAAAATAAGCCCAAGACATCAATCCGAGCGGCTCAAGCCACGTGGAGAGTGTAATAGGAATGCAAAGAAAGATACGTAGAAATCTTGAGTTTTCAGCACTTTACGAGATTCACTACTTTCACAACGGATGGCGAAGATTTCAGAAATAAATTTTTGAGAGATAAAATTTATATTTCCGTTGTGCTGGACATGGAGTGTGTTCACATGTTTACACAGTGCTTTGAGTAGAGTGCTTAGACATGACAATATTACGCAGTGTTAAACAAATTTAAGACTGGGCAATGATAAGAGAATGTCGGTTTTTTAGACAGCATTCTCTTTTTATATATAAATTTTTTAAGTTTGATGGAAATAAATACATAAAAATAGTATAATTAATTTATATAATTAGTGTTGTGCATTTAAAAGTAAATAATTGTATTACCAAATTAATGGTAAAACAAAAGCATAAGTTGACGTAATGTGGTAGCTTTGAATTGACCAAAAACAAAACTATTTCCACGGAGGTCAAACTTATGCCTGAGATAATAATAGAACAAAGTCAAGAAGTTATCAATTATATAAATATGCTAGATTTACCTTATTCTGAAGCCATACAAAATCATATGGTTCTTATGGTCTCAGGCATTATTACCACCGAGGGAAGCAAAATGTTTCCAGGATCTATTCAAAGCATACCTGTAACCGGGATAGAAGCTGTGGTTCAAGATTCCTCGGAGAGTATAAATGGAATAACGATTATGTGGACCACAAGAGAATTAACCATTCTCTAAATGTTGTCCGTAATAGCGTGAATGAAGATACTGCAGGCTTTCTCATCATAGACGACTTTTTGAGTAAAAAAGATAAGTCCACCAAAAAGATTGAAGGCCTTGATTTCCACCATTCACACAGTGACGGAAAACCCATGTGGTCTCATTGCGTAGTTACTTCTCATTATAAAATTTCCGAATACTCACTGCCACAAAACTTCAAGCTCTATCTTAGAAAGCAGTTCTTCGGCAAAAAAGCTAAAAGGCATTTTAAAAATAAACATGAACTTGCTATGCAATTGGTTGATGAATTTACACCAGCTACAGAGACAACGTACTTACTTGTAGATGCTTGGTACACATCAGGAAAGTTAATGCTCCATGGACTTAAAAGAGGATATCACACTATAGGAAGAGTAAAATCCAACCGAGTGATTTATCCTTTTGGCATTAAAACAAGTGTAAAAGGATTCTCCACCCATATACGTAAGAATGAAACCTGCCCGGTTACAGCAGGGGACAATAAGTATTACGTATACAGGTATGAAGGAAAAATCAATGACCTTGAAAACGCCGTTATTCTAATGTGTTGGAGCAAAGCTGACCTGTCAGATAAACCAGCTTTCATTGTAAGCACGGATGTAAGTCTTAATACTGCTATTATTCTGGAATACTACCAAAACCGCTGGGACATAGAGGTTAGCTACAGATATCATAAGAATTCTCTTGGTTTTGATGAGTACCAGGTTGAATCATTGACTTCAATAAAGCGTTTCTGGAGCATGATATTCATGGCTTACACGTTTTTGGAACTATTCAGGACATCTAATGGTAAAACCTTGAAACTAAAGACCATTGGAGACACCGTAGGGTATTTTCGCCAACAGTATATGGTTGAAATTGCTAAGTTTGCATACTATTGTGCAGCTGAAGGGGTAAGTCTTGAATCTATGATTTCCAAATTAGGGATAGTTGCATAAACATTTACAATTTACTGCACGACACTAATTATATAAATATAAAAAATAATTTTTGGTTATATGGGTTGCTTATTAATGCCGAATATGAATAACTTTCTAAATTTGACGTTTGAAGTAACTGAGAACTTAATCAGGTGACAGATTTTCCTTATATATATAGAGAGATAGGATGAAAGTGGAATAGTCTAGTAAGGTTATTAATGCGAATAACAGATGCTAATTGAAAGATAATTTACATTTTGTATTAGTGTTAGTGACTTAAAACAGGAATATATGATGAACAATTGGAGGAATCACAGTTGAATAGTAATTATACATATACACAACCACAAAAAAAATCAGCGCGACACAAAGCGCTTGCATATGCAGTTGAGATTTTGACATTTGAACGTAACAATGCCTGCTGTGTAAAACGAAATTATGTAAGAAAAGTCTATGATTATTTTGCTTCCCTAGATGATTGTAACGATAAAAAAGAAGTTGAGAAAATTGATGTTTCCTATATTAATTATTGGGAAAAGTTACACGATTCTTGCGTTGGATATAAACGTCCAGAAGATTTGTATGTTTGCTATCTATGCGGTCCAGAACCAAATAATGATTTTCAGGAACTTATAAACTTAGGAATATTACCTCAAAATATCTGGGCCTTTGAAAATAATTTAACGACATACAAAGCCGCATTGTCTAGCTATGATCTTGCAGAATTTCCACAGCCTAAAATAATAAAGCAGCAAATAGAAACCTTTTTCCAACAAACCCCTAAGAAATTCGATATTGTATATATTGATGCATGCGGAGCAATTCCTTCAAAACAACATGCACTTAGGTGTTTTTCGTCTTTGTGTAAGTATCACAGATTAAACTCCCCTGGAATAGTAATATCAAATTTTGCTGAACCTGACACTATGAGTGAAAATATTAATGAATATCATGATTTACTGGCACTGTATTTTCTTTTTAAGAGAAATCCTAATATTCAAATATTATTGGAGGATTTTGGCATTCATTCTGAAGAATTTGACGCATTAAGGGAACAAATTAGCAAAGAGTTTACTTATTTTTATGGAGAATTTATTTCTAGCATACTAAGGGACAGTACTTACGCAAAACAAAATGATCCTTGAAAAATAAAGATTTCACGCACTTAATTTGTCCCAAATGGTTGTTGCGAGAGGATTTGAGACAGTATTTACCTCTTTACCTGTCCGGTCTTTGGATGTTACATTAATAATGTACACAATACCGTTGACTTTAACCTGGACAATGTCCTGCAGGAAGCTGATGGTTTCACCCATGGTATTCAAATTATTCTGTATCTGCAAAATCTGCACGAATACAGAAGTTATGAACACCAAGGAGAAGTGACCCTCAAGTTTTCTAATAGACCGGACTTGAACTTTTTCAAAGTTCAGAAACTGCTTGATGTCTCTGAAGAATACTTCAATGTCCCAACGGCAAAGGTATTTCTTGAGGATGTCTTGAGCAGCTACACCGGGCAAGTCAGTAATGATAAATCTGGTGTTTTGGATAGATGCGTTATAGCCGTTTTTGACTATTGCCATCATGGTGTTACCCACACCAGGTAAGATTACCGATAAAGCCTTGATGTAGAAGCCTGTACCGGGGTAGTACCTGTACTGTTTCTTGCTAAACAGCAGGCTTATGGTCTTAACGTTAAAGTTAACCCTGTTGTTGTACAGCACTTTGCGGTTATTCTTTATCATGCAGACATAGTGGTAACCGCACTCTGAGAGCTTTTGCAGGAGCTCTTTACAGGAATACCAGGTGTCGAATGTGACGTATTCGGCAGCCAAACCAAATTTGTGGGCGAAGGATATCATACGTATGGCTAGTTCAACCTTGGTATGATATTCTTCACACTTTTCTTCCGGTTTCCATATCCGAAACGCCACGGGGATTTTAATCCAACCATTAGACCATAGAAGGACTACAATGTGCATTCCCCAGACATACCGATTATTTGTGTGATCGTATACATAAGATGTCGGGAAAATGCTCTTGCCGAAAGGCTTCCTGATAATCACATCATCGATGATCAAATATCCAAGACCAGCCGTTTGTGACTGTATTGCCTGGATGAACAGGATCATGATATTTGTGTTATTAATAGAAAGCAACGGCAGCAGCCTTGTTATGGCATCATGGGATACCCAGTACAGCTTCTGCGCAATATATGTTGCTGTAGGATTATTAAACAGGATTATACCCATACATGCTGCAACGAAGACCAGTGTATACTTCTCAGGGAACAAAAACTTATCCAAATTGAACTTTCTCACCAGTTCAGTAATAATATCGTGAATGCCGTGCTTGGCAACGGTTATGTCGGAAATGCAATTTTTGGTAGACCTCATGGAACCCCTGCCAAAAGAATAGCATAATTCGAAAACTGGTGAATAGCTGTAATATATGGAAACCTCAATGCAACAACCTTTTAAGCTATATTCTGTTTTCAAAGTGCTGATATGACTTGTTTATGTTACTTTTGCGTAAGTACTATAAGGGATATAAGTTCAGTAATAATTCCAGTTCAAAGATTTTCAAATAATAGTCTTATTCGACAAATGGTTGACAATAGGATATTTGACACATTAAAAAATGATGTACCAAGCATTAATAACATTAAAAACAATTCACTTTCAAGATATTTTATGGTTCTGTCCTTTTTACAGGATGCTGGATTACTTGATGAAAAAACCAACTGTTTACTTTCTGAACTTGAAGGTATTTCTCCTGAAGGAATAGATGTTGTACATAGTTTCAATTTGCTATGTAACATTAAATTTAATCAAACATCTCTCAATGAAGAAATACGTGACATCAACAACTATTTTGAAAATGGAAAAAATTTATATCAATTCCTTGACAGGACACATAGCAATATGTTTTTAGATTTGGTTATTAACCAAATGGCATATCCATTACATTACAACTCAAGTGCTATACGCAGGTATTTATATAAGGCAAAAAGTAAAAAAATGTTTTTGGATATAACAGTATTAGATGAGTGTAGATATATTTATGAGTGGCTCCCTGCAATTCACCAAGTAAAATCTGCATTTAGCAATCCTTCATGGCAATACATATTCAGGTTTGCTCTAGACGGATTAGTAAAGAATCGTTATTTATATAATAATGAATTCTTTTTTCAAGGTTCTGTTATTTCAAACGATATTGAAGGTTTCAGCAATAAAACAATAGTTGAGCGTGAAGTAATTTATTGAAAGGAGCATTAAACATGGCAGGCATTGAACTTGATTATAACGACATTACTCAAATATTTCGTGAAAACTTAAAAATTGAGAATCTTGTTAAAACGATTCAGTCCATTTTTCTTAATTCTCGGTATTCAAGTAAAATTGACTATAAACCGTATTTCCAGCGAAACTATGTCTGGGATGATGAAAAGGCTACCTATTTCATTGAAAGCATCCTTCTCGGAACTGAAATTCCTCCTTTGGTCCTATTTCAGACTAAGCGAGCTAATGAAGTAATTGATGGTCGTCAACGCTACGAAACGATTCAGCGCTTTCTAAATGATAGACTAATACTAAAGGAAGAAGGGCTTCGTAGTCTAAAAGCTCTTGCAGGGAAACGATATAGTTTACTGGATGAGGAGATAAAAGAATCTTTTGAAAATACACGTCTTCGAATTTTACAATTCAGTGTAGTAAATGAGCCTTCCTTGAGTGAAGAGAAAGAAGATAAAATAAAGAAAGAAATCTTTCGAAGGTATAATTCAGGAATTATGTCATTGCAAAAAGAAGAAATTGAGCGTGCAGCTTATATTCATGATACGTTATCAAATCATTTTTATAAGTGTATTAATTGTGATGGTGATTTGTTTTCTGATTTGGTTAGTTTATTTTTGCCCAAAAGTAAAATGAAAGCTCAAAAGCGTGATAAAATAAATGTTTTACTTACACGTATCAGGACTTTATTAACTTTGCCGCGGGTTCCAATTTCTAGTTATGCTCACGGAAGTTCGAAACCAGATATAATACGAAAATATTATTATATTTTCGTCTATAATGATTCACCAGATGAAACACTATATAAATTTAAAGAAGTCATTAAAGTTCTAAAACAGATTCAAACGGAATTAAGAAAGCAAAAGCACTTTTTGTCTGAAAGCTCGTTGTTTTATGAAGTAGTATTTTGGGCTCTTTACTTAATTCCATTGGAAAAATTTAATAAAAATGAAATTTTTTCTTTCTGTAACTGTATAGCGAATGCGGAAAATATCTCATATTTTTGGGACGGCATTGATGCTGATAATAATAGTATTAAGATGATATTTGAACCAACAGGCAGTCACTATTATAAATGTAAGCGTCAAATAGCCCCCACCTTTGATTTAGCAGGGGCATAATATATATTATTTATTGGGCACTTTGCAATGACCCGGAAGATTTGCTGACCATGGCAACAAGGTGTCTAATGCATGTTGATCCTTGATATTTATATTCGGTAGACGTTCAAAGAGATAAGTAAGATATTCAAACGGGTTCAACCCATTCTCTTTTGCCGTCTCCACAATACTGTAAATTGTTGCGCTGGCATTGGCTCCTTTAGGCGTGTTGCTAAACAGCCAATTCTTCCTCCCGATTACAAAAGGCTTTATCGACCGTTCACTTCGGTTGTTATCAATCTCTAGCCTGCCGTCCAGCATAAAGGCCTCCAGCTTGTCCCACTGGTTCCGGCAGTATTGGATTGCTTTTCCTAATGAACTTTTGGGAGTTACTCTTGGACTCCAGTATTTGAGCCATTCCTTGAATTTATCAAGCACTGGTCGGCTGTGTTTCAATCGGCCCTCATATCTTTCTTCCGGTGTAACATCATGAAGCATTTTTTCTATCTCAAACAAGTTATTGCAAAATGCCAAACCTTCTTCTGTTACTGTGGGCTTGTCATCTTTTTTTGGAGGCATGGCTTTTAAGGCGTCGACAAAATAACGCCTTGCATGTGCCCAGCAACCAACCTGGATGATTCCGGGCATGCCACTATAACCATCATACCCATCCGTATGAAGGTAACCTTTGAATCCTTCAAGAAATTTTTTAGGATGTTTGCCAGCCCTGGTAGTTTGGTAGTCATAAAGAATAATCGGAGGCCCTTCCCGGCCGGTCCGGTATAGCCACATGTAGGAGGTTGAATCTGCGGCTCGCCCGGGTTCCTTGAGTACTTGGAGGGTAGTATCATCGGAATGGAGGATGTCCCTTTGCTGCAAGTGTTCCCGCATTCGTTCATATATCGGCCGCAGCCACCTGTCGGAGCTTTGTATCATCCAGTTCGCCATGGTTTGCCTGGATATTTCAATCCCCATCCTCTCCCAGTCCTGCTCTTGACGATAAAGAGGAAGCCCTTTTACAAATTTCTCCGTCATTACATGAGCTATGGCGGATGCCGAAGCCAGGCTTCCAGGAAGTGCCGGCTTTGGCATTGGGGCTGTTACTATCGGTGTAGATATTTCATTCTTCTCGCAATTACGGCAGCCATATACATACTGCACATGTTCCTTTACACGCACCTGAGCCGGAATAATTTCTATTTCCCGCCTTACTTCCTTGCTCATTTCATGCAGTTTGCCGCCACAGCAATCACAAACCTGCTCTTCTTCAGGCAAGCGATACTCTATGGTCTCTACAGGAATGTCTTTAAGCATTTCTTCTCTGTGCCCCTGCTTTTTACGACGTTTATATGTAATTTCCTCTAATGTTGGTTCGGGAACTGCAGGCTTGGCTTCTGATTCCGCCTCGTTGAAAAGATTTAGCTGTTCAGGGACTTCCGTCTTTTCACTTGAACGCCCAAAAAGCTTATGCTGATGCAGCCGGAATTGTTCTTCAAACCATTTGAGTTTTGCTTCAAGCTCGGCTTTTTCCTGCTTCAATATTTCAATTTCTGTTTGGAGTTTTTCTATTGTAACCGTTGATTTCACTGTGTTTTCCATAATTTTATTATATCATTTTTCTACGGTTTTTTCCAGGAAAATGATAAAAAATATAAATATTTTTGTCTTGAAAGTATTCATATTACTGCACTTACTGTCACTTTTTTGTGTGCCTGCTTCTGCTCCAAGGATAGTCCATCCAGCAGCCAACCCAGTTCACGGACACCAACCTTCATTGGAGTGCCGCAACTTTCTTTAGGCCATTGGAATTTGCCTTTTTCAAGCCTCCGGTAATATAGCCAGAAACCATTATGTTCCCATTGGAGGATTTTAAGCTTATCACGTTTTTTATTGCAGAACACAAATAGACAAGACGAGAAGGGGTCTAATGCGAAGCTTTGCTGGACGATGGCAGCCAGGCCATCGATAGACTTACGCATGTCGGTACTTCCACAGGCAAGGTAGACCTTGTCGGTGCCGGCTATGCTCAGCATAATTCCCTCAGCACCATTAGCACATCCAACAGATGCTTCTGGTCAAAGCCTGGTTTGACTTGAACTTCAGCTGGGCCAAATTTGATTTCGATTGATTGGCCTTTGCCTGTATGCTCTTTATGATCTACTTCTACCGGAATCCATTTGGGAGATTCTGATTGTATGATTCCGTTTTGTCTTTCTTTTCTCAACCAGTAGCTTAACTGACGAAGACTTATCCCCGCGGATTTGCAAAATGAAGTTTGCGTCTGTCCGCTGGATTTGTACTCTGCAATTATGGATGCCCATTTTTGATAAAGATCTGCTTTGGTCATAAAGTTATACCTCCAGTATATTTTCTGGAGAGATTATCTCATAAGCCTGTTTGCATTTAAATGTGGGTATTATTTACCGCTTACTTATAAATCAATAAATAATAGGTACAGATTTATTAGCAATTATTTCTCACATGTCTTTCATGTTGCTTTTGATAAGCATCTAAAAGACAATGAAGCTTTTAAGATGATAATGAGTAAGACCATAGACGTTGATCAGTACAAGCGGTATAAATTAAACAAATCGTTACCTGAGTCTGTAACTATTGACGATATCATTAATGATATGCAAAAATCACGCTTTTTAATTAGACCTCCGTATCAGAGGTCAGAAGTATTGAATGTTCAAAAGGCATCATACCTGTTAGAAAGCATAATGTTAGGCATTCAAATACCCCCTATATTCATTTATAAAAGGAACAATAAGGTAAAAGAAGTTATTGATGGGCAACAAAGATTATTAACAATTCTTGGGTTTTTAGGCAAATCATACATAGATGAAAACGGAAACTTTTCTCTATCCCAAAAAGATCGTTTTAAACTTATAAAACTTAGGATTCTTTCTGAATTAAATGGTAAGAACATTGATACTCTTGATGAAAAATATATAGATAAAATTTATGATTTTCCCATTGATATTGTGGAGATAGAACAAGAACAAAATCCTGACTTCAATGAAATTGATTTATTCCTCAGATTAAATACAAAACCTTATCCTATAAAAGAAAATACTTTTGAAATGTGGAATGCATATGCAGATAAGGATATAATAATGGCGATTAAAGCACTTACTGAAAAGTATGTTGGTGTTGTTTTTAGAGCAAAAGATTCGCGCATGAAAAATGAAGAACTTGTAACTTCACTGGCTTATATAGATTTCAAATTATCACGTGAACACTCATGCATTACAGATGTACTTAATGTATATAAACGTTATGGTCGCATTAGTGCACGAATTATAAAAAAGGAGAGTATAACCCGCACCCTTAGCGATGTATCAAATAGTAATCCATTGACTTTCTTACAATCTGTTAAAAATATTGAAGTATTTGCCAAGAAAGTTCTTGCATTAATTGATAATGATAGTTCTAAAATGAATGGCCTTTTTTCACATAAACGTAAAGGCACGCAGTGCAAAACAGATCAAAATTTCTATTTTCTTTGGGTGATGCTTAAAAACATTACTATTGAAGACATATGTAATAGAAAACGTGAAATATTTTCAAAAATATCTTATAAGTTTTCCATACTTCAAAACACGCCAGAAGATTATACGGTAGAAATGTTTCTGACTGATTTGGGGAGTATTTAGCATTGGTAATGCACTTTCGGAAAAGTTGTATAAAGCTTATTTTTATTGATAAATTAAAAACACAAATTTTCCAGTTGTCAACTTCTCATTATCCAGATTTACAAACAAATAATCGAACAGACAAGAGGACATAGTTTTAGATTATGTTCTCTTGTCATTATATGTAAACAAGTAAAGAAGCTGTTTGCTTTATTTTCCAATAGAACAAGCGGCTTTTTTGCGTGAAAGGAGGAAATTTAAGTGTCAAATCGTCCTTGCCAATCAGAAAGGCGGTGTAGCCGCCGGGGTATAATTGACCCATAAAGCCGGACAAAAATTGACCCACATCAAACCAACGGTCTATCATAAAAGTGTGACAAGCTTTTATGTGAGATGGCCGTATGATAAGGAGTGGGCTAATTAACATGATACGCGAAAAATCACTGTTTTTGGTACAATGAAAACCGAGCGTTCCGGAACTTAAAAAACCCTGCATAAAATGGAAAAACTCCATTGCAAGCACCCCTAAAAAATAATACCCTTTAAGTTGTCCACACTTGAAGGGGGTAATAGAAAGGATGCTAACAATGGAGCAAGTATATCGTATCAGAAATATGAAGAAATTTGAAGGCAAAAGTTTAAGAAAAATATCTCAGATTACCGGTCATGACTTCGAAACTGTCAAGAAGTATGTACACAAGGAAGATTTTAATCAAGCAATCCGCCCTAAGCAGAGGAGACAAGGTAAACTATCTCCATATAGGAGCATCGTCACCAGATGGCTTATCAACGATAAACAAGCACCCCATAAACAACAACACACCGCAAAAAGGGTGTACGACCGTTTGAAGGAGCTGTATGGCGATGAATTTGATGCCAGTGAGAGGTCAGTCAGAAAATTTGTTGCAGGTATTAGAAAAGAGCTTCAAATGAACTCTGAAGGATTTCTTCCGCTGGAACACCCTCCGGGAGAAGCACAGGCAGATTTTGGAGAAGCTCGGTTCATTGAGAACGGTATCACATATGACGGATACTATTTTAATATTTCCTATCCTCATAGTAATGGCGGCCATATGCAATTATTCAAGAGTGCAAACCAAGAATGCCTGTTGGAAGGCATGAAAGCAATCTTTGAACACATTGGCGGTGTTCCAACAGCCATCTGGTTTGATAACATGTCTACAGCTGTCAGGAAAGTCAAGGAGTATGGGGAAAGAGATTTAACTAAAGGATTCTTAAGATTCATGATGCACTATGGCTTTCGGAGTAACTTCTGCAACCCCAATAGTGGTCATGAAAAAGGTTCGGTAGAAAACAAGGTTGGTTATCACCGCCGGAACATGCTTGTTCCTGTTCCGGAATTTAAAGATTTAAAAGAGTACAACAAGGAACTCCTTTTAAAGTGCGATCAGGATATGAATAGGATGCATTACAAAGGATACGGGATGATTAAGGATTTATTCGAGGAAGACAGACAGGAATTTTTCAAGCTTCCGAAGGTTCCCTTTGAAGTATACCTGCATGAATTTGCTAAAGCCGACAACTATGGGAAAGTTAAGTTTGATGGCAGAATCTATTCGACTTCTCCTGGCATGGCCGGACAACAGGTCATAGTTAAAGCTGGTGCTTATGATATCGAAATACTTGATGAGGATTGCAATCATATCATTAAGCACAAACGGCTTTATGGAGAGGAAAAGGAGTCAATGAACTGGATTCCCTATCTTGAACTTATGAGTAAAAGGCCGACCGCATTAAAATACACAGGACTATACAATCAACTACCTCAAATCCTTAAGGAATTCCTCGACAAAAGTGACTACGAGGGCAAAAAGCGGACTTTAAGAATGTTTACAAAGATGGCAGAAGCAGCAAGTTTTGACACAGCAATAGAAGCATTTGAAGAAGGGATAAGATTAGGCGTCAGTGATACAGATAGTATTTGGGCGATATATTGCCGCTTAACGACCGGAACTTTACCGGAACCAGAAGTATTGTTGCCTGACACAGTTCCGGAACTTAAGAAATATACACCTGATATTAAGATATATGATCAATTGATTGTTCCCGGAGGGCTACAGGTATGAATTCAGATATGTTGATTAAACAGTATTGCAAGGAGCTCCGGTTCGGGAAGAATATATACGAGAGTTATTCAAAAATTATTGCAACCGATTATGCTGATTTTCTGGCACAGCTTCTGAAGATGGAGATAGATCGTCGGGAGCTTGTCAGGAAAAACAGGAATCTAAAATCTGCGGGTTTTGATGTCATAAAGACCTTTGAAAACTATGAATTTAGAGATATTCAGATACCAAATGCTATCAGCATTGAAGAATTGAAAACAGGAGCATTTATTGATAAGTTTGAAAACCTGATCCTTTATGGGCCGGTGGGAACCGGAAAGAGCCACATGGCTACAGCTATTGGAGTTGCAGCTTGTTCCAGGGGGAAGAAGGTAAAATTTTATCGTACAGCAGCATTAGTTAACCTTTTGAGTGAGGCAAAAGCCAAAGGGGAATTACAGAGGTTTATGAAGCAATTGAGGAAAACAGATTTATTAATCTGTGATGAATGGGGATATGTTCCCTTTGAGAAGGATGGCTCGCAGCTGCTGTTTCAGGTCATTTCAGAATGCTATGAAAAAAGGAGCGTGATAATTACAACAAATCTGGAATTCAGTAAATGGAACGGTATTTTCTATGATGAAAAACTGACCAGTGCAATTATTGACAGGCTAGTACATCACAGCCATTTGCTTGTTTTCCAAGGTCAAAGTTACAGGTTGACACACTCAACCATGAAATCCCATTAATGGGAAAGGGGTGCTCGGAAAATTAAGTTCCGCACTGCTCGGATTTATACTTGCCAAAAACAGTCGACACACGCTGATGTGATGCGTAATAAACTGCGTTCTTTTTTAATTGCCTTAATGATAAAGTGGAGTGAAGCTATTTAATATGATACTCCCCGTAGGATCTTATAAAATGGATCTCAGAAAAAGACGATATACATTTTATTATGGATGATGTTATATGTTTATTGATTTAGAAACAGAAAGGTTATTTTTGAAATGTATCGTATATAATGATATGGATAATATCCTAATCGAATGACAAAGCCGGAGCTTCTATTGAATTATGTACATATTGATGAGGGCGTTCCACTAATAACTGATGGTATAGTAATTGAAATTAATCGGAAGCATTTAGAGCAAAATGTTACATTTATAGGATTTACAAGGAAGGCACTGATAGATTATGGGGATGGACTGGGAACTACTCCGGGTGTTGATGTATTAGGTAATCTAAAGGATGATTTGCATGCATTTAAAGATCGGGTAAAAGAAAGGGTAGCAGGTCCTGAAGAAGTCGGAGTTATATTACCTTGCTCTGAAAATGGGTTTTACAATTACTTCGCAGGATTACGTTCTGTTGTAAATGATTGCAAGGTACAAGGCAGGATTGATCAGTGGATACTTCCACGGGGTGAATACATTTTTGCACTATTGAAGCAGAGAATTTTGATGCATAGTTTCAAATGATTTATTTTTATTGAAACAGTATTGTTTTGTATTGATACATATAGTGTCGAATTGATGTTTCTGCCCCGGATAAATGTCCCGGAGTTGCTCAAGTTGCGTGACCGTTTGCACGTATGCTAATATCTTCCTGGAAGAAAAAAAGGAGGATATGATAAGAGCTTTGAATATATATGTTAAGTGTTCCAGCACCTAACCCTCAAAGCCCTTTAACACATTTGTAATATGATAATAGCATATCTGGGGCGGAATGTTAAGGAGTATCGCAGAAATTGTTTAAAATTTTTGGAAAGGCTGGAGTTGATATGCCCGAAATGCGGCGGGAAAACAACCTTTCATGACAGATATGCACGTCATGTGCATATGGGCGAGGAAATTGAATGGATTAACATATTCCGTGTAATCTGTAGCAAGTGTGGGAAGACACATGCAATCATACCGGATTTCATCAGGCCGTATAAGCATTACTCGGCTTGTGATAGCGAGCTGGTCCTTCGGGACCAGGAGGACGGTATACCTCTTGAGGAGATTGAGACTGCCGCCAGCATATCCACATTAAGGCGGTGGGTAGAAGAATTCAGGCAACGGGGGCGGCAAGCTGCAGGAGCATTAAGAGCTATACTGTACAGGTATTATGGCAAGTTTGTCAATGAGCTGGAGATGATAGAAACAAAGGTATTCCACATGATTGAGCGGCTGCTTGGGTTACTGCCGCAGATAGAAAGCAGCCATCTTGCCATAGGTGAAACGAATATGTGGCTAACAAATCATCTGGCAGGAGTATTTGTATAGAAAATTCCCACATAGTTTGCGTAGCTGTCCGGAGTTCCCTTCTGATAGGCTTTAGGAAAAAGCACAGGAGGGATCGAAATGATAAACAATGAAGTATTGGAAAAAGCATTAAAGAAACATGAGATCATATCGCCGCTATTGCAGCCGGATCTGGATGAGGCGGAAAAGCGGAGAATACGGCAGGAGATACTTGAGAGGGAAGGAATTTCGGAAAGGACACTTCGGAGGTATCTTGCAGCGTACCGGGAGAATGGTTACGAAGGGCTATTACCAAAGATACGAAAAGATACAGGGCAACAAAGAGCGATATCTCAGGAAATATTAGATCGGGCAATCGAAATAAAACAGGAACTGCCGGAGAGAAGTGTCAGGAGGATCATAAAGATCCTTGAAGGCGAAGGGATTGTCAAAAAAGGAAGTGTCTCCAGAAGCACCTTGTCCAGGCATCTTTTGAAGATGGGCTTTGGTGCAAAAGACTTCAGAAATGTTCGTATAGAAGGAACGACAGCCCGCCGGTTCGTCAAAAACGGAAGGAACACATTGTGGCAGGCAGATATCAAATACGGTCCGTACATACCGACTGCCGACGGCGGTAAGAAACGGACATACATGGTGGCATTTATTGACGATGCGACGAGGCTGGTGTGTCATGCAGAATTTTACGACAATCAGAGGCTTCCGATATTGGAAGACAGTTTTCGCAAGGCAATATTGAAATACGGCAAGCCGGAGGCAGTATACGTTGACAATGGCAAGGTATTTATCTCGAAATGGTTCAGAGTAGCATGTGCAAAGCTGGGAATCCGTCACATGAACACAAAGGCGTATTCTCCGGAGAGCAAAGGCAAGATTGAGAGGTTCAATGCCACAGTTGAAGAGTTTTTCCAGGAGATATCGCTGGAGAAAGCAAAAAGCCTGGAGGAACTTAACCGCAAATTTCGGGTATGGCTGGATGAAGGGTACAACGGGAAGCCTCATAGCAGTTTAAAAGGGGTTTCTCCATCGCAGGCGTATGCAAGTGATCCAAAGAAGGTGCGGTTTGCAACTCCTGAAGAATGCCGGGACGCATTTTTATGGGAAGATACAAGGAAAGTTGACAACACAGGCTGTTTCAAGCTGCAAGGGATAGAATATGAAGCCGGAATCGAATACATAGGCAAAAAAGTGGATGTGCGGTATGATCCTTTTGATATGAGCCTTCTGGAGATATGGTACAATGGTGAGCGCCGAAAGACAGCAACCCCGCTGAAGGTTGGGGAATACTGCTCAAAGGTTGAAAAAACACCAGCAACGAAATCGGCGACTCATTCACGGCTATTAAAAATATATGAGAGCGAGAATGAAAAGAGGCAAAAACGGCAGACCGGAGCATTAACCTTCAGGAGCATGAAGGGCGGTGACAGAAATGTTTGAGCAGTACTACAACTTTCTGCACACGCCGTTCACCCGGGATATACCGGAGAAGCATTTGTATAGCAATCCGGAGCTGGAAGAGGTCTGCAGCAGGCTTGAGTATGCGGCCCGGAACCGGTTGTTTGCAGTGATAACGGGAGATGTTGGTACAGGAAAGACCACAGCCATAAGGAAGTTTGTTGGGGCGCTGGACAGCAACCGGTACAAGGTAATGTACATAAGCGATTCGGCGTTGACACCGAGGAATTTTTACTGGGAAGTATTGAACCAGCTGGGATGTGAAGCGAAATTCTACAGGAGCGATGCAAAACGACAACTAACGAGAGAGATCAGCAACCTGATTGAAATACAGAGACGTATTCCTATAATCATCACAGATGAGGCACACCTACTTTCAAGGGAGATGCTGGAGGAAATCCGGTTTTTACTAAACTTCAGGATGGATTCGTATAACCCAATGAGTTTAATCCTGGTAGGCCAGAGTGAGTTGAAGGACATCCTGAAGAAGCAGATATATGAGGCAATATGCCAGCGAATAGATATCCGATATCATATGATGCCATATGATCGGCAAAGAACCGGTGAATACATAAGAAAGCACCTGGAGTATGCAGGAGAAAGCCGGGAGATATTTACGGATATGGCGGTAGACGAGATATATGAATATTCTCATGGAGTACCGCGAAAAATCAACCGGGCGTGTACAGCTTGCCTTTTACATGGGGCACAGGTACAGAAAAAAATCATAGACGATCATGTGGTAAGGCTTATTGTTGAGGAAGAATTGAACTGGTAGTTAATATGCCCTGTCCGTATACATCTGCGGACAGGGCTAATGAGCAAAACTAGCGGTCAAAAAGAATGAGCAGATTGCGGTCAAAGAGGCCGAACAGCGACAGAATTGATATTTCCGGTAAATTTTGAAGACAGTTATTTAATATCTATGATATTTTGTAAAAGAACAAAGAAAAACACTAGAAAAATCATGGCTATGTTTTGCCAAACAGAGAGGAGCACTGACATAAAAATATATATGGAGGGAGGATGCATAATGATTAAATTTTAGGAAATAAAGGTTAATGAGAATTTAACGGATATCGTGTTGTGCTTCGAAGGTAAAGAGACCAATAGAGTATGAAACGATATGAAAGGAAAGAGGTTTTGATATGAATAAAAGAATTGTAATTGTACCTGCTGTAGTAATTGCTTTTATTGCTATCATATTTGTATCGGTAAAAGTGATAAAAAAGGATGATAGAAAAGAAAATATAGAAAGAAATTACGGGATTTCCTACACTGAAGCAAAGATAACTTCAAATGGAGTTGAAGATACTAAGCCGGAAGATGCTGTTCCACAGAAGGAGCAATTACTTCAGAATCTTGAGGATAAGGGATACGATATTGAATACTATGATACAGTTTTTGATAGCGATATTTCTTGCTATAGAATTTATGCCACGAAAGACAATAAATTTATTGATATCTGCTATGATTTAACAGAGGAAAATGCTGAAAAAGCTTTTTATGAATATGAAAATAAATATGACGAGTATTACCTTATGGCAATGAACGGAACCTTTGTTTATTGTATCAGTGACAAAAAAGTATTTAAGGATGCAGGATTTAAAAGTCTTGCTAATAATGGAATACAATACATTAATCACGGGAAATGATTTATTTTTAGTAAGGATATTGATTTTCAAAACAAAGGAACTGGCAAAAAAGTATGGGAGTTCGTAGAGTATGAACTCCCTAAAACACTGTTATTAATAAGTTCCAGTGAATGCATGACATTAATAAAGTGCATCCGCGCCGAATGAAGACGGTGTATTTGATATGGCAGTCAATAGTTGGGGTGGGATGTTTACAGCTATTTGTTGATCACATCTTATAAATAATAGATATCAATAATTAACACTCAAGCTACATCGAAATGGTTTGCTTGATACCGAAATAAACAGTATTTGTAAATGAAATTTATCAATTAGACATAACCCTTGAGTGGTACCATACATTAAAGTACTTTCAACGATTTTTAAAGTGGAGGTAATTAAAAAATGAATCTTCATCATGAATATAACAGGATTAAGGAACGTATTGATGCTATAGATTTCAGCGCTTTGTGGGAGGGCTTTCATCCGTTCCGGTTTGCTCTGTATAATGAGACAGAGTGTTTCTTTGATGGCAAGTACATAGAAAAGACAGAAGAGTTCCATGCCAATACATCAATATTTTATAACGGAGAGAACATTGCTATATGGAAGCTTACGGAAGAACCCACGGACATCGATGCGTTAGCAGCATCAATTGTTCATGAAATGTTTCATGCATTTCAAAATGATTGTGGAGAAAAGAGATATCCGGATGAAAGACGCGCATTGCTTGAATATCATTATTCTACAGAAAATCTATCTGCAAAACTGCAGGAGGCAGAATTGATGCGCACGATTCTTGAAGGAAGTGAAAAGAAATTTTCAGAGCTGCTAAGTATACGGAAATTTCGGAAGAAGCTTTTTCCCAGACAGTATGATTACGAACCAAGAGTTGAGCAGATTGAAGGAACTGCTAATTATGTTGAGTTGCTTGCATTGATGCAGATTGCTCCTGAAAAGGGCAAGTTAAGGCTTATGAAAATGCTTAATGATATTACTAATGCTGGCAAATATTTTCCTATCCGAATCATTTCCTACACAATCGGTGCTGTATTTTTATGCTGTATTAAAAAATGCTCCTCGTTTGTATTCTCATGCTTTAGCGATAGACCTTTTTCGGATGAAATACTGGATGATGTTCTTGTTACGTCTTCTGAAATAATAATCAATCCTGAAATAGGTATGCATCTAACTGCCTATAACGAAGAAACAGAGAGATTAATTAATGCAGCTCTTAATAAAGGAGAAGTTTGTCTTAAGGGTAATTATCCGCTGGTCAGTTTGAATATCTGGGATGCGCGATGGAATGGAAAATATGCAATTTCAAACCATTTTGTAGTTTATCTGGATGGAGAACAGCCAAAGATTCTAAATGGTAATTTTGTTGTAGAAATTGATAATGATTTGAACATAATGACGGTTTACAGGCAATGAAGGCACTATCTGAAAAATGAAGAACTTTTACGGATATCGTTCTGACTCATCGCATAGGGATGGCGGTAGGAATATTTCAGGTATTGGGTTGAAAGAGATGGGAGAAATAGTATGGAACGTGCTGCATAAATATCTCAGGTTGTCTACTCAATCTGAAGTGCCAAAATTCCACAATATTTTTGTGTACATATACATACTGAGATGTAAGGGCGATGATAAGTATGAAAAAAATTTTTAATAGCACTTGTGAAAATTATAGGTGGGTGGCTATATTTTAACCCTCCTGAATAGGATAGATGATATGTTTTCTTGAATTGTGGCTAATTCAAATATGACTGGAAAATTCATTGATATGTTGCCGTGAATAGATACTATAATAGATTACCATCAGACATCAATTCCATCAGCTCAAGCCATATCGAAACCTTGGTGTTGACGGTAAGGGTGAAAAAGTCAGAACGCAAAAGGTGGTTTGAATACGTTTGTGTAGTAAAAAAAGTTCATATATTGTGTAAAAAAAATAATGAGTTAATATCAACTGCGTGTTGATAATTATATAGCAACCCTAAACTAACAATCCATTGTTTTCTTCTGAAATAATTGTAAAAATAATAAAAAAAGACCAGCTAATTAAAGTCAAGAGCTTTTTTTGAAAAATAAAAGAATTTTTCAAAAAACACATGAGCTAAAAAAGGCATGACAACAAGACCACCCAGGTGAAGTAGACATAAAATAGCTGGTCCAAAATAGTAAGTTGCTCTTTGAAAACTAAACATCAAGTAACAGTACTATTAAGCTGCTGTATGCTTTGCTGCAAGATTCTTCGCATGTTCCTGAGGGCTACGTAGCTGATAAGGCTTTCTATCCCTAAGAACAGCAAAAATATAATTAACAAGCTTACGCATAACAGCTCCTAAGGCCACTTTTTTAGGCTTGTTCTGGCATTTGTTTTTGTAATATTCCATCAGTACAGGGTTGCAAGCTGTTTTGTCACGCTTAGTGCGGATATTAGCAAGAGCAATTGTGAAAAGTACCCTGCGAAGCAGCCTTGACCCCCTTTTTGACATCTTGTTTTGTGTGCCGGTAAACTCTCCGGACTGCATTACAGAGGGGTCAATGCCGAAATAAGCAACTAGCTTGCCTGGCTTTGAAAAAGCTGAAAAGTCGCCAATTTCAGCCAGAATGGTAACAGCAGAGATAAGTCCTATACCTGGAATGCTTTGTAGAAGCTCGAGAGTCAGTGCCAGCATGGGTATGTCCTTTGCCATATCTTCAGCAATCAATGAACGAATGGCTTTGAGGACTTTCTCAAGGTTTTCCTCCAAGGTTTTAATCATAGAGATATACACCCCAAGCATGGCAATATTTGAAGAGTTATTAATGCTCAAAGGTGCAAATTCTCTGGCCTTGGAGACCAAAAGCTCATACTTTGCAGTTGACCACTTAAGGCTTCTGCGGGAATTCTTTTGTATCAGTGCAATCAACTTGTTTCTGTTGGCTTTAAGAATATGCACAGGCGTAGGATATTTTTCTAATACTGCGAGAGCAGCCTTTGAAAAGATGTTAGGGAATACATCCTTGAAGTTTAGCATGAGTTGGTCAACAATACCTGTAAGCCTGTTTTTGTAGGCAGTAAGTTCGTCAGAGAGCTTGTAGTACTGTCGGCAAAGGCTTCGCAGACATTCAATATCTTCATCTGGGATATTAGTAGTTTTAAGCTCCTGAAATCTGTATAGCAGGGCAATTTTCCGGGCATCAACTTTATCATTTTTCACTTTCCTGATTCCAATATTTTTGATAGAATCAGTTTGGATGGGGTTTATGATGGAAACCTCAAATCCAGCTTTACAAAGTGAATGGAAAAGGATTTTGTGATAGTGCCCGGTGGATTCCATGACGACGAAAGGCCTAGAATCAAAGTCCTTTTCCGTTTTTTTCAGTAATTTAACGGCTCTTTCAACGTCAGAACTGGAATCATGGCGGATCTTCATGCGGGCAATTACTTCATTGGATGGAGAAAGAATTGCCATCTCACTAAAGAATTTACCTACATCGATTCCTGCCATAGGTCTGAAATTCATAAAAAATGCCTCCTTTACAAGATGAATGGACTTAAAAGTCTCCATTCCTTCCCATGTAAGCAAACAACCTTGCATGTGACACGAGGAACCAGCTTTAAGCTGGCCTCAACCAGCCAAATCATGTAGACTTACCGGAATGGATAAATACTCTTTTTTACGGGTAATCGGCCCGCTAAGGTCCGTCCCAGGAGGTGAAACACACACCTTCCAAGTCCGGAAAATATTATACATGATTGTCAAAGTTCAGGCCAACAGATGCTGGCATAATGGCTAAGATGTGAAGCCGGATGATGTGCTTGATGTTTGGAAAAGTATGAAGCTTAAAATGTTATGTTAACTATAAAAATTGATGGGTCAAACAGTGGCTTTGGTCACTGATTTAATACAATATTAATTGTACAAGGAGGAATACAATAATTAACAAAATTGATGTAGGTAAAAGAATCAGCAGACTGCGTAAAAATTTAGGCTATTCACAGGCGGAATTTGCTGAAATACTAGGTGTAAGTACACAAGCAGTGTCAAAATGGGAAACAGGCCTTACATTACCAGACATTGAAGTTCTGTTGAATATATCATGGATATGCAAAACCTCCATCAACAATATTTTAGAAAGCGATGACTTTATTGAGTATGATGCTGATATTGACAGAAGTCTTTTGAGATTAAACAAGTTTTTAATATGTCCTGAATGTAAAAAAATGCTTAAGTTGAATACACAAAATCTGAAAACACTTTTCTTTGAATGTGAAAACAAACATCGGTACTATGTTATTGATGGGGTAGTTGATTTCAAGACAAGGGAGATTTCAGGCGAGCAATGGTCTCTGAGTTATCGGAATTATGATGAATACCTGCATGAGCATCATTGTCATGGGAATCCAAATAATAAAAGGGGTCTGGATCGTGACGATGCTATATGGAAAGAGATTGAAAAGCTTCGTCCCAGACTTATGTTAGATATGGCCTGTGGGACGGGACAAGGAATAAAGCAACAAATAAAAAGGATAAACTGGCCAACAACAGTAATTATGGTAGACATAAGTCACCGGATTTTAAAATGGAATAAGGCTTATTACTCAACTGAATGGAAAAATCCTTATGTTGAAATGGTCTATCTTGCTTGTGATGGGGCAAATTTGCCTATACTAAGTGATTCAGTTGATGTTGTATTTTCCTATGCCGGTTATGAGAGTATGCAGACTAAAATGCTGGATGGTTTTAGGGAAGCATTCAGAGTGTTAAAAAATGGTGGTCATACAATCTATACAAAATCTGCTGTGGAAGATCATGAGAGCGAAAACTCTGTAAGCGTCAAATAGCCCCCACCTTTGATTTAGCAGGGGCATAATATATATTATTTATTGGGCACTTTGCAATGACCCGGAAGATTTGCTGACCATGGCAACAAGGTGTCTAATGCATGTTGATCCTTGATATTTATATTCGGTAGACGTTCAAAGAGATAAGTAAGATATTCAAACGGGTTCAACCCATTCTCTTTTGCCGTCTCCACAATACTGTAAATTGTTGCGCTGGCATTGGCTCCTTTAGGCGTGTTGCTAAACAGCCAATTCTTCCTCCCGATTACAAAAGGCTTTATCGACCGTTCACTTCGGTTGTTATCAATCTCTAGCCTGCCGTCCAGCATAAAGGCCTCCAGCTTGTCCCACTGGTTCCGGCAGTATTGGATTGCTTTTCCTAATGAACTTTTGGGAGTTACTCTTGGACTCCAGTATTTGAGCCATTCCTTGAATTTATCAAGCACTGGTCGGCTGTGTTTCAATCGGCCCTCATATCTTTCTTCCGGTGTAACATCATGAAGCATTTTTTCTATCTCAAACAAGTTATTGCAAAATGCCAAACCTTCTTCTGTTACTGTGGGCTTGTCATCTTTTTTTGGAGGCATGGCTTTTAAGGCGTCGACAAAATAACGCCTTGCATGTGCCCAGCAACCAACCTGGATGATTCCGGGCATGCCACTATAACCATCATACCCATCCGTATGAAGGTAACCTTTGAATCCTTCAAGAAATTTTTTAGGATGTTTGCCAGCCCTGGTAGTTTGGTAGTCATAAAGAATAATCGGAGGCCCTTCCCGGCCGGTCCGGTATAGCCACATGTAGGAGGTTGAATCTGCGGCTCGCCCGGGTTCCTTGAGTACTTGGAGGGTAGTATCATCGGAATGGAGGATGTCCCTTTGCTGCAAGTGTTCCCGCATTCGTTCATATATCGGCCGCAGCCACCTGTCGGAGCTTTGTATCATCCAGTTCGCCATGGTTTGCCTGGATATTTCAATCCCCATCCTCTCCCAGTCCTGCTCTTGACGATAAAGAGGAAGCCCTTTTACAAATTTCTCCGTCATTACATGAGCTATGGCGGATGCCGAAGCCAGGCTTCCAGGAAGTGCCGGCTTTGGCATTGGGGCTGTTACTATCGGTGTAGATATTTCATTCTTCTCGCAATTACGGCAGCCATATACATACTGCACATGTTCCTTTACACGCACCTGAGCCGGAATAATTTCTATTTCCCGCCTTACTTCCTTGCTCATTTCATGCAGTTTGCCGCCACAGCAATCACAAACCTGCTCTTCTTCAGGCAAGCGATACTCTATGGTCTCTACAGGAATGTCTTTAAGCATTTCTTCTCTGTGCCCCTGCTTTTTACGACGTTTATATGTAATTTCCTCTAATGTTGGTTCGGGAACTGCAGGCTTGGCTTCTGATTCCGCCTCGTTGAAAAGATTTAGCTGTTCAGGGACTTCCGTCTTTTCACTTGAACGCCCAAAAAGCTTATGCTGATGCAGCCGGAATTGTTCTTCAAACCATTTGAGTTTTGCTTCAAGCTCGGCTTTTTCCTGCTTCAATATTTCAATTTCTGTTTGGAGTTTTTCTATTGTAACCGTTGATTTCACTGTGTTTTCCATAATTTTATTATATCATTTTTCTACGGTTTTTTCCAGGAAAATGATAAAAAATATAAATATTTTTGTCTTGAAAGTATTCATATTACTGCACTTACTGTCACTTTTTTGTGTGCCTGCTTCTGCTCCAAGGATAGTCCATCCAGCAGCCAACCCAGTTCACGGACACCAACCTTCATTGGAGTGCCGCAACTTTCTTTAGGCCATTGGAATTTGCCTTTTTCAAGCCTCCGGTAATATAGCCAGAAACCATTATGTTCCCATTGGAGGATTTTAAGCTTATCACGTTTTTTATTGCAGAACACAAATAGACAAGACGAGAAGGGGTCTAATGCGAAGCTTTGCTGGACGATGGCAGCCAGGCCATCGATAGACTTACGCATGTCGGTACTTCCACAGGCAAGGTAGACCTTGTCGGTGCCGGCTATGCTCAGCATAATTCCCTCAGCACCATTAGCACATCCAACAGATGCTTCTGGTCAAAGCCTGGTTTGACTTGAACTTCAGCTGGGCCAAATTTGATTTCGATTGATTGGCCTTTGCCTGTATGCTCTTTATGATCTACTTCTACCGGAATCCATTTGGGAGATTCTGATTGTATGATTCCGTTTTGTCTTTCTTTTCTCAACCAGTAGCTTAACTGACGAAGACTTATCCCCGCGGATTTGCAAAATGAAGTTTGCGTCTGTCCGCTGGATTTGTACTCTGCAATTATGGATGCCCATTTTTGATAAAGATCTGCTTTGGTCATAAAGTTATACCTCCAGTATATTTTCTGGAGAGATTATCTCATAAGCCTGTTTGCATTTAAATGTGGGTATTATTTACCGCTTACAAAACTCTAAAAAGTGGATTAATTTATTACTATCCGATTTGAATTATGAAGAAAAAACTTGGGTGGAAAAAGAGCTGATAGATATTAATCAATGGCTTAAAATCTGTAAAAATACAGGATTTGTTGATAATTATTGTACAAAAATTTGTGGTGAATTTCTAGCGCCACACATAGATAAGTTTCCTTTTGAAAACGAAATTGCACAATGGATGGCTGAATATGTTTTTACTTCCAGGAAACCTTGACATGTAATATAAAAATATGAATAAAAACTGTACCTGTCTCCAACTTGTCTACGTTCAGCTAATTGATGTACATCACTAAAATACCGGGTTGTCAGTCAAAGAAAGACTAAAGCATACATACTACACAGGTGCGTTTCCTAGAACGAGACATGTGGAGACGGTGGTATTGATGTCAAGGATGGGAAATAGAAGGATTGAAATAGACTGTAAATAAGAAAATTTTGAACATCTCCCGGTTGATCTATTTGAGAAGATAATGTCTTAAAACCCTTATTTTTTATTTTCTGCGGTAACATGCCGACTACTTAAAAAATGATAGGATTGAGTTTACAGTTAAGATAAAGGGTATTTTTGCTAGAGGTTGAGGAGACAGGATAGATGTATAAAGAAATCTATTCACTATTCGTAAAAAAAAATTAACAGGATTAGAAATTGTGTTTCGGACAAAACATCGTATTTTAAAACATGATTTTTGAATGCAAATATCATATATTATAGTCTGTAAGGAGATGGATGGAATGAACTGGATACAATGCTTGTCTAAAAGTATTCAATACATTGAAGAACATATAACTGACAGGATAAGAATAGACGAAATCGCAAATCAAGCCTATACCTCAAGCTCACATTTTCAGTTGCTTTTTCATCTTGTATTTGGTATAACTGTAGGCGAATATATCAGAAATCGTCGGTTGACTTTAGCAGCGCTTGAACTGCTGAAACCAGGAAGAAAAATAATCGATGTCGCAATGCAATATCAGTACGATACTCAGGAAAGCTTTTCAAAAGCGTTTGCACGGTTTCATGGTTTCCCGCCATCAAAGGTGCAAGCTGATAAAATCAGAATGTTCCATCCTCTGAAAATAAATATAACCGTACAAGGAGGTTTTGATATGTCCCGTTCATTAGTTGATGAATTTTATTGGAGTGATTTTATAAATCAAAAAGACGAATTGTTGTCTGACATTGATAAGTATCAAAGAATTGTAAACTGGGCGATTGAGGCAAGAGTACATAATCCGAATGTTTTTGATGCTCTGACCGAATGGATTCTTGACGATTCTGAATGGACGGATGATAAGCTTGTGGAGAATGAGCAAATCTTTATGCAGGGAATACTTGCACGATTCAGGGGTCAGAATGCACAACTCAGGGCATATTTGAAAGAAATTGAGTCTTCCGGGATAGTAAATGGAGCTGTTTTCAATGCGTTAGACAGATTCGATAACGAATTGTCGGGCAAAACTGAATATAATGATCTTCGAAATGTGATAACAAAAATGTTTACTGATTTCTCTGTCATGCGTGATCGTAAGATACGTGAGCAAATTGCAGGAGGTAAAACAGGTCCAACAGGAACAGACAGCGTTGATATTTTCGGTTATGTAAATTTGTTAAAAGATTGCGATGCAAGAGTACAATGGACACTTTTTATGCCTGATATGGTTGAAAAGCAAAAGAAAGATTTTAAGATTGAGAAATTTGAATATATGAAAATGCCCGCAATGCGGTTTATAGGGAAAGAAAGCTGTGAAGGTGACGGGCTGGATACTGTAGAGGGCCTTAAGAATCTTTTTAGTATACTGGATACCATGAGTGAATACAAATCAGGTTTTGACTATGATGTATTATTTCAGCACCATTATGGCAGAGGAGTAGATGTTGAACGATGGCACGGCTTCTGGGGGCGTTTTATGAAGGCTGACACTCCTGTACCTGAAGGTTTTGTTTACTTTGATTTTACACCGCAAAGAACTGAAAGCAATTTTGTCGCAGGACCGCCATACATTTCACAGTTTGCATTTGCTGTTTTTTCGGGTAATATAGAAGCAATGCATGAAAAAGAAGGATATGACTGTGATGCCATGTATGATATCACTCGAAACATTATACTTGGTCAGGATGTGAACATTCCGTATCCGGATAAATACTGGACAGCGGAAGTATTTCTTGATGGGTACGATAATTACAGCACCGCTTATATGTTTAGTGTCGAGCTGTAAAAAGCATGATAGATGCATTCTCATAACATGTGGAGACGATAGTATGATGTCAAGAAAGGAAAATAAAAAGCTCAGAAAGCTTATAAATCAAGGGCTTCCGGACATTGCTTTTTCTCCTGGCAGTTTTGCCTAAGGAGATAGTGTCAGGAGGCCCTTATTTTTATTGTCATTGAAACATATCAACTGTGCTGAAAGAGATAGGTTGAGATAACAGATTATATAGCGCTTATTAAATACCATATTATGCCAAAACGTTGCAGGCGACTTCAATTGCCTTAACTATATTTTCAAGGGACATGCTGGGTTTTTCAGGCTTGTCAACCACTTGCTCAGGCATGAAAGGAACGTGAATAAAGCCGGCTTTTATATTTAGATTCTCCTTATGCAACTTATAAAGAACTCCATACATTACATGATTGCACACATAGGTTCCTGCAGTGTTTGAAATCCTGGCAGGAATCCCAGCTTTCTTTATTGCTTCCACCATGTTCTTGATGGGAAGGTTTGAAAAGTAAGCATTCTCACCATCTTCAAAGATAGGCTGGTCTATAGGTAAATTGCCATCATTATCAGCTATTGATGCATCATCAACATTGATAGCAACTCTTTCTATGGATATACAGGCCCGTCCACCCGCCTGACCTAAAGAAATGACTGCATCGGGTTTATACTCATCTATATACTGCCAAACCTTCTCGATAGATTTATAAAAAATTGTCGGCAGTTCCAATTTTAGTATCTGAAAATTACCGATCTTATCTGGCAATAGCTTCATAGCTTCCAAAGCAGGGTTGACTTTTTCTCCGCCAAATGGCTCAAATGCTGTTATTAATATCTTCATTATCTATTACATCTCCTTTTACACTCTCGCTTTTTAGGTCAGTACTCTTGCTTTTTACAATATATAAAGTTCCATATAAATCTCGGCCTATGATGCGTAAAATTTTGCCACCTTATTGTATTCCTTCATAATACTTTCCAAAATATCCACATGCTTAAAGTCATTGTGATATAGAATATTGATTTCACGAATCATGCTGAGATTCTCTATCGGTAATACAGTAATCTTCCGTTTCTTTATTTCGTCAAGACATGCGCTACGAGCAAGGATAGAAACCCCTATGTCACGCCGTATTAGATCTTTAATTGTAGCGATATTGTCAACTTCTAAAATGACATTAAAATCATTAAGCGACATGTTGTTACTTTCCAAATGAGCGGCAAACAAGTTTCTTGTCCCTGACGATGGTCTGCGAAGGATTAAAGGCTGTTTTTTTAGTTCGTTTATGGTCACCATACTTTTTTTGGCCAAAGGGTTATTGTTGGACACTACCAACATTAATGAATCTGTGTCAAGCAGAAGTGAATTAATGCTGGAATCTTGAATTTTTCCTTCAACGACAGCTAAATCTATCTCGTAATTTTTAAGCATACTATAAAGATTATTTATAGAATCAGAAATTATTGTTATGGTTGTGCCCGGATTTTTGGAACTGTACCTTCCCAATACTTCTGCTACAGCATTACTTTCAGCAGTGTGAGTAATTCCAACCGTAAGCCGTCTTACATGGCGTTGTATATCCAGAATATTCTGCTTCATCCTCTCGTATAAGGCAATATTTCTACGGGCATATTGAATAACGACATTTCCTTCATTTGTCGGAATAATCTCTTTTCCAACACGTCTGAAAATTTTGATATTCAGTTCCTTCTCCAATTGTTTTATATGTTGAGTTATGGCCGGCTGTGTCAAAGAAAGATGTTCTGCCGCACGTGTATAACTGTTAAATTCAACTACTGCTAATAAGGTATAAAGTCTGACGTCAATCATATTGTCCATCTCCAATTATAACATTTCCTTATAATATATTAAAATATTATAAATTTACTTTATGAAATCCACGAGTATAATGATATCATAAATCAGGAAAGGAGGCAATGATAGTGAAGCCAAAACTTGTATTTGTATGGCATGTTCTTATTTTCAATTTAATTAAACCACTACCTAATTCTTCACATTATTTTAATCAGCACTTTCAGTTGTCAACACAAAATTTGTCCGATCATGATTCGCATTACAAAAGAATTGTTAAATTCGGAAAGGAACAGTCAGGATGGATAGGAGTTCTCTTAGCAAATATTGCACTTATGTTTTTCTGTCTACCAATTTGTTTTTCAGCAGATTTGGTAATTCATAGCGTACATCTGCTTTCAATAAAAATAACAATTAGTGCAATCCTTGTCCTGATTATGTTGGGGAAATTTGATATGCTTCGCTTTCGTGACGACCGAAGTTTGTTAAAACTCTTTTATCTTTTTAACTGTTTGGTCTCATCAGCATATTGGACTTTAACATGCTTGTTTTTAGCCGCATTTGAAAATATAGTGCTGTAAAGGAGCGTTAATTAATGGGTAACTTTTTAAATCATTTGAATTACACAACTATTGTTCTTTTATCTTTATCAGTAATTTTGCTTGCCGGATTTTTACTTACTCGTATTACCAAGCTGGCAAAACTGCCTAATGTAACTGGTTATATTATTTCCGGTATCCTGATAGGGCCATATGTTCTGAATTTGATTCCACGTGAAATGGTTGACAACATGGGGTTTATCAGCGACATCGCTTTAGCTTTCATTGCGTTTGGCGTCGGACGCTTTTTCAAGAAAGAAAATTTTCAAGAAACGGGATTTGGTGTTATTGTGATTACTTTATTTGAATCTTTGTTAGCTGGGTTATTTGTAACTTTTTCTGTACATTACATATTTCATTTGAGTTGGAGTTTTTGTCTGCTTTTGGGAGCAATTGCAACGGCGACTGCACCGGCAAGCACAATGGTCACAATTCGGCAGTATCATGCACGTGGTAATTTTGTGAATACTTTATTGCAGGTAGTCGTATTTGACGATGCTATATGTCTTATTGCTTTCAGCATAGCTTCCGCTTTTGTCAATGCTAATGTCGGAGCAAATATTTCTACTTCTGAAATCATTATGCCCATAGTATATAATATTGGTGCTTTGGTAATCGGGCTTGTGAGCGGAGCAATCCTAAGCAAGCTAATGACTCCAAAACGGAGCGAGGATAATCGACTAATATTAACTATATCACTTCTTCTTGGAATTGCAGGTTTATGCGCTGCGGTGGATATTTCTCCCTTACTTTCTTGTATGCTGTTTGGCACCACCTATATCAACATGACTAAAGACAAGGAATTATATAAACAGGTTGATAGGTTCACTCCACCTATTATGTCAATATTCTTTGTCGTATCAGGCATGAATTTGGATATCAGCTCATTCAGTACCATGGGAGTAATAGGCATATCCTATTTTTTAATACGGATTGCAGGAAAATATTTAGGTGCTTACTTGGGATGCATCATAGCAAAAACCACAAAGGAAGTAAAGAATTATTTAGGATTAGCTTTGATTCCTCAAGCAGGGGTAGCTATTGGACTCGCTTTTTTGGGCAAAAGAATTTTATCCGCTTCTATGGGAAATATGCTTCTGACAATTATTTTGTCATCTTCGGTATTGTATGAGTTAATCGGTCCTGTATGCGCAAAGATTGCCTTGATCCGTTCCGGAGCAATAAAAATGGATAAGACGGCTCCTGAAAAAGAGAAAGTTGAACAAAGCATGGAAAAACCTCAGGAAGTCAGAGCATGTTGAAAATAAGCTCAAAATAAGCTCAATGAAATAACTAAAAAAGAGCAACTGCATGCCATTCTCCTTAGCGTATTTACTTAATACTTTTTTCTGATTTTTGTTTGTATTAGATTTGTTATTGTGAGGTTGGAACATAAGGTTATATGAGATTAATGTGCAGAAATGGAGTGTGTGGTATTGATGTGTGCGTCCAGCGAAGCTGGCAAATGCTAACAGGTGAAAGCCCTGCAGTGGTAGAGATAGGGCAGCCACATAGTCAGTAACCGGCGTATGAAGTAATGGAATTAATATTGAGGAAATCTCTTTGCGCTCATTAAGAAATAACATAGGCATTGTTCAACAAGATGCTTTATTATTCGATGGCACCATTCGTTAAAATTTAGAATCGCCTCTAAATGTGCGAAAAATTCTTGACACCGCCATGTTTTTGAACTTGACTTAGATACCGTTGTGAATATATAATGTTAAAAAATGCAAATTCTATGAAGAGGGAAGTATCCTTATAAGATTTCTGGCAGCGAGCAGGAGTATGGTGGGAGTCCTGTAAGATATTATTTGGAGAAAAGGGCCTCGGAGAAGCTACCCGAGCATTATGTGTAAGGGTGTGACGTTGACTGCGTTAAAGTTATGAGTGGATTGTGATTACAATCAACTAGAGTGGTACCGCGGGATTTAACCGTCTCTTATCTGATAAGAGACGGTTTTTTTTATAGTATTTTGCATGGAGGTAATGTTTTATGAAAACATTGGTTGAGCTTATTACTGATGTAGTAAAGAGTGCATTTGCTCAGTGCAACTATTCTCCGGAATATGGGCTGGTTACGTTGTCAAATAGACCGGATTTATGCCAATTTCAATGTAATGGTGCTCTGATAGCTGCTAAGAAGTATGGAAAAACTCCTATCGCCATTGCTACTGAAATAACAGACATATTAAAAAACATCCTGATTTTAAGGAAGTATCATGTGTTATGCCTGGATTTATTAACATAACGCTGGAGGATCACTTTATTGTCAGCTATTTAAACGCCATGAGCGAGGCTGACAAGTTCGGCTGTGAAGAAATTGGAGCTAGCAAAACAATTATTGTGGATTATGGTGGTCCCAATGTCGCAAAGCCACTTCATGTAGAACATTTGAGAACAGCAATTATTGGTGAGAGCATTAAACGTATTGGTAGGTTTTTAGGGTATAAAATGTTAGGAGATGTTCATTTGGGTGATTGGGGCTTGCAAATAGGCTTGATAATTGCAGAATTAAAACGTCGTAGCCCTGATTTAATCTATTTCGATGAGAGCTATAAAGGCGAATACCCGATGGAAGCTCCCTTTAATATAACTGAACTTGAAGAAATTTATTACTACTATGTTAAGTACGCAGAGGCAGGAAAAGAATCCTCCTCTGTCTGGGTTGTGAAACCCACAAAATATAAAACGCATTAAGTTTATCAAGTATGCGCTTCCTTACAGAAGACATACTTTCAAGTAAATAGTGCTTCAGGGGAAAAAACTTCCCTGATGCTGAAAGACGGTGATGTAACACAAGGTCTGTCTACCAAAACTTCATATTGCTTGATTGACTCGTTCTTAACCCGCCGTTGCAAGGTAAGCCAGGAGTATGCCAGCATTACCATGACAAAATGTCTGTGAAAACCGTGCCACATGCGACCTTCGTACTGGTCAAGCCCAAGTTCGTCCTTCGCATCCTGATAGAACCTGTCGATGGTATACCTTCTGTGGACGTATTCTACAATCCTAACATCCGGAGTATCTATCGGAAGGTTGCTGAAGTAATACTTGGTGTCACCAGCCTCCCCGGGAACCGGTCGTTCAAACACAAGCCACCCTGGTTTCCCAAGCTTAGTCTGTGTGGACCAACAAACCCTGATGAAGGCAAACTGTTTTTTTAGTTCTCCCTTGCTGCCATCCCTCCAGGAGATTACTTTCCAGTAATCTTGAGGTATTTTGTCAATAAGCCAGTCAACCCGGTATTGAGGTGGTAGCGGAATAGACTCAGGCTTGGTTCTTGGACGACCAGTCCGATTGGTTTGTGCTTTAGCAGGAGGTACGAAAGTTTTAATATCCTGCTCAAACCGTACCGTAAAATCACAAGGCACAGACAACGCATAGGTTTCACCTCGGGCTTCAAGACCTTCAATGAAGGTGTTGTCCCGACCATAAAAGCTGTCACCCAGAATGATATTGTGCTTGATTCCCATACTATTGGCCTGGTCTAAAAGCTCCAAAGCAATTTGAGGCTTTGTTTTAAAAGTTATATTTTCAGGGACTTTTGCCTTCTTCAACCTCTCTGGATCGGAAGTCCAGTTCTCAGGCAAATAAAGCCTTGCATTGACCGGCCAAGTGTATTTGATATCGGAATACTGACAGCTCACAGCGATCTGGCAGTTACCTACTTTTCCAAGAGTGCCGGAATATTGGCGGGCTACTCCTACAGAGCAGTTACCTTTCTTCTCGAAACCAGTGTCATCAAAAACAAGGGCTCCGTCAGAAGAAACTGCGTTCTCCAGCAAATGCTCTACTCGCTGACGGTTTAGCTGCTCATAATCCCATGAGCTGTTTGTCAGGAAATCCTGCAAGGACTGGGCTGATGTGCCTTCCATGTATTCGGCCATCATTCCGCAGTTCTTGTAGGGAATATCGCTCAAAAGCCCGGTCATGTAGCGTTCTGCAGCATTCATCGTATCACTGCGGCGGAAAATGTTCTTGAACTTATCAAGGTACTTTTGTAGTTTTGGTAGTGCAAAAGGTGCTATTTTCTTTATTGTAGCGTTACTCATTTTTATGACCCCCTTGCCTCCTATTTTACATAGGTTTGAGGCCTATTTCATTGGAAATGCAAGGTAGGGGCTTTGGTAAATCAACATTGTAGTATTATCCTGCAGCGAGTAATTATGCCAAGAGCAACCCTGATTTTATGGAGGAGGCAAAACAAGCAACGTATTTGTTCCAAAATGGTCACCGGGGTTATGTAGCACTATGGCAGCATATTCTGAATGTGTCAATAGAGGACTTAAGGAAAAACTATGCAAACCTGAATGTATATTTTGATTTATGGAAGAAAGAAAGCGATGTCCAGCGTTACATTCCTAAAATGATAGAAGATTTGAAGAGTAAGGGTTTAGCATATCTTAGCCATGGAGCTCTTGTGGTGGATGTAAAAGATAATTCTGATACAATGGATGTACCTCCATGTATTTTAGTGAAATCTGATGGTGCAACCTTATATAGTACAACTGATTTGGCAACAATCGTTGAAAGGATTGAATTATATAATCCTGATGAGATTATATATATTGTTGATAAAAGACAGGAACTACACTTTGAACAGATATTCAGGTGTGCTAAGAAAGCAGATTTTGTTCCTCCGACTACCAAGCTGACTTTTCTAGGGTTTGGCACAATGAATGGTAATGACGGTAAACCATTTAAAACTCGTGATGGGGGAGTAATGCGTTTAGAATGCCTTATAAAGGAGGCAGTTGATAGGGTTTATCAAAGAGTTAAAGAAAATAAAGAGATACCACAGGACGAAGCAAAAGAAATCGCCAGAAAAGTGGGAATAGCAGCTATAAAATATAGTGATTTATCCAATCAGATTTCAAAAGATTATATATTTGATGTGGATAGGTTTACGGCTACAGAGGGAAATACGGGACCATATATTATATATACCATAGTAAGAATAAAATCTATACTCAATAAGTTTACGGAAGTTAATCCCGGGTATAGGGCGGAAACAGCTTCCTTGCAACTGCCTAACGGTGAAAGTGAGCGTAATTTGATGCTTAAAATAACTCAATTTAATAAAGTTATTGCAGACAGCTTCGCTGATTATTCTCCCCATAAAATTTGCCAGTTTGTTTTTGAATTGTCAAATGAATTTAACAGGTTTTATCATGAAACAAAAATTATTTCTGAGAAAGATACATTAAAGCAGAAATCATGGCTTAAGCTCATTTCGCTGACAAGAGATGTCTTAGTAACTTGTTTGGATTTATTGGGAATAGAAGGTAAGCGCTTAATATAAGTGCGCATAGAAGTTTATCCGTCCATATGAGATAATCCATCCAAAAGTTTTTAGACTTTTTCGAGTTTTTCGACTCTGACTAAAAAGTCTAGAATCTCTAAGGAGGCTATCTCAATATGGATAAAATCACAAATGCCAAAACTGAATTCCGACTCAAGCAGTGGAGCAAGATTATCCAAGCCTGCCAAACCAGTGGAATGACAGTTGTCAGTTGGTGCAGCCAGAACAATGTAAAAATTAAATCGTACTACTACTGGCTGCGAAGAATCCGCACCTTGGCGTGTGAGACCGGATCACTTGTACCTCAGAAACCGGAACAAGAAATTGTCCCAGTACCATTTCACCAGACAAAGGTATCTGCAGCAGTCACAATCCACTTGCCTTCTTTTTGTGTTGATATACATGACGGAACTTCCAGAGAAACCATCGAGGCAGTTCTGTCGGCATTGAAAAGCATATGTTAGGCGATATTACAAGGGCAGAAGATATCTACATTGTCTGCGGGTACTCAGACATGAGAAAGTCAATTGATGGATTAGCGGCTATTATCAAAGAGACATTTGGCATGGATCCCTTTTCTCCGAGCCTGTTCCTCTTCTGTGGGAGACGTCGTGATCGTCTCAAAGCTCTCTTCTGGGAAGGAGACGGTTTTGTACTGCTATATAAGCGTCTTGAGAATGGGAACTTTAAATGGCCCCGTACACCGGAGCAAGCAAGACGGCTTACCCAGCAGGAATTCCGGTGGCTGATGGAGGGTCTGACGATAGATCAACCCAAAGCAATACGAAAAGCAAGAACAGGCGAAATCTACTGATAAAAAAGTGCGTAAAAGTATTGATTTTACAGCATTTAAGCTGGATTTTTCAGGTGAAATATGGTACAATTATCTTATGCAAAAGATAAATTTTACAGGGCTTACGCCAGAACAAATTGAATATGTTTCCACTCTGGAAAAAATAGTGGAAAACCAGCAAATCCGTATCAACCAGCTTACAGAGCTTCTTATCAAATCCCAAAAAGCTCTATACGGCCAATCCAGCGAAAAGCGTCGTTATGTTTTAGGAGAAGACAACGATCAAATCTCACTTTTCAACGAAGCAGAGGTCGAAGCGAACAACAAAGCAGAAGAACCTACCGTACAGACAATTGTGGCTGCCCATACCAGAAAACCTAAAAGAACAAAGGAAGAACTGGCACAGACAGTTCCTGTAGTGGAGGTTGTTTGTGACCTTGACGAGGACAAGCGCTCTTGCGGTATTTGCCAGGCTGACCTTAGATATCTGGGCAAGGAGCATGTCAGGGATGAACTTGAGATTATCCCTGCCCAAGTAAGAGTATTGAGATACATTCGTTTTAATTATGTGTGTACCGTCTGCGAGAAGGAAACCGGAGATGCCAACATTGTCAAAGCGCCGGTTCCAGCCCCGGTCATGAAACGCAGCCTTGCTTCTGCCTCAACAGTTGCTTATGTTATGTATCAGAAATATGCCAACGGAATGCCTTTATACCGGCAGGAGAAAGACTGGGCAAATCAGGGGGTGACACTTTCCAGAGCCACCCTGGCAAACTGGATCATACGTCCAAGCCATGAATGGCTTGAACCAATGTACAATGCCATTCATAAGCACTTGATTTCCGAACCCCTGATTCATGCAGACGAAACTGTACTGCAGGTATTAAAAGAACCGGGACGGAAAGCAACGACAGAATCGCGGATGTGGGTCTACACTTCCGGGCGAAGTCCAACCCCGGCTGTTTTATTTGAATACCAACCGACACGATCCGGCCAGCATGCCCGAAGATTTCTTGAGGGTTTTTCGGGTTACCTTCAGACAGATGGCTATAGTGGCTACAATGCAGTGCCTGATGTTATACATTGTGGATGTTGGGCTCATTTACAACGCAAATTCGAAGAAGCAATTCCCCAGGGGGCTGACACTAAGACTTCCAAGGCGGCTATCGGATATGATTATTGTAACCGTCTGTTTGCCATGGACAAGAAATGGGAGGAACTATCCGCTGAAAGGCGGTATGAAGAACGACTTAAAAATATGAAACCCCTTCTTGATGAGTTCTGGGAATGGGTGCAACAACTAAATCCGCTGCCAAACTCCAATCTGGGGAAAGCGATCACATATGCATTGAATCAAAAGGAATCATTGAATCGTTTCCTGTTGGATGGACGAATCGAGCTTTCCAACAATCGAGCCGAAAATGCCATTCGTCCGTATGTCACAGGCAGGAAGAACTGGCTGTTTGCCGACACAACTCGCGGAGCCAAGGCCAGTGCTATTGTCTACAGCATGATAGAAACTGCCAAAGCAAATCAACTTAATCCATATATGTATTCGGTGCATCTACTGACAAATTTACCAAGCTTAAAGGAATTGACGCATGAATCTCTGACACCTTATCTACCGTGGTCACCTGAACTACCCTCCTGGTGCCGTAATGATTCATACAAGGCACCCTAAAATTAAGCGCTTACAATAGAAGTGCCTGATAGAATGTAAAAGCAAATCAGGTAAAAAAGTAATACTTTTGCTATGTAAGTGGAGTGATATGTTTCATTGAACATTTGTTTTCATCAAAACAGCCAAAAAGTCATCGACATGTTACCGCGAACAGATACTATAAAAAATAGCCCGCAGATATCAATTTCATCAGCACGGGCCATGTGGAGGCATTAGTATTGATGTCAAGGGTTGAAAAATAGAAGAACTGAAAGAGGCTATAAATAAAGAGTTTCAAGACTTTAGAAGGACAGCAAGGGAAAGATAAGCGAAATCCTGGAGATTCCTAAAATGGTCAATGCTCCGGCCAAGGCGGGCCAGCCCATAGGGATTCTCAACATCGATCTTGAAAGAGAACGGCTGGCTTCTATAAAGGTTGTGGCACCATTGACTCGCAAAGATGCTCCTCTGGGATTATCTTTGGCATGGTTGTCAAGCAATGGGTATGTATTTATGCAAGATAAAACTAGAGGGGCATTTACTCTCTATTTTTCGTTTGGGTGTGCCCATACTGAACGCATATAAATGGAGGCACCTGAAGAAAGACTCGCTCCGGGTGCCTCTTTAAAAATAAATTTTTGATATTACCGAATGCTGTCCCGCCATACAGGGATGGTTTTTACATAAGTGAATCTGAAAGGACGATCCGGGTTTTGAATCCTGTCAAGCAGAATGTCTGCAGCAAGACGACCAATATCAGCGCTTGGAATCTGCACAGTGGTCAAGGGCGGTTCTACAACGGCAGACTCTGGTGAGCCGTCAAATCCAGTTACCATAACATCAGCGGGAATGGATAACCCCTTTTTCTTTAGAGCCGCCATGAGATGAATGGCCAGGAAGTCGTTAGCACAAACAAAGGCATCTGGTATGGATGGCATTTCCTCAAGCCGGGCAAAAAGCCAATCGACGTCACCATAGGGCTCTTCATCCTTGGCGAGGATGCAAAGACTATGATCAAGAGGAAGACCTGCGCTACCGAGAGCCGTACAAAAACCGATCCAGCGCTCATAGAAGCTGTTGCAATGGTTGATATCACCTACAAAGCCGATTCTTTTTGCACCGGAGGCGATCAGGCGCTCCGTTAATGCAATGATGCTTGCGATATTTTCCATTGATATTAAGTCGCAACACAGCAAGGAGCTATTCACATGAGCGTAGCCGTCTACAAAAATAGTGGGCAATCCCAGACCGCATATCATATGCAGATAGTCACGGTCAAATAGCTCAATACCGAGGATACCAACCGTATTTTCCAACATCAGATGAGGCGGCAGCTTCTTTTGAGTGAGCTCCTCCGTAGAGATCTCATACATCTTCAGCGTATATCCGGCACGACAGAGCTGATCGGTGAAATTAATGATAAAGGATGAACCAAAATTATGGTTCATTGGTTTACTGTGTGTCAGCAGTGCAATGTTCTGACTATGTGTACCTGGCTTCGAAGTTTTCTCCTCCAGAAACTGAAAGTATCCGAGCTCTTGTGCCGCCTTTGTAATCTTCTTACGCGTGGCCTCTGAGACGGTGCCTCGCTCGTTGAATATTTTGGATACGGTATTTCGTGACAAACCGCAGGCATCGGCAATGTCCTGCATAGTAACTCTTTTGCGAGCCATAAGCAGTTTCCTTTCACTTGATTGTTTACTAGTCTACCTTATATCACGGTTGATTAGGAAAATAAATATGTGCAAAATGTGAAAATTAATGATGTCGCACATTTTATAATTCTTAGCGTCGACAGTTTTCTTTCACATGCTACATATGTCTTTATGTCTTCCCTCCCATCCCTGAATAAAAGGCTGCCAAGTCAGTTCTTTCATTGATAGATTTTTTTCACTGTTTTTCAAATCTCATTACCCAAAGCACCTTGAAATGCTGTATTGGTTTACATGTCATCTACTGTAAAATCTATTGTTTATTTTATATTCTAACAGGATGTCATCTTTTTAGCAATATTATATTGTTGGGCGCAAGAATCCTTATACCCTATAACAATTCACTTAATAATGTAAACTTATGAAATCGAGTGATAATCATTTTAGTGTAAATAAGAGTTACTTAAGCGGTTTACAAAATGGTAAAATTGCACAATACAGCAAATTGTAAATTAAGTGTCGTTATTAGTGTTGTGCAGTAAATTGTAAATGTTTATGCAGATAAGGCAATTTTAGCATTTTTATATAATTGATTATATTATTATTTTGTTCTATTATTATCTCAGGCATAAGATTAACCTACATTTAAAAATTTATAAATTGCACAATTGCATATTGACATTTTGCACAGTATATTATATACTATTTTTGTAATAAGGTTTACATTTTGTAAACAAAAAACATAATAATGTAAACATTGTTCTAACTCGCTTCTAAATATTCCGGTTGTGTATAAAAAGGAGGAAAAGGAAAGCATGTCAAAAGTCATAAAGCTATATCTCACCTAGCGCTTCGACAAGAGAAAAGGAAACAACCTCAACTGTTGTTATGACAATTCAGTCCCGAACAACGCTCCTGTCTATAAAAAAAGTGGGCTTCTGATACTCAATACATACAATAAGACCAGCTAATTAAAGTCAAGAGCTTTTTTTGAAAAATAAAAGAATTTTTCAAAAAACACATGAGCTAAAAAAGGCATGACAACAAGACCACCCAGGTGAAGTAGACATAAAATAGCTGGTCCAAAATAGTAAGTTGCTCTTTGAAAACTAAACATCAAGTAACAGTACTATTAAGCTGCTGTATGCTTTGCTGCAAGATTCTTCGCATGTTCCTGAGGGCTACGTAGCTGATAAGGCTTTCTATCCCTAAGAACAGCAAAAATATAATTAACAAGCTTACGCATAACAGCTCCTAAGGCCACTTTTTTAGGCTTGTTCTGGCATTTGTTTTTGTAATATTCCATCAGTACAGGGTTGCAAGCTGTTTTGTCACGCTTAGTGCGGATATTAGCAAGAGCAATTGTGAAAAGTACCCTGCGAAGCAGCCTTGACCCCCTTTTTGACATCTTGTTTTGTGTGCCGGTAAACTCTCCGGACTGCATTACAGAGGGGTCAATGCCGAAATAAGCAACTAGCTTGCCTGGCTTTGAAAAAGCTGAAAAGTCGCCAATTTCAGCCAGAATGGTAACAGCAGAGATAAGTCCTATACCTGGAATGCTTTGTAGAAGCTCGAGAGTCAGTGCCAGCATGGGTATGTCCTTTGCCATATCTTCAGCAATCAATGAACGAATGGCTTTGAGGACTTTCTCAAGGTTTTCCTCCAAGGTTTTAATCATAGAGATATACACCCCAAGCATGGCAATATTTGAAGAGTTATTAATGCTCAAAGGTGCAAATTCTCTGGCCTTGGAGACCAAAAGCTCATACTTTGCAGTTGACCACTTAAGGCTTCTGCGGGAATTCTTTTGTATCAGTGCAATCAACTTGTTTCTGTTGGCTTTAAGAATATGCACAGGCGTAGGATATTTTTCTAATACTGCGAGAGCAGCCTTTGAAAAGATGTTAGGGAATACATCCTTGAAGTTTAGCATGAGTTGGTCAACAATACCTGTAAGCCTGTTTTTGTAGGCAGTAAGTTCGTCAGAGAGCTTGTAGTACTGTCGGCAAAGGCTTCGCAGACATTCAATATCTTCATCTGGGATATTAGTAGTTTTAAGCTCCTGAAATCTGTATAGCAGGGCAATTTTCCGGGCATCAACTTTATCATTTTTCACTTTCCTGATTCCAATATTTTTGATAGAATCAGTTTGGATGGGGTTTATGATGGAAACCTCAAATCCAGCTTTACAAAGTGAATGGAAAAGGATTTTGTGATAGTGCCCGGTGGATTCCATGACGACGAAAGGCCTAGAATCAAAGTCCTTTTCCGTTTTTTTCAGTAATTTAACGGCTCTTTCAACGTCAGAACTGGAATCATGGCGGATCTTCATGCGGGCAATTACTTCATTGGATGGAGAAAGAATTGCCATCTCACTAAAGAATTTACCTACATCGATTCCTGCCATAGGTCTGAAATTCATAAAAAATGCCTCCTTTACAAGATGAATGGACTTAAAAGTCTCCATTCCTTCCCATGTAAGCAAACAACCTTGCATGTGACACGAGGAACCAGCTTTAAGCTGGCCTCAACCAGCCAAATCATGTAGACTTACCGGAATGGATAAATACTCTTTTTTACGGGTAATCGGCCCGCTAAGGTCCGTCCCAGGAGGTGAAACACACACCTTCCAAGTCCGGAAAATATTATACATGATTGTCAAAGTTCAGGCCAACAGATGCTGGCATAATGGCTAAGATGTGAAGCCGGATGATGTGCTTGATGTTTGGAAAAGTATGAAGCTTAAAATGTTATGTTAACTATAAAAATTGATGGGTCAAACAGTGGCTTTGGTCACTGATTTAATACAATATTAATTGTACAAGGAGGAGAATCAATGGAAGCAACAAATAGAGCTCCAAAGGAATCACTTCTCTCCCGCCAGAAAGCGTTTTTGAGAATGACGCCTGAGAGCGAAAAGCTAAGACATTTAAAAGAAAATCTACCGTTTATGATTATGCTCTTTCCTGCGGTGCTGGTCGTTTTTTTGTTCAGCTATCTGCCCATCTACGGTATTCTGATTGCGTTTCAGGATTTTGTGCCCGGCGATAAGATTCTTTCAGATACAACAATCTGGGTGGGCTTTGAAAACTTCTCCCGCTTTTTCAATGATCCCCAATTCTGGCCGCTGATGAAGAACACCTTTTTGCTATGTATCTATGGTTTTATCATCGGTTTTCCACTACCGATCATCATGGCTCTGATGCTCAATGCACTCAAAAGCAGGAAGATGAGCAAGACGTTGCATACGATATTCATTGCACCTCACTTTATCTCTTTGGTCGTTTTGGTCGGTATGCTGCAGCTTTTCTTCGGCCGCTACGGACTTGTGAATAATATTGCGGTAAGCCTGGGTGGCGAACGTATTTCCTACTTTCTTGAGGCCTCGGCATTTCGTCCGCTCTATATCTTGTCCAGCAACTGGCAGGATTTTGGCTGGAGCTCAGTTATTTACATTGCGGCCCTCGCTAATGTTGATCATGAGCAGCATGAAGCAGCTATTTTGGATGGCGCGACCCGGTTTCAGCGCATTATCCACGTTGACTTGCCCGCTATAATGCCCATGGTCAGCGTGATGCTTATCATGTCCATCGGTGGGCTGATGGGTGTCGGCTATGAGAAAGCGCTGTTGATGCAGACTGACGGCAACCTTGCTGTCAGCGAGCTGATTTCCACATACGTGTATAAACGTGGTTTAACTGGTGTACCTGATCAAGCTTATGCGACAACCATCGGTTCTTTTAATTCCTTGATTAATTTGGTACTTCTTATTATTGCTAATACAATGGCTAGGAAGTTCTCAGAGAACTCTTTATGGTAAAGGAGGGCATGAGGGTGTCAATGAAACAAAAAGATTTGAAAGATACACTTGGTGATAAGATATTCTACGCCATCATTGAAGTCTTCCTCGTCCTGGTAACTTTAGTTATCCTCTATCCTCTGTACTTTGTCATTATCGCCTCGATCTCCGACCCAGACGCGGTGCTCTCCGGCAAGGTAATTCTCTATCCTGTACAGATCACATTCTCAGGCTATGCCAAGATCATGGAGCGGCAGGATGTGTGGAGGGGTTATCTCAATACCATCATTTATACGGCTCTTACGGTTATACTTTCTCTCGTCGTAACAATTCCTGCAGGTTGGGCGCTTAGCCGAAAAACTCTCCTGGGAAGAAAGACATTTATGATCTATTTCATCATCCCCATGTTCTTTGGTGGCGGCCTGATTCCCTTTTACAACGTCATGAGCAGCCTGCGCCTCAACAACACCATGTGGGCAGTCATACTGCCTTCAATATTGTCGGTGTGGAATCTGTTCATGACGAAGGCTTTCTTTCAATCGAGCATTAACAGCAGCCTGATCGAAGCAGCTAAGATCGATGGTGCGGGCCAGTTTAGAATATTCTTCTCGATAGTTATTCCCCTGTCCAAGGCAATCATCGCGACCATGGCTCTGTATTACGGTGTGGGTCAGTGGAATAGCTACTTTAATGCAATGATCTTCCTTCGAGACGAAAGTATGTATCCACTGCAACTCGTTCTGAAAGAGATCTTGATTGCCACGGAAAGTACCGTTGGTGGCAGCGGTGAGACAATCCTTGAACAGTATCGTTTGGCGAATCAGATCAAATATATTTCCGTTATTGTGTCAAGTCTGCCGATTTTGATGCTGTATCCTTTTGTGCAGAAATACTTCGCCCAGGGTATCATGATCGGCTCACTGAAAAACTAATATCGCATCCATATCATAAAGAATAAGGAGGATTGATAACATGAAAAAGTGGATAGCGATCCTGCTTTCGGGGGTGCTAGTTCTGTCTCTGGTGGCCTGTGGAAACAGCGAGAAATCCGACAAGAAAGAGGGTGCTGGTGTTGAGAAACTGGTTTCCGAATACGGTTTCCAGTGGACGGATACTTCTGCTCCTATCCTCAATGAAAAGGGCGCTAAGGAGCTGACTTTCAGAGTCTATTCCTCAAAGAATGCTTCCGCTCTGGACTACAACGACATGAAAGTCATGCAGGATCTGTATAAGATGACAAATGTCAATGTAGTATGGGAGAACGTGTCAGAGTCCGTATACTCCCAGCAGAAAAACCTGATTTTTGGCAACTCGGAAGACCGTCCGGATGCTATTTATCATGCAGGTATGACTACTGGTGAGATCATCAAGTATGCAAGACGAAAAGTATTGCTTCCCATCAGTGATTATCTCGAGTACATGCCAAACTTCTCCAAAATCCTGGAGGAGCGTCCCGACATCAAAAATCAACTTATTAATGTGGAAGACGGAAAAATTTACTCCCTTCCGCGCATTGAAGAGATGGGTTTACTGCAGCATCCCAACATTCTTTACTTGAATAAGAACTGGGCTGCCAAAGCCATTGAGGCCAGCGCACTAAATGGTCTCAGTGTGGATGATCTTAAGGATGGCCTTGCTCTCACTTGTGAACAGATGGAAGCCATGCTCCGCTATTTCAAGGAAAACGACATGAATGGCAACGGCGATGTCAATGATGAGCGTCCCCTGAGTTTTGTCTACAACAACTGGCAAGGCAACCAATGTGATCTTTATGGAATGTTCGGTCTCAACGACAATCTGGAGCATCGGGTTGTTGTGAACGATCAGGTGATCTATACCATACAGGATGAGAGATTCAAAGAGGCAACCAATTTTATTGCCAGATGGGTTTCCGAAGGTCTTATCGATAAGGTCTCATTTGAACAGTCACAGGATAACTTCTTGGCCAACGGCAAGGGTCTTGAAATCTATGGAGCTTTCTACTGGTGGGAGAGCGAAACCGTGGTTTCCAACCCAGAAAATTACATAGTCTGTGCTCCAATCATTGGCCCACACGGAGATCAGACGGTTTGCGTTTCCAACAACCCGGAGGTCGGTACAGGAGAACTAGTTATTTTTGCCGACTGCCCGAATGTTGAAGTTCTTCTCGCTTATTTTGATCGCTATTACGATCCTTTCATTTCAGCTCAGATTAACTACGGTCCCATTGGCATCGTTTATAAGGAAGAGTTGGACGAAAAAGGAATGCTCGTTCAGAAAGAAATTCCCGAAGGTATGACTGCTGACGAGCTTCGCTTGCAGAACGCCCCGCTCGGTATTATTTATCTCTCTGATTACGCATGGAACAATGTGGTTAATATGGAACCTCGTGCTAAGCTGCGTTTGGAACGTCTGGATGCTTATGTAAAACCCTATGTGCCTGAAGGTGTGAAACCCTGTCCGGTAAATCTGCAGTTTACCCTTGAGGAGCTCAATAAGCTTACAAAATATGAGAGTAATCTAAATGACTACATTCGTACGAACCTGATCCGCTGGCTGCTTAACGGTGGCGTATCCGATTCCGAATGGGCATCTTTCCAGGATGAATTAAAAGGGAAGCTCAACATTGAGAGTATCCGTCAGGTCTATCAGGATGCCTATGACAGATATATAAAAAATGATGGGAGGAAATTAAAATGAAAGACAATCGTAAGATCCTAGCGCTCGTTTTAGCCTTTACACTGCTCCTTTCTCTTGCCGCATGCGGCAACAGTAAGAATACTGCGCCGACTATTTCTGGTGTTCGTGATATGACGGTTGTCGTTGGCTCCGAGTTTGATGCATTCGAAGGTGTCACTGCCTTAGATGCTGAGGATGGAGATCTGACCTCGAAGATTGTTATCGACTCCAACCCTCCTCTTGAATTTAAAAATGGTAAGGTTACTCCTGAAGAAGAAGGCACTTATGAGCTCACTTATTCCGTTGCTGACAAGGGTGGCTTGAAGGCTGAGGCTTACGCGACCCTTACTGTGACCAGAAAGACAGGCGATGCCGTTGTTTATAAGGACTTTGATTTCAGTACACAGCCCGCCACTGATAACAGGGGCTGGGAAGCGCGTATTGCCGATGGTGTTGATGCCAGCGCCGAGATGAAGCAGGGAGCTTATGTGTTTGAGATTGCTTCTCCTGGAAACGGTGACGGCGATATTCAGCTTGCAAAACCCGGTTTTGCTCTCAAAGCAGCTGACTATCGTATCAAGATCTGGGCAAAATCCACAGCTGATACATACTGCCACATCATTGCTCGTGATGAAGATGCAGATGGCTGGGCTACATTTGGTGGCGCCTACAATGTCGTTATTGGTAAGGAGATATCACCTCTGGAACTCAACTTTACTTCCAAAGGTAAGGGCAGTGCCGAACTTCTGCTGAATCTGGGCAAGATCACTCCGAATCCCGATAACCCCTCCGATACCACTCCTGAGAATTTTACAGTGACCATCGACAAGATTGAGATATATGAAATTACCGGTGATGAAACCCTGATACCAGCCTATACATCAAATTTTTCTACCGGTAAAGGTGTTACGGTGGAAGCCGGTGACGGTGCAGTGGCCAATGTAAGCTTTAGTGATGATGCTGCGACTGTGAATATCACCTCATATCCCACCAACGGCGGTGTTTGGAGCATCAAGTCCAATATTGAGCTGGGTGATCAGACAATAGAAAATGGTACAAAATATTATTACAGCTTAAAGCTGAAAGCTAAGAATGCGCAATCCGGCGAGTGCATTGTAGAGAGCGCCGCCCAGTACGATAAAAACCGAGTTCACTTCAACGGCTTTACTGTGGCAGCTGGTGAGGAAATTGAAATATCCGGGACCTTTACCGCTGACCGTGCGATCTCTGATCCTGTCATCCGCCTGCAAATCGGTAATCCCTCTGACGGTGTAAGCTCCAATTCACTGGACATCAGTGATGTGGTATTCGGTAAGGTTGAGGGTGATAAGGAGGTCAAAAAGACCATTGACAACTTCATTGCCTTTGGTAACAGCAGCTATAATGCCACAAATCCTGAGTATCCGTGGGCTGTTTTCAATGGCACTGATGAGGACTATGATCGTGGTGTCGGCACCATCTGGACCGAAAATGGAAGCTTATTCTACCGAATTGATCAAGGCGGTACCACTGACTGGCATAATAAACTTATCTGCGGATATAACGGCAATCCTCTGATGCTGAAAGCCGACAGCTATTACGCAATTGAGATTAAAGTAAAGGCAACAAAGAATGTTTCCTGTGGCCTGTTCCTCAACCCCATCGGTGGTTGGGACCCCCGTCTATCCGAACGACTGGATATTACCACCGAGGAGCAGACTTTCAAATTCACCACAACCGATATCTTTATTACAGACATGGACTTTGAGCTGTTGTTCCAGTTCGGGTCTGAAGACTTGGCGCAGCTTGGTGAAGTAACCGTTGAGTTCAGCGATATTACGATTTACCAGATGAGTGTCATCTGATCCTATTATCTGCTTGCAGGGGGATGATAAGCGCATCTCCCTGCAAATAAGTATGCAAAATAAGTCAAGGAGTCAATAAATATGAGAAACAAGGATGTTGTACTATGGATTGCCCTGTGCTTGATTGTCAGTGTTCTGCTTTGTAGTTGCAGACAGTCCGGAGCACCAGTCACCGTTCACTTCAATGGAAACTATTATGGATGCGGAGAGATAGGCAGCCAAACGGTACACATGGGATCGAAACTTGAAGAACTTGATGCTCCCACACGGGATGGTTATGTGTTTCTCGGATGGTTTAAGGATAAAGGCTTGATTGAAAAGTGGGATTTTGAAAAAGACAAAGTTTACTCTGAACTTACGCTGTATGCAGGCTGGGACAGGGATAGCGGAGACGAGATCAAATATCCTGATACAGACAAAGATTTCACAAACTTGAGAACGCCAGGCAGTCAGGAAATGGCCTATGATTATAGACTTTTTTTCCTTCCTGAAAAAGACGGTGTGAATCAGCCCTATGTAGGCGATCCTATGCCTTACTATGAAGACGGTGTCTATTATATTTATTATTTGAAAGACGGTGGAGACTCCTACAATCACTCGATTTATCTTGTTACCACAAAAGATTTCCTCAACTATAAGGAATATGACGAACCGGTGTTGGAGGCTTCACGCAGCGGTGGCCAGGATGGATGGATCGGTACGGGTTCTGTTGTAAAAGTCGGAGAGAAGTATTACTTCTTCTATACAGGGCACGCTTCTTCCGATCATTACGAGTATAAAGAAAAAATAATGATAGCGGAAGGAAGGAGTCCGACTGAGTTTAAAAAGATTGTTGGCTGGGAGATAACACCACCTGCTGAACTTGGACAGAAAAATGATTTTCGTGACCCGCAAGCATACTATGATGCTGAAAATAACGTGATCACACTTACTGTAACGGCTTCTCAGAATAATGTGGCACGGATCCTGAAATATACAATTAGTGCTGATTTAATGAACGTGCAGTATGATGGCATCATATTTACCGATCCCACAGGTGATTTTTGGAATCTTGAGTGTAGCGACACCTTTAAACTTGGTAACAAGTGGTATATCACCTACTCAGCACAAAACGATACGCTTTGGTATGCTTTCGCTGACAATCAATTTGGCCCTTACTCAGAGCCAAAGCGCCTAGAAGGAAAGCTCTTTTATGCAGCCAAGCACGTTTCGGATGGAGAGTATACTTATATGGTAGGCTGGGCACGAAGATCAGAATCCCCATCTTCCACACAGGAGGTCTCCGGATGGGGCGGTAACCTTGTTGTACAGAAACTTGTTCAAAAAGAAGACCGCAGCCTGATTCTTTCTCCTTTGGATAAGTTTTATGATGCCTTTGCCGTACGTCGTGCTTTGATTTTGGATGGTACAGGCGCTCTGTTAGAGTCAGGTGCCCTCTATAGTTATAAAGAAGTATTTACTGCCTTTGAGAGATTTATGCTAACCGGTGAGTTCTGTTTTACAGGCAATGGTAGCTTTGGCCTTGCCTTTGATTACGACGGCCAGGCTGATAATTATAAACTCATTTCCATTGATCCTGCTAATAACAAGCTGCAGCTATATTTCAACGGCGGGAAAACACTGATCTCTGAAACAGATGCTGTTCTGGAAGCCGGTAGAGACTATTCTTTCACCTATATCCAGGAGGGTTCCGTCGGGATCTTCTACATTGACGGTTTGGCGGCGCTTACTGTACGACTGTATGGGGTAAACGGGAAAGCAATTCGACTCTTTGCAGAGAACAACAGCGTTGTATTTTCGTCTCTGCGGGAGTATACCATGTGAGTATTTGCTTGTGTCCATGTATTGTGCGTATAAATCAATTGAATATTATCTTTCAGTAAACCGGATAAAATCTAGACTTAAGAGGAGGAAAACAGTGATAAGTCAAAAGTTACTACTTGCGCAAGCATATGAAGAAGAAGCGGCAAGACGTATCCCGGATACATCCCGGCCCAAATTCCATCTATCACCTTATGTGGGCTGGATGAACGATCCAAACGGATTTTCTTATTATAAAGGTGAATATCATCTGTTTTATCAATACAATCCTTATGACACGGTTTGGGGTTCCATGCATTGGGGTCACGCTGTTAGCAAAGATTTGATTCACTGGCACTATATGCCTGTGGCTTTGGTACCTGATAAATCCTACGATTCGTTTGGTTGCTTTTCTGGAAGTGCGGTTGAGCTTCCCAATGGAGAGCATTTACTTATGTACACTGGTGTACACAAGGACAGCAATACCGGAGAGGAATTCCAAACACAGTGCATTGCTATTGGAGATGGCTTGAATTATAGAAAATACTCTCAGAATCCGGTGATCGATGGGAATCATCTACCCAAAGGAATGAGTCGAAGCAATTTCAGAGATCCAAAGATCTGGAGGGAAAAGGACGGAAGCTATCGTTGTGTCGTGGGAGGATGCGATCAAAGAAATCTCGGAGTTATTCTTCTTTTCAGCAGCAAAGACGCCTTTAACTGGAAATATGAGAGTGTCCTTGTAAGGAATGATGGCCGCTTTGGATTGATGTGGGAATGTCCGGATTTTTTCCTTTTAGACGGAAAGTATATTCTCCTTACCAGCCCGCAGGATATGCTGCCCGAGGGGCTTGAGTTTCATAACGGTAACGGTACGCTCTGCCTGATAGGTGAACTTGATAAAGAACAAAAGCATTTTACCAATGAATATTATCAGGCCGTTGACTATGGTATTGACTTTTATGCACCTCAGACTCTGCTGGCACCGGACGGAAGGCGTATTATGATAGGCTGGATGCAAAATTGGGATACCTGTAAACTGGTCGATGCAAAGAACCTGTCGTGGTTTGGACAGATGAGCCTGCCGAGAGAACTGTCTGTCAAAAATGGACGGCTATATCAACAACCGATCCGAGAGCTGGAATTATACAGAAGTAACAAGGTCGAATATAAACATGTTCTTTTACAGGGAGAACTATCCTTGAATGGCATAGAGGGCAGAACCGTAGAGATGGAAATCTCGATTCGAGCAGTGGATAAAGATAAGTTATACCAGAAGTTTGAAGTCAATTTTGCGCAAAACGAACTGTACAGAACGGTGCTGAGCTTCTGCCCATATGAGTCCATACTGAAAATTGACCGTTCGTTTTCTGGTTCTCGTAGGGCTTGTATTCACCAGCGTCAATGTATGGTTTCCGACAAAAAAGGTGAATTAAAGCTAAGAGTCATTTTGGATAGATTCAGTGCAGAAGTCTTCATCAATGATGGTGAACAAGTAATGACTGTCACCATCATGACTGATACTGCTGCAAAAAAAATTTCGTTCAGTTCTATTGGTGAGGTTATTATGGATGTAACAAAGTATGATTTGTAAAGGGAGGAGTAATGGAATGAAACGTTACGATATAACCGCTTTGGGAGAACTCCTGATCGATTTTACAGAAAACGGTCTAAGCGAACAGGGCAATATCCTGCTGGAGGCCAATCCCGGCGGTGCTCCCTGCAATGTGCTGGCAATGCTCTCAGGACTTGGGAAAAAGACGGCTTTTATTGGCAAAGTGGGCAACGACTTTTTCGGAAAGCATCTGAAAATGGTTCTGGAAGAATTAGGTATTTGCACATGCAATCTTCTTTTGGATGAGAAATATCATACAACCTTGGCTTTTGTTCATAACCATCCTGACGGTGACCGGGATTTCATCTTTTATCGTGACCCTGGCGCAGATATGAAACTATGTGCCCACGAGGTACAGGAAGAACTGATTGTACAGTCCAGGATATTCCATTTTGGCTCGCTCTCTCTGACTCATCCCGGTGTGCGGGAGGCAACAAAGAAAGCACTGCAAATCGCGAAGGAAAACTCCTGTCTGATCTCCTTCGACCCCAACCTGCGTGAGCCGTTGTGGGACAGGTTGGATGAGGCCAGAAAGCAGATCGCGTTTGGACTTAGCCAATGCGACATTCTGAAAATTTCGGATAACGAACTTCAATGGTTTACCGACCGGTTGGATCTCGACGAAGGAGTAAGCTTTCTGCAGGACATCTATCGAATTAAGCTGATTTTGCTCTCTATGGGAAAAAACGGAAGTCGTGCATATTATGGTGGTATGAAGGCAGAGGTAAAAACCTTTCCGCTGAAGAACACCATAGATACAACTGGGGCGGGGGATACTTTCTGCGCATGCGCGTTAAACTATATTCTAGAGCACAATCTTGAAAATCTGAGTTATGAAGATCTCTTGAGTATGCTCACTTTCGCTAATGCTGCCGCATCACTCATCACAACAAGGAAAGGAGCGTTGAGAGTGATGCCAAAGAAAGAAGAAATTGAGTACCTCCTGACAAAAAACATTGAGGAATAAGAAAACTACCCCAAAATTTTATCATATTTTGGGGTAGTTTCTATTTATCTATCACCCTCATTTTGTTTTTAAAGCAAACCAATCTTATGTATGGTTCAGTGGTCTCTCCTGTTGAAGCGCCACCATTTGCGTGTTTAAGTCGGCGAAATTTTTCTAACCAAGGAAGGACAATGGCAGTCTGCGAAGCTTCTTGGACAAAACAATTCTTCGGTTGGCGCTTTCCTTTTAAGCCACGGTATAGGTCTTGTTATACAGATGACACTGGCTTACGAACATGGCAATAAACAGAACAGGGTGTTTTATTGCACTTCATTATTAGAGGAGGTGAAAAGTGGATTATAAGTGTTTTTCTGAAATGCTTGATAAAACTTTTGCATGGTCAATTTCCCGTACCTTTTCGTGAGAGGAACCGGAAGAATTGACATAAGAGATATTATTTCAAGCACTGAAAAGCATTGCAAATCTACGAGGTTATAGAAAATTTAAGCCGTGGTTTTGGGGGATTGCTGACTTAATATCGAAGGAAATAAAGGTGAATTTTCAAAATAAAGAAAATCCCCTAACTAATTTGGGTGTTCCTTTTTCTGTAAACCAAATGTTATATCTATAATTGAGCAAATTCGCTACCAATAAATGGTTATACAGTGATACTAAGCGATTCATTGACCTTTGACAACGGAATACCATGGCACGCTTGTTCGTAAACATAGGCAACCAGGTTATATTTGATTTCATTACGCACATGCTTACGCTGGCTATTCAATGTACTATATCCCACTGATGATAAGCTTACACAAAAGGCATAAGTAAGCATAATAACCGTAAGGAAGCGTTTTATTGCTTGTTTGCTACGAACCTGGTATCTGTCAAGTTCAAGCTGCATCTTGATTGAGTCAATTTACTGTAGGGAATTGAAGATAAGACGACTTCCTAAAATAAGTCCACTCCGGTCACGCCCTTGACAACAAGCATCTCCCATATGGTTTGTCAGCCAGGGCGGCACCCCTTGTAACAGGGGAATGTCTCTGGAGCTTTTGGCTGCCACTTTAGCCCATTATACCATATGGGTCCCTCTTATTGTAAAGGGTTCGCTTCGCCGTTCCCTTCGTTCATTGTTACCCTACAAAGGCTCTTAGCGCTCTATAAAGCAGTGTTTTATGGCCTTTACTGATTATTGTTAGATTACTGTCCCAAACACCATCATATCTATTCCTATTTGTTCTCAATTCACGAATTAATTCATCTTGTAGCTGCTGTGCCTGCTCCCGTTGTTCTTTCTTCTTTTGAGCCATTACCAAGTCGTATACTTTTCCTCCGTTTTTCTTGAAAATTCTGAGTTGGGCCATCTTGTCCGCACCATTTTTTGACCAACCCATTGGCCTGCTGCTTAACCTATCGGATAGAATATGGCTTACATGCCCTTCAGCACTGCATCCTACAATTTCATAGTTATCTACCTTTATCTCTATTCCTGCCCAGTTATTCAATATATATCTTTTTGCATCGTTAACCGCTTTCCTCTTTGTCTCCGATTCTGTCTTTTCAAGAATTTTAGCAAATGCCTTCTTAAGCCCCGCCTTATCAGCTTCTTTCAAGGCATCATCTAATTCCTGTTCGATATCTTCGTCTTCCAAGTGTGCCGTTGCTACTTTTACGTATTTGCTCAAATGATACTTATCCAATACAAACTTGCTTTTACCAATCCAGTTTAATCCCTGTTTTATCCAAGCTGCTCCATCTCCAGATATATATACAGTTTCAATCTTATCCACATCATAAGTATCATCTATGTATTGGGAAACCTCTAGCCACAGTTCTTCACTATCTCTGATTCCTCCAAAATAACGGGGATTCTTCAATACTTTTCTCTTCTTCGTGCTTTTTTCATGGTCAATTCCCTCATGAACGTATACAAGCTTAGGCATTAGTGTGCTACTTGCTCCCCATTCATCTTCTGTCTTATGTCTCTTTTTCCCTTGCTGCGCTACATGGTCTTCATCAGCCTCAATATACAGAATCTTTGGTGTCTCATCCTTTCTCTTTTCCACCGATGGCTGAACAACTTCAAGTTCATGTACTTTATTCATTACAGCCTGTTTGCTTACCTCATCCATGTATGCAGCTTTTTCTCCACCTTTTCTATAACTGCTCTCCGCAGCCTCTTCCACAGCATTTATGACAACATCAGCACTTACTCGGTCATGAGGATTGATACCAACTATTCTATCCACAAGATATTGCCTTTTTCCGCCTTTCTTAGGCTTAAAATATGTTCGTTCATAACTGATGGGTCCAAAGCTTGTTAAAAGTCCTGTTCTATCCTTTCTTACAATTTCCCAGTTCTGCTTGCGAGAAGCCGATTCCCGCAGATAATCATCCATATCTTCAAGAACTTCTGTAACAATGTTTCTACCTAATTCAAGAAGTTCTTCATGCAATCCCAAAACAAGGTCAGCTAGGTCCGTAGGCTTTTCAACAAATTTTTTTACCTTTTCTTCAATCTTTTTTACACCAAAACCAATAAAATGTTGTATACTATTGTACATAGAAGATGCATCCTTTCGTTGAGTATTTTGATTTGGCGACTTATATCTTAACAGGATGTCATCTTCTTTTCAATTTTTTGGATATTTATTCCAATTGATTCCCTACAGTAATTTTACTCGAGCCTGCATCTTATTGTCTCTGAAGAAGATTTCTATCGTCCACCTTTCGATATAAGTTGTAAGAATTTCTTCTTCCGTAAGATTGCTTGTGCTGAAGAATACATGTACAGCCTTTTCTTCAAAAAGCTTGCTTTCAGGCCAACTGAGTAAAATTACTCCGTTCTTTGGAAGCCTTTTGATATAGCCATTATAGTGGTGTACCCAATACTTCTGATTGCCCACGGTGACAAGGCGGACATCTTTTTCAGTAAGGGTTTTAACGTATGCATTAACTTTTTGGCCTAATCTTGGTCCTCCTACAGAATAAAGAACCCTGTTCGCTCTCAAAGCGCCGATGTACTCGAAGCCTCTGTCTTTAGCAGCTTGAATAACAGAACAAGCACTATACCAGCTATCACCCAAAACGTATACCTTTGTCGGAAAATCCGGCAATCCTTCAATGACTTTACGAACCATGCTGATTTTACTCTGGACAGCTTTATCGTAAAGCTCCATGTAATAAGGCAATTTTAACCCTCCACATTCTAGAAGGACACATACAATCTGGTGACCGTAAACACGCTTGCGCCTGAGATGTGAATGGTGGACACTACAGCCTTCAGTTGGTCTCAAAGCCTTTGACGAGGGCTTTGTCTTTTCGGAAATCGTATCATCCAGTATCACATATACAGGGCAGCCTGTTTTCCGGGCTTGCAAGTTTATTTGTGCCAGTACGTATAGCTGGTATTTATCCATTACAAGGCTTGTAGGCCATGGTGATTTCGATAAAAATTTCCCGATAGAAGTCCGGTGAACATTACGCATGCTGAGTTCCGGGACATTTGTTATTTTACCGTCAAAACCTCCTTGCATTGCAGAAGCAATTATGCTTGCAAGATTAGCAATTTGAGGCTTTGTAAGTAAAAATGTCAATCTTAATGCAATAAGGAACTTTCTTAAACTCTCTGTGCATGTTATAATGTTCATCGGGGCATCTTCAATCCTTTATCTTTTGTGTAAGCAACAAAAATATCGGATTTTTCAGGTGCCTCATTTAGTTTTACCAAATTATGTTAGCGTTTTTGCTCATTTATAGTTATATTTATTAATTGCTATGTGGATATATCCAACATTACCTGAAAAAATGCCAATGATAATCGCAGTGATTTTTGTAGCACTTTTGTTACCATATGATTGGCTATATAAGTCTAAATCTTATATAGTGTTCGCTATCTTAATACCCATTGTATCCCTTATAATTGGTGTTAATTTTGGGCCTTATGTGATTGCAATTATGATGATAGCCATAGAAATATTATTTAGTATTTGTCTGATATTTGAAATCAGAAAAATTTTACCTATTTCTAAACCTTATTATTAATACTTATTATTAATATTTATTAAAACGCATCCTTTATATCTCACGTCGTAATGGACATGTTTTCGTCTACCAAAAGTGACAAAAATGCAGTGGATATGTTTCCGAGAACGGGCAATAACAAATAACATCAATTCTACAAACACAAGCCACGTGGAGTGCATAATAGGAATGCAAAGAAAAATACTTAGAAATTTAATTTTCAGCTGCTTTGCTGATATCTCTATCCTGAAAAATTTTAGTTACTTCGAAGGCACAAAAACACCCACCCAAGCCACTACCCAAACAGTACTGGCTTTGAAAAAAAATTTCTTATGCCACGTTCTCTTCTATAGTTACTTTAAAGCCTAAGGCTTCAAGGCGCTTTATACTTCTCTTTACGATATCTTGCTTCCTGCGCTGTTCAAAATAGTCTGCTCCAAGCTCCTGATAGTCTACGTTGTTTTTTATCAGATGATATGCTATTACTAAAATACTGTGCCCAACTGCAACCGTTGCTCTATTACGTCCTCTTCGTGCTGCGATTCGTTTATATTGTGCTGAAAGATAACTGTTTTTGCTTCTACCTGCCGCTTTTGCACATTCCACCAGCGTACTTCTTAAGCTTTTAGTCTTTCCACTCTTTTTCTTTCCCGCACTTTCATTGTTACCGGAACACATCCATGCCCAGGATGCCAGGTGATTCGCTGTCGGAAATACACTCATGTCAGTTCCTATTTCTGCTATTATTGTCTGTGCACTCCGCTCTCCAACCCCGGCTATTGAATCCAAACGCTTCACCTGTTCCTCAAAAGGGCGCATACGTTCTTTGACCTCTGCATCAAGCTTTTCAATCTCAGCATCCAAAAAGTCAATGTGTCTTAGCATGGTGGATAATATCTTTTTCTGATGTTCTCCTATAAGTCCTTTTAAAGCTTTCTTAAGTTCATCTGTCTTTTGCTTCATTTTACCTTTAGCCAAGGCTGCAAGCACTTCTGTATCCTCAGTACCTTTTATGATTTCCTCACGCATTCTTCTTGATGATACTCCATCTATGTTGCTTACTACTGATGAAAGCTTAATATTTGCCCCTTCAAGCACTTTTTGTACCCGGTTTAATTCGCGGGCACGTTCTTCTATCATGCTTCGCCTATATCGTATATACTCTTTTAATTCACGTTGCTCCCGGTTTGGTATATAGCTACCTTTAAGAAGTCCATACCTTAAAAGCTCCGCTATCCACTCTGCATCTTTGACATCCGTCTTTCTGCCCGGCACCGCCTTGATATGCTGGGCATTGACTACCATTGCCGGTATCTCCTCCAATTCAAGTAGATTGTATATTGGCTTCCAGTAAGATCCTGTACTTTCCATTGCAACATTCTCACAGCTCTCTTCTTTCAGCCAATCTACCAGCTCAATCAACGACTCGGTTACTGTCCCGTAACTGCGAATCTCTTTCTTGCTTTCAGTAATCACACATGCAACAATTTTGTCCTTATGGACATCCAACCCACAACAACGCTGGTATACTACTTCCATTAATATCAACTCCTATGGTTGTAATATTCCGGCGCAGCTCCCTGTACTTCATTATTCTACCCTGCGTGCTCCCTGTAAGGGGCAACAATTTGTGGTACAAGCAGGAAGCTGAAATCAGTCTAATCCACGGGCTCTCACGCACCAAGATAGTTCGACCTTCTTCACCGTATGTCTATAGTATACCGTAACGGCTGCTCGTTTTCATCAATTTGATGGTGCTACTTTAGTGGCATGAGGGTCTAATTATTAAATTTAGTAGATCGAAGGCTTCTGTATGCATTGATAAAGTATAATATTTTTCGCAAATTCATAAAAGTCCAATAAAAAATGACATGGACGTAACCGTTTGGTAGAATTAAGTTGCTACACAAAAACCAACCAAAGGAGGTTACGAACCATGTCAGATAAAATTATACAACTAAATGAAGGCGTAATAAAGCAGGAATTAAAAGATTTAGTTCGCAGTAGTGTTGAGGAAACTCTTAATCAGTTATTGGAGCAAGAGGCGGCAGAACTAACTAAAGCAGAACGCTATGAGCGCACTTCGGAAAGGCAGGGCTATAGATCCGGTCACTATGAAAGAAATCTGACCACAACATCGGGAAATGTGAGGCTAAAGATGCCTAAATTAAAAGGGATAGCCTTTGAAACAGCAATAATTGAACGATACCGTCGGAGTGAAAGTTCAGTGGAAGAAGCTCTAATAGAAATGTACTTGGCGGGTGTATCGGTACGGCGAGTCGAGGATATTACCGAAGCCCTTTGGTGGACAAGAGTCTCTCCTGGCACTATCAGTGAACTAAATAAGAAAGTATATGTACATATTGATGCATGGCGTAATAGACCACTGAAAAATAGATATCCGTATGTCTACCTGGATGGAATCTATTTAAAACGCAACTGGGGTGGCGAATATGAGAATGTATCCATTCTCATAGCAATGGCGGTAAACGAAGAAGGCTACAGAGAAGTCATTGGTGCCGCTGAAGGAATGAAAGAAGATAAAGCAAGCTGGCTAGCCTTTTTGCAGGTTTAAAGGAGCGAGGACTAACTGGAGTCCAGCTATTCATAGGAGATAAGTGCCTGGGACTCTTAGAGGCAATAAATGAGGTTTATCCGGATGCAAAGTATCAGCGTTGTACCGTTCATTTCTATCGAAATGTATTTACAGTTACCCCAAGTTCCAAGATAAAAGAGGTAGCCGTAATGCTGAAAGCCATTCATGCGCAAGAGAATAAAGAAGCAGCAAGGCAAAAGGCACAGAGTGTGGTTAAGAAACTACGAGAAATGAAACTTAAAGAAGCAGCTGATAAGATAGAAAGGGGCATCGAGGAAACGCTGGCTTACATGGATTTCCCCTATGCCCATTGGCAAAAATTGCGGAGTAATAATGTTATTGAACGACTTAATCGAGAGATCAGGCGCAGGACAAGGGTTGTAGGAACCTTCCCTGATGGAAACTCAGCCTTAATGTTAGTTTGTGCAAGGTTACGCTATGTTGCAAGCAAGGACTGGGGAACTAAGCGCTACATGAGCATGAAACACCTTGAAGAATTCGACATGGATGATTCATTAATGACTGTCGGCTAATCAATGCTTACCAACCGGTAATTGATTTTGCGAAAAAATCTTGACGGTACCTATGCATTTGTAAGATGGCAGGGAGTATGCAGAAAACTATTAGCAGGTAATGACCTAAATGGAACAGTATCAAGGGTCTACAGGCGTTTCTTTTTGCTTTTTGCCGGTGCGGGTGTGAACTGTAAGCAATAGGCAGGTAAAGTTTCCAAATATGACTATCTGTTGTCATATTAATGCGGTATAATTGTAGATGAATGGGTTTACGGGCATTTACTATCATTCGGCAGTTATGTGAAGGTTTTGGAGCCCCAGCATATCATGAACATTATTACCGATAGGGCAAGAAAGCTTTTGGAATTATACGAAAAGCAGTGAGGATGGGCAATATGCACTACAAAGAGGTAAAGACAATTTTATCTGCCAATAACGGAATGAATGTATATCGTGGCTGCACCCATGGCTGCATCTATTGCGATAGTAGAAGCAAGTGCTATAAGATGGAGCATGATTTTGAGGATATAGAGGTTAAGGTAAATGCTCCTGAGCTTCTGGAAAATGCCCTCAGGAAAAAACGCAAAAAATGCATGATAGGAACTGGTTCCATGTGCGACCCATACATGCATATTGAAACAGAGCTCAACCATACACGGAAGTGCCTTGAAATTATTGACAGGTATGGATTCGGACTAAGTATTCAGACCAAATCAGACAGAATACTAAGGGATTTGGATTTATTAAAAAGCATAAATAACAAATCGAAATGCGTTGTTCAGATGACTATGACAACATATGATGAGAACCTGTGCAAATTAATTGAGCCTGCAGTATGCACAACTAAAAAGCGTTACGAAGTTCTGAAAAAAATGAGGGACAATGGGATTCCCACTATAGTATGGCTTGATCCAATTTTACCATTTATAAATGATACGGAGGAAAATCTTAAAGGCATACTTGATTATTGCATTGATGCTGAAGTGATTGGAATAATTTGCTTTGGAATGGGATTAACTTTGAGAGAGGGAAGCAGAGAATACTTTTATAAAAACTTGATGAGCACTTTCCGGGCTTAAGGCAAATTTATCATAAAAAATACGGCTTTAGCTATGAACTGAAAAGTGATAATAACGAAAAACTGATGGAGATATTTCATCACGAATGAGAGAAACATGGCATAGTTCACAATAACGATGAAATATTCAAATATCTTCATACGTACGAAGAAGCTGTGCAATTTGAACAAAGTAAGCGTCAAATAGCCCCCACCTTTGATTTAGCAGGGGCATAATATATATTATTTATTGGGCACTTTGCAATGACCCGGAAGATTTGCTGACCATGGCAACAAGGTGTCTAATGCATGTTGATCCTTGATATTTATATTCGGTAGACGTTCAAAGAGATAAGTAAGATATTCAAACGGGTTCAACCCATTCTCTTTTGCCGTCTCCACAATACTGTAAATTGTTGCGCTGGCATTGGCTCCTTTAGGCGTGTTGCTAAACAGCCAATTCTTCCTCCCGATTACAAAAGGCTTTATCGACCGTTCACTTCGGTTGTTATCAATCTCTAGCCTGCCGTCCAGCATAAAGGCCTCCAGCTTGTCCCACTGGTTCCGGCAGTATTGGATTGCTTTTCCTAATGAACTTTTGGGAGTTACTCTTGGACTCCAGTATTTGAGCCATTCCTTGAATTTATCAAGCACTGGTCGGCTGTGTTTCAATCGGCCCTCATATCTTTCTTCCGGTGTAACATCATGAAGCATTTTTTCTATCTCAAACAAGTTATTGCAAAATGCCAAACCTTCTTCTGTTACTGTGGGCTTGTCATCTTTTTTTGGAGGCATGGCTTTTAAGGCGTCGACAAAATAACGCCTTGCATGTGCCCAGCAACCAACCTGGATGATTCCGGGCATGCCACTATAACCATCATACCCATCCGTATGAAGGTAACCTTTGAATCCTTCAAGAAATTTTTTAGGATGTTTGCCAGCCCTGGTAGTTTGGTAGTCATAAAGAATAATCGGAGGCCCTTCCCGGCCGGTCCGGTATAGCCACATGTAGGAGGTTGAATCTGCGGCTCGCCCGGGTTCCTTGAGTACTTGGAGGGTAGTATCATCGGAATGGAGGATGTCCCTTTGCTGCAAGTGTTCCCGCATTCGTTCATATATCGGCCGCAGCCACCTGTCGGAGCTTTGTATCATCCAGTTCGCCATGGTTTGCCTGGATATTTCAATCCCCATCCTCTCCCAGTCCTGCTCTTGACGATAAAGAGGAAGCCCTTTTACAAATTTCTCCGTCATTACATGAGCTATGGCGGATGCCGAAGCCAGGCTTCCAGGAAGTGCCGGCTTTGGCATTGGGGCTGTTACTATCGGTGTAGATATTTCATTCTTCTCGCAATTACGGCAGCCATATACATACTGCACATGTTCCTTTACACGCACCTGAGCCGGAATAATTTCTATTTCCCGCCTTACTTCCTTGCTCATTTCATGCAGTTTGCCGCCACAGCAATCACAAACCTGCTCTTCTTCAGGCAAGCGATACTCTATGGTCTCTACAGGAATGTCTTTAAGCATTTCTTCTCTGTGCCCCTGCTTTTTACGACGTTTATATGTAATTTCCTCTAATGTTGGTTCGGGAACTGCAGGCTTGGCTTCTGATTCCGCCTCGTTGAAAAGATTTAGCTGTTCAGGGACTTCCGTCTTTTCACTTGAACGCCCAAAAAGCTTATGCTGATGCAGCCGGAATTGTTCTTCAAACCATTTGAGTTTTGCTTCAAGCTCGGCTTTTTCCTGCTTCAATATTTCAATTTCTGTTTGGAGTTTTTCTATTGTAACCGTTGATTTCACTGTGTTTTCCATAATTTTATTATATCATTTTTCTACGGTTTTTTCCAGGAAAATGATAAAAAATATAAATATTTTTGTCTTGAAAGTATTCATATTACTGCACTTACTGTCACTTTTTTGTGTGCCTGCTTCTGCTCCAAGGATAGTCCATCCAGCAGCCAACCCAGTTCACGGACACCAACCTTCATTGGAGTGCCGCAACTTTCTTTAGGCCATTGGAATTTGCCTTTTTCAAGCCTCCGGTAATATAGCCAGAAACCATTATGTTCCCATTGGAGGATTTTAAGCTTATCACGTTTTTTATTGCAGAACACAAATAGACAAGACGAGAAGGGGTCTAATGCGAAGCTTTGCTGGACGATGGCAGCCAGGCCATCGATAGACTTACGCATGTCGGTACTTCCACAGGCAAGGTAGACCTTGTCGGTGCCGGCTATGCTCAGCATAATTCCCTCAGCACCATTAGCACATCCAACAGATGCTTCTGGTCAAAGCCTGGTTTGACTTGAACTTCAGCTGGGCCAAATTTGATTTCGATTGATTGGCCTTTGCCTGTATGCTCTTTATGATCTACTTCTACCGGAATCCATTTGGGAGATTCTGATTGTATGATTCCGTTTTGTCTTTCTTTTCTCAACCAGTAGCTTAACTGACGAAGACTTATCCCCGCGGATTTGCAAAATGAAGTTTGCGTCTGTCCGCTGGATTTGTACTCTGCAATTATGGATGCCCATTTTTGATAAAGATCTGCTTTGGTCATAAAGTTATACCTCCAGTATATTTTCTGGAGAGATTATCTCATAAGCCTGTTTGCATTTAAATGTGGGTATTATTTACCGCTTACTGAACAAATGACTTTATTTTAGTTCTACTGCTTCATTTTAGCGAGCAGGAAACAAACCATCCCCCCGCTTCCATGGAGATGATTCAATGAATTTGTATTGATTTGTTCCTTGAAACAGATGTTTTCGGAAAAATACTAAAACAATTGATATGTTCCCTTGAATGGCGATTTTTCAAAACAGCAAAGAAATCATTGACATGTTCCAGCGAACAGATACTATAAAAAATAGCCCGCAGGCATCAATTTCATCAACTCGAACCATGTTGAGTGCGTGGTATTTATTACAAAGCTGTAAGACTTAATTTTACTGGATTTGCTGGATTACATTCAAACTGTCAACTCGACTTAAAAGGTCAAAATGTGTATAAAGAAACATATCGAAGGCGTATTTTTGGTAAGATTTTTGCCCGGAAATATGTAGGGTTGAGTTGATAGAACAGATAACGCATAGGTTGAGGTGACAGGTTAGATGTAAAAGTAGGTATGTAATGACAGCATCAAAACTATCAACTAAGGTTTATAAGTTAAGAGTTGTCATTAAACATTATATCTTGAACGGTTATTCATCCTCTTCGCCACGTGGAGATTTGCTTAAAAATTCATCAATATCTCTTGACTTTGACGTCGTGTCGTCCATTATAATGATTTCGGAAAGGAGGCGAACAGATGAAGCTCATGACCATCAGCGAGGTTACAAAGACCTTCAATGTTACAACAAGAATGCTTCGATACTATGATGAAATCGGTCTATTACCCAGCACTCGCAAGCAGAATTATGCGTATCGTGTGTATGATGAATCTGCCTTAAGACGTCTTCAACAGATTATCGCGCTGCGGAAATTGCGTATTCCGTTGAAAAAGATTGCCTTGATATTTAGTGATATTGAGCAAACAAAAATTATTGAAATCTTTCAGGAAACTATTGATGAGCTTAATACCGAAATAACTGCGCTCCAAACAATACGAGATATTCTGAATGCATTTATTACGCGATTAAATTCGATGGTGCATACGCATATCAAGCTTGACATGCTCAATGATGCTGATATCATAAGTGTAATTCAAACGCTTAGTCTTTCAAAAATCAAATTAAAGGAGGAATGTTCTATGGACGACCTGAACAAAGCTAATGAAATTTTATCGACCTTAAAGAATGTGCGTATTATTTATTTGCCACCTTGCACCGTTGCGGCAAGCCACTATTTCGGAGAAGATCCCGAAGAAAATGCAGGGAAACCGTTAGAGGAGTTTGTTAGAAGCATTGAGCTTCAAAAAATCAAACCCGATTTGAGAGTGTTCGGATTTAATAATCCTTCACCAACTGGCAATGAAACATATGGATATGAATTTTGGGTGACCATTCCTGATGATTTGGATGTTCCATCTCCTCTGCAAAAAAAATACTTTGAGGGCGGATTGTATGCGGCTCATTGCATTAAGATGGGTGATTTCCATGAGTGGCAACTTCTTGGTCAATGGGTTATGAACAGTAGTGAATATGAATATGATGCACGGGAGCCATTCGGAATGAATGGTTGCTTAGAAGAGCATCTTAACGCATATTCATATTTTGCAGGCGATGAAAAGGCGGCACAGTTTATTCAACTCGATTTGCTGGTACCAATAAAGGCAAAATAACCAGTAACAATTGTTCTTCAAAGTCATCGGAAATTGTTATATCCGGGGCATGGTCAGGGAAGCTGCTTATCATACTGTAAAAGCTTTCTGCTTTCTTAATGCATTTGCGGGAGCATGTAGAAAGTGTATTTTTTGGGTAAAATTTGAATCTGAGGCCAGGTAGGATTGAGTTGACAAATAAGATAATGGCCAATTTTGTAGGAGTTAAGGAAACAGGCTTGATGTTATATAAATTTGATTCTCATCCATGACAATTTTTGTGACCTGCTATGCAAAGCTAAAGATTCCTGCTGCGCTTTTCAGTTTTAATTGCCTAAAAGGGAAAAATATGAAATAATAAACTCAGCGATGTATTTTAATTAACCGACACTCCAACTGTTTGGGCTTTGTAATGTAATCATATTCTGGATTGCTCAATCGGTTTGATCAGGCTTGTCATCGATTACTCTATATGTAAGAAAGGTGCTATATGAGAGTTGGTGTAATATCAGATGTTCATAACAATGTAGTTGCATTAAATGCTGTGCTCGAAAAATTTCATACAGAGGGCTGTGAGCAGGTTATTTGCTGTGGAGACATTATCGGTATTGGTCCATACCCGGAAGAAACAGTTCAACGTATTATGCAAATTCCTGATATCATTGCGGTTCGAGGGAATCATGAAAGATATTTGTTAGAGGGTATGCCAACGCAAGCACCCAATGAAGAAGATATGGGATACGAAGAAATGGAGCACCACAAATGGGAGCATTCGCTATTATCCAATGAATCTGTTCAGTTTTTAAAAGGGCTCCCTTATCGTAAGGATTTTGCTTTGGGTGGATTTCATTTCGCTGTAATGCATTATTGTATGGACAGTTCAACCAATAGATACATCAACTTTAATGCAAAGTAAAAGCGAGGCCTCAAATTTCTTCCTGCGTTGAGCAAACGCAAACTCAAAATAAATTTACAAATAACTATGGTTGCAGATATATCGGGACCCGAAACTGCAACCAATAGTTTTATAATATGTTACAGGGCTTCCTTAATCAGTCAGCCCTTTCAATATAGCTTTTAACTTGGTATAATCTTTCATATAAAGGATACCTAAAAACTAGCAGATTATGAGGTTTGAGCACAATGAGCATAATTAAAAGTTATCATGATTAAGAAAAAATAAGCCACAGGTATAAACCACATAAGTAAATTTAGGTGGAAAAAATGGCTGGGATTCTATGCTCAACAGGTGCTTTAATAGTCAAACCAAATGGAAGAAATTACGGGCTGCTGGAGACCTTGTCTAAGCAGATTAATTGTGATGGATTTGAAATTATGATGTACAGAGACCGGTATGACAAAATAGATGTAATGTTTATATTTAAAAAACTTGGACTTAATATACCGGTATTCTTTTTGTCTTTGATACCAAGATGGCTGCCTTTCATGGACAGCTTGAGCCTCTATATGAAAAAGAGTATGACTGGCTTTGGAAAGATGGACATATCAGGCATTTTCATGTAAATGATTATGGCGGACAAATTTTGGAATGGTCAAGTCTTAAATCACTTCCACTAAACCTAAAAAGGCAAAATGCGTACATGTAAACATATCGACGTGGTATTTTGGGCGTGAAATTTGGACCCGAAAATAGGCAGGGTTGAGTTGACAGGTTAGATAACGTATAGGTAGAGGAGACATGATGTAATGATCAATAAATACTAGTTGCTTTATGGAAAGCTATTCATGTATAATGATTAAGCTAATTAATTTTTAATGCAATTCTTAGCATAATAATTGCATTATTTTTATCTTATTGACGCATTGGAGAGAGGAATGGTTGGAGCCATATGAGAAAAGCATCGATTGAAAGGAATCTCACTGAGGGTAATGTTGTTAAGCTTCTTATACAGTTTGCATTGCCTTTTATGTTGTCAAATCTGATACAAAGTCTTTACAACGTAGCAGATATGTTGATAGTCGGTTATTATTCGGGGACTGCTGCCATTTCTGGGGTGAATATAGGCGGACAGGTTACATTTATCTTGACGAATATTATAGTTGGCCTGACGGTTGGTGGTACCGTTATTATTGGTCAGTATCTGGGCTCTGGAGATAGAAAAAGCGTGAAAGAAACAATTGGCACACTGCTCACTTTTCTTCTTATTGTCGGTATTGCCTTTACCATTATCATGTTAATGGTTTCAGATAAAGTACTCTGGCTATTGCAAACACCGGAAGAGTCCTATCAGCAGGCAAGGGACTACCTTGACATTACACTGTTGGGTACGGTATTTATTTTTGGATATAATGCGTTTTCTGCTATTCTGAGAGGTTTTGGTGATAGCAGGAGACCATTGATTTTCATATCCATAGCATGCACAATAAATGTAGTTTTGGATTTATTGCTTGTTGGTGTTTATGGCATGGCAGCAAGGGGTGCAGCGATCGCAACTGTTGTTTCACAGGCTATAAGCATGATTTTATGTATTATTAGTTTAATGAGAAGTGATTTCATATTTGATTTTAAACTTTGTTCATTTAGATTCCTGAAAAAACATTTCATCACAATTGTACAGGTAGGTATACCTATCTCAATCCAGAATGTAATTGTGAACTTTTCATTTCTCGTGCTTACCACTATTGCGAACAGTATGGGTGTAAATGCATCTGCGGCTGTCGGTATTGTCGGTAAATATAACGGTTTTGCAATATTACCGGCTATTGCAGTTGGCTCTTCAGTTTCGGCAATGGTTGCGCAGAATATGGGTGCAGGAGCTATTGATCGCGCCAAAAAGACATTCTATACCGGTTTTGCACTTGCTTTTTCAATTACCTTTGTAGTATTTATTATTACACAGGTTTTTCCTGAACAGATCTTATCTGTTTTTGATGATGATCCGAATACGATTTCTGCCGGAGTAGAGTATATCAGGACCTTTTCTTTCGATTACCTGATTGTACCTGCGACATTCTGTTTGAATGGTCTTGTAACTGGTTCAGGACATACAATTATATCATCAATATGCGGAATTCTGTCATCAATTGGTTTCCGTGTCCCGATAGCTATACTTTTTGGATTAGTCATGCAAAAAGGACTGGGGGGATTGGGTCTTGCAGCACCTATCGCCAGCTTAGCTTCAGGTTTGATTCTACTGATTTATTATGTTACAGGAAAATGGAAAAAGAATACGGTTGTCAAAACTAGCATGTGACGAGGAACGGGATTGTATAGTTTTGATGTATGGTTTGAAAAATAAAAGAAATGAAAAAGGCTATAAATAAAGGTTTTCCAGGCATCGGGAAAACCTTTATTTTTTATCGTTTGCGGCAATATATCGACTGCCCTGAAAGTGATAGGGTTGAGTTGACAGAATAGATATATGAACAGGTAAGCATCTTTTTGACTGCCAGAAGTCTGTCAAAGATATTATCCAGTAAGCCTTAGAAAGAAAATTAGTTGACACCTCAACTAATTTCTAATATAATTTTTTTGGAGTTGATGAGATTGAACAAAAGTATTGGAAGGTTAATTAATCTTTTGGCAAGAAAAAGTCAGATATATCTTGGTAAGGTTCTCAGTCAATACAATCTTACGGCAGCAGAAGAACCCTTTTTTATGGCGATGCAACACTATGAGGGAATGACCCAGGAGGAATTAACCGCCATTGTTTGCGTTGACAAAGCAGCTACGGCTCGGGCAGTAAAAACTTTAGAGGAAAAAGGATATCTTCTGCGAATGCAAGATGAAAAGGATAAAAGGCAAAACCGGGTTTATCCAACCGAAAAGGCAAAAGAAATCGGGAAAGAGGTAAGAGGAGAATTAATGAAGTTTAACAAGCTTTTAACCCAGAATATGAAAGAGGAAGACATAGATAAGCTTTATTCTTTTTTACTTCAATTGGAAAAAAATATAAATAAAATTTATAATGAAAAAATATATCTGGGAAATGGAGAAAACGAATGAAAGACATGACTGCAAGGACAAATGGCAATCCACTTGGTTATGAACCTATACTTGGGTTAATTGGCAGGTTCGCCATTCCGTCCATTATCAGTATGCTGGTTGCATCAGCCTATAATATTACAGATCAGATTTTCATTGGTCATTTGGTAGGCATGCTTGGCAATGGTGCAACTAATGTTGCATTTCCAGTTGTAACCTTTACGACAGCCTTTGCGCAGCTGATTGGTGTGGGAACTGCTGCAAACTTCAATATTAATATGGGTGCGAAAAAAGAGGAGGAAGCAAAACATTTTATCGGAACAGGTATTAGCTTGATGTCTGTTATCGGGCTATTTATTTTCTGTACCGTATTTGTTCTGAAGAGACCAATACTTCTTTCTTGTGGTGCCACTGAGAATGTGCTTCCTTTGGCAATGGCCTATCTAAGCATTACAGCCATAGGACTGCCTTTTCAACTCTTTACTACTGCCAGCAGTAGTCTGATTCGAGCTGACGGTAGCCCTACCTATTCCATGATATGTAATATTACCGGAGCTATATTGAACATATTCTTAGATTGGCTGTTTATGTTTCTATTTGGTTGGGGAATTCAAGGAGCTGCGATAGCAACAGTGGTTGGACAGGTTATATCTTTTCTTCTTTGTGCAATCTACTATTTTAAGTTCAAAACTTTTCAAATTACGAGAGGAATGTTAAGCATAGAATGGCATTATGTAAAACAGATTGTAAAACTAGGAACCTCTAATTTTATTAATCATACCATTATGATGCTTGTAAATATTGTCTTAAATAATAGCCTGAAAATCTATGGTGCTATGTCCATTTACGGTAGTGATACTCCCTTGGCAGTATCTGGTGTTATTGCAAAATTAAACAGCATTCTCACTGCTGTTTCCGTTGGTTTGGCCCAGGGTTGTCAGCCAATTTTGGGCTTTAATATGGGGGCTAAAAACTATTCCCGAGTAAAGGAAACTTATAAAAAGGCTGTTTCCATCGCTCTGGCCATTAGTATTCTAACCTTTGTTTTGTTCCAAGGATTTCCGAGACAGATTACTGGAATTTTCGGAGGTGGAAGTGATCTCTATTTTCAGTTTGCAGAGCAATATCTGAGAATTTATATGTTCATGGTATGTGTTTTTGGTATACAGCCATTGACAATAAATTACTTTACCGGTACGGGAAATGTAAAACAGGGAATTATACTGACATTATCAAGGCAAGGTGCTTTTCTTATTCCTTTGCTTTTGATTCTGCCACGATTTTTAGGGCTGACTAGTATCCTTTATGCTGGTCCTATAGCGGATTTCATGGCCTGCCTTCTGTCTCTTATCATGATAACCATTAATTTCAGAAAAATGGATATGATGCAGACATTATGGAAGCATTAATTAGTAATGTCTATGCTGCAGTACAATTTACTGACGATGGAGACCTGAATACCGCATTACACGAGCTATGGAATGATCTGATTTTCAATGGTGAAAATATAGTCGGAAAAGAAGATGACTTAATCAAAGCGCTCAAAGATATTGACTCCAGTGTTATTGAGGGGATAGCCTATAGCATTAGGCAAGTGAATTGACAGTAGACAGAGTTGATGCAAGAGTAGGTATGTAGCCGTCTCCTTTAATTTTATATAAGCACTTCTTACATACACCTACATACATTTTATAGATGTATTTAGGGAACTACAGGTCGTTCGCATGTCACTTTCTCCATGGTTTAATTTTTTCGACTTGTTAGGAGAGTGAGTTTCGGTCGGCACGGGAAGAAAAAAAGAAGCGAAGCAATATGGTTACGGATGATGACGGTACACATCGAAGTAGCAAGAAACATAGTTTTAAGAATTATTTAATTTTAGCTATTATATTTGTCTTTATCAACCGAATCGAGAAGGATTTTTAATTGTTTTAAAAATCCCCCTGCGTAAGGTATTGCTTGTTACGCTGCGTCATGTTGTACGATGGGCATTGTAAGGAGGTGAAAGGTTATGCCAAAATACACAACGGGAGAATTGGCAAAGCTCTGCGGTGTTACGGTCCGGACGGTGCAGTATTACGATACGCGCGGCATTTTGGTTCCAAGTGAGTTGAGTGAGGGCGGACGGCGTCTGTATTCGGAAGATGATTTGAGAAGGATGAAAATTATCTGTTTCCTTCGGGAACTGGATTTGCCCATCAATTCGATATCACAGCTCCTTTCAGAAGAAAATCCCGAAAGTGTTATCTATCTTTTGATTGGGCAACAGGAGCAGGAACTGCGGGAAGAAATCAGCGATAAGCTGATGAAGCTGGATAAGCTGACTATGTTGAAACAGGAACTGAAGAGAGTTGACCGTTTCTCCGTTGAATCCATCGGTGACATAGCCTTTATCATGAAAAACAAGAAAAAACTCAAAAAGATTCGTTCAACAATACTTCTGACAGGTATCCCGATGATGATTCTGCACTGGATTTTGATCATCCTGTGGGTCGTAACCGGCATATGGTGGCCGTTTTTTGTCTTTTTGTTGGGGGTAGGTCCCTATGCAATATTGGCTTCTCGATACTACTGGAAGCGGGTTACTTACATCTGTCCGCAGTGTCATGAAGTATTCAGACCGGTATTGAAGGAAGCGATGTGGGCCAGGCACACACCTAATACAAGAAAACTCACCTGCACCTGTTGCGGGCATCACGGATTTTGCGTGGAAACCTACGGAGGTGACGAGAAATGAAAGAAATAAAAGAAATGAAAAAATCCCTGCTGTTTGCACTTGCAATGTTGCCCATTGCGGTTGCCGGTGGATACTTTATAACATCTTATCAGCTTAACATGTATGACCAGACTACAATTGACCAAATTCTCAGTCAGGTCGGTAACACAGGCAACCTTATAATGATTTCTGTTATGCAGACTGTCCTTTACGCCTGTGTTCTCGGTTTCTTCGGGTATTTTCTTTCTGAAAAAATCGGGCTCATGAAACCGTTTCGGTTTGAGAAATCCGCCTTATTACGTACTGTATTACTGTCTGTTATATTCGGCATAGTATTTAGCCTTGATTACTGGACATTTGGCAGGTGGATTCCGGAACTCAACATTTCTGAGACAACGTCTGCAGGCCTGACACTTTCCGGCTGGCTTGGAGCAATATTTTACGGCGGTATAATTGAAGAAGTAATGATGCGTTTGTTTCTCATGAGTATGCTTGCCTGGATCGGATGGAAGCTATTTTTCCGAAAACAGGATGCAGTTCCCGACGGTGTTATTATCGCTGCCAATGTGCTTGCTGCGCTGTCGTTTGCGGCAGGTCACTTGCCTGCAACAGTATCGTTTTTCGGAGCAATTACACCACTACTTCTAATTCGCTGTTTCCTTCTGAACGGCGCTTTCGGCTTGTTCTTCGGTGGGATGTACCGCAAATACGGTATTCAGTACGCCATGCTTGCACACGCCCTGCTTCACATTGTCAGCAAAACTGTTTGGTGGATTTTTGCATAAATTGTCTCTTCAAAATAAACTGTGGCATAAAATGCACAGACAGTTGGTGCTACCGACTTGCCAAACTAAGCGAAAAACGGCATGGCCGCAAATCAACGGCTATGCCGAACTCTTTTGAGATTATAACGCATAGGCTCATAAGGAAATTTTTCATTTATAGAAAAATTTCCATACATCTGCTGTGATTCAACGATGCGGGAGATATGCTCACTGCATGAACACCAAATCAGTACCCGCCCAATAAACTCCAATTAACCATATCTTTAATATTTTCGCTGTTGTTTATGATGATGTTATCTTTTGACGGGGCAGTGACGCCGTAGCCGCTTACCGTTCCTTCAAAATAAAGGACGTTTGTGCCAATACCGCCTTTCAGAGTAAAAGGTTCATTCGACAGGGGTGTTATTATCGAAACACTGCTTGCACTGTTTACAATTTCATCGAATCCTATATAGTTTAGGTATCAACTTATCCAATTACCATGATTTACTGGTAAAAAGTAACTTATTGAGTGAAGTATCATAATATTAATAAGCCTTGAAAGGTTATGATATTATGAGTAGACGAAAACTTGAAATAAATAGAAAACACTGTAAATATACTGAACTTGAAAGTACCTACGACCAGTGCCAGGATTCTGCAATGAAAACTAAATTACTTGCAATCCTGCAAATCTGGGACGGTCTTACCAGTACGGATGTAGCAAAGAATCTGCATAAATCTGATTTCTATGTCCGTTGGTGGGTTCACAAATATAATGATAATGGTCTTCTTGGTTTGGAAGACACCCGTGGTGGTAATCGCGTCAGTTATTTAACAGAGGAACAAAAGCAAGCCGTAACAGAAGCACTACAGAAATCCCCTAGAGAATGCGGTTTTAACCGAAGTAACTGGACAATACCCCTTTTAAAAATATGGATTAATAAACAATGGGGGATCATCTATAAAGCTTCAAGCCTTTATGATGTAGTCCACAAGCTCGGTTTCACCTTGCAGCGTCCTAAAAATCAAAGTAGGAATGCTAAAAAGGAATTACAGGATGAATTTAAGCAGAAGTTACAAGAACTCCTTGATACAACTGATGATGATACAGTTATTCCATATGAGGATGAAGCAATAATAACTGATCAACCTACAACAACTGCTAAATGGGCACTTAAAGGTAATCAACCGATAGTGGCGACTGAAAGTAGTAAGTCCCGGGAAAGAACCGTAATGTTTGGAGCTGTAAACCCCAAAAATGGTCAAGTAATTTACTCAACCTATGATGCCGACAACTCGGATACCTTTAAGGATTTTTAAAATAGACTTCCTTCACATTATGTAAACAAGAAAGTTGTATTATTACTCGATAATGTACGGTATCATCATACAAACCAGGTAAAGGAGTTTGTGAGCTCTATCAAGAATATTACATTTAAGCATTTACCTCCTTACAGCTCCGATTTAAACGCGATCGAGCATTTATGGAAAGACATTCGTAAAAGCGTTACACATAATCATTTGTTTGAATCTATTAAGCATATAGTGCAGGCAATACGCAAATATTTCATGACTGTACAAAGGAGTCCGGCAAAGGTGAAAAGGTTATGTGCTTATATTTACTAAAGTTTACATTTATATAGATACTTTAAAACCTAAACTATATAGTAAATGGACAGCGGAGCAGGTATTAAAAACATATCCGATTTCGTTTGATGAGCCAGTAGTTATTCCAAGTGGAATCGACGTGAAAGAAATCAATGTCACAAATAAGAGAAACGAAATACTTTTTTGTGGCCGGCTAAGCAAAAGTAAGCGGTAAATAATACCCACATTTAAATGCAAACAGGCTTATGAGATAATCTCTCCAGAAAATATACTGGAGGTATAACTTTATGACCAAAGCAGATCTTTATCAAAAATGGGCATCCATAATTGCAGAGTACAAATCCAGCGGACAGACGCAAACTTCATTTTGCAAATCCGCGGGGATAAGTCTTCGTCAGTTAAGCTACTGGTTGAGAAAAGAAAGACAAAACGGAATCATACAATCAGAATCTCCCAAATGGATTCCGGTAGAAGTAGATCATAAAGAGCATACAGGCAAAGGCCAATCAATCGAAATCAAATTTGGCCCAGCTGAAGTTCAAGTCAAACCAGGCTTTGACCAGAAGCATCTGTTGGATGTGCTAATGGTGCTGAGGGAATTATGCTGAGCATAGCCGGCACCGACAAGGTCTACCTTGCCTGTGGAAGTACCGACATGCGTAAGTCTATCGATGGCCTGGCTGCCATCGTCCAGCAAAGCTTCGCATTAGACCCCTTCTCGTCTTGTCTATTTGTGTTCTGCAATAAAAAACGTGATAAGCTTAAAATCCTCCAATGGGAACATAATGGTTTCTGGCTATATTACCGGAGGCTTGAAAAAGGCAAATTCCAATGGCCTAAAGAAAGTTGCGGCACTCCAATGAAGGTTGGTGTCCGTGAACTGGGTTGGCTGCTGGATGGACTATCCTTGGAGCAGAAGCAGGCACACAAAAAAGTGACAGTAAGTGCAGTAATATGAATACTTTCAAGACAAAAATATTTATATTTTTTATCATTTTCCTGGAAAAAACCGTAGAAAAATGATATAATAAAATTATGGAAAACACAGTGAAATCAACGGTTACAATAGAAAAACTCCAAACAGAAATTGAAATATTGAAGCAGGAAAAAGCCGAGCTTGAAGCAAAACTCAAATGGTTTGAAGAACAATTCCGGCTGCATCAGCATAAGCTTTTTGGGCGTTCAAGTGAAAAGACGGAAGTCCCTGAACAGCTAAATCTTTTCAACGAGGCGGAATCAGAAGCCAAGCCTGCAGTTCCCGAACCAACATTAGAGGAAATTACATATAAACGTCGTAAAAAGCAGGGGCACAGAGAAGAAATGCTTAAAGACATTCCTGTAGAGACCATAGAGTATCGCTTGCCTGAAGAAGAGCAGGTTTGTGATTGCTGTGGCGGCAAACTGCATGAAATGAGCAAGGAAGTAAGGCGGGAAATAGAAATTATTCCGGCTCAGGTGCGTGTAAAGGAACATGTGCAGTATGTATATGGCTGCCGTAATTGCGAGAAGAATGAAATATCTACACCGATAGTAACAGCCCCAATGCCAAAGCCGGCACTTCCTGGAAGCCTGGCTTCGGCATCCGCCATAGCTCATGTAATGACGGAGAAATTTGTAAAAGGGCTTCCTCTTTATCGTCAAGAGCAGGACTGGGAGAGGATGGGGATTGAAATATCCAGGCAAACCATGGCGAACTGGATGATACAAAGCTCCGACAGGTGGCTGCGGCCGATATATGAACGAATGCGGGAACACTTGCAGCAAAGGGACATCCTCCATTCCGATGATACTACCCTCCAAGTACTCAAGGAACCCGGGCGAGCCGCAGATTCAACCTCCTACATGTGGCTATACCGGACCGGCCGGGAAGGGCCTCCGATTATTCTTTATGACTACCAAACTACCAGGGCTGGCAAACATCCTAAAAAATTTCTTGAAGGATTCAAAGGTTACCTTCATACGGATGGGTATGATGGTTATAGTGGCATGCCCGGAATCATCCAGGTTGGTTGCTGGGCACATGCAAGGCGTTATTTTGTCGACGCCTTAAAAGCCATGCCTCCAAAAAAAGATGACAAGCCCACAGTAACAGAAGAAGGTTTGGCATTTTGCAATAACTTGTTTGAGATAGAAAAAATGCTTCATGATGTTACACCGGAAGAAAGATATGAGGGCCGATTGAAACACAGCCGACCAGTGCTTGATAAATTCAAGGAATGGCTCAAATACTGGAGTCCAAGAGTAACTCCCAAAAGTTCATTAGGAAAAGCAATCCAATACTGCCGGAACCAGTGGGACAAGCTGGAGGCCTTTATGCTGGACGGCAGGCTAGAGATTGATAACAACCGAAGTGAACGGTCGATAAAGCCTTTTGTAATCGGGAGGAAGAATTGGCTGTTTAGCAACACGCCTAAAGGAGCCAATGCCAGCGCAACAATTTACAGTATTGTGGAGACGGCAAAAGAGAATGGGTTGAACCCGTTTGAATATCTTACTTATCTCTTTGAACGTCTACCGAATATAAATATCAAGGATCAACATGCATTAGACACCTTGTTGCCATGGTCAGCAAATCTTCCGGGTCATTGCAAAGTGCCCAATAAATAATATATATTATGCCCCTGCTAAATCAAAGGTGGGGGCTATTTGACGCTTACGGTGATAGTAGCGGAGTAAAAGCTCTTACTGTCACGTCACCCTTTGGGCTGATGCATATGACAGAAAGCTACGTTCGTAATTTATGGTGGCCAATTCTTATAATAATCGTAACGTCATGCTTGGTAGCCCTATTTGCATTTTATCTGGGTGTTCGGCGTGATTTGGGTGAAGGACTTATTTCCGCTCGTTTAGGCAGACAGGAGGCGAGTGCACTTCTGAAAAACCCTCTTGCGTTGAGCATAAGGCTGATACGAGGCACTGCAATAGCATGGGCGGCAGTCTTATTCGTGCTATGCGCTGTACTCGGGTCTCTATTCGGAGAACTTGAAACAATGATCGGCGAGAACACATCATTAACGGCATTTTATTCCAATTTAGATTTTACAATTGTTGAGGAGTTCCTAACAATGCTGACAGGCATCATGGCAATAATCAGCACTGTCGCAGCTGTGTCTTTTCTGATGAGGCTGCGCATAGAGGAAAGGAATATGCGAACTGAACACTTGTTAGCACGTGCGGTAGCACGCAGTGAATTGCTTGCTTCTGCTTATATTCCTGCCATGATACTGCCTGTGTTTCTGATAGCTCTTGGTACGCTGTCACTGTGGGGACTTGCCTCTGCAACGGTTGAAGATGTGCCGTCTGCAGCGACATTCTTCAGTGCTAGTATGAGCTATCTTCCTGCAATTTGGACAATGGTTGGTTTGACCTCTGCATTGATTGGGATGTTTCCGAAAGCTGCAGGTGCGGCATTCGGCTACTTGGGGTATTGCTTCTTCGCGCAGTTTACAGTAATGATGTTCGGGTTACCTGAATGGCTAGAGGTACTGTCGCCATTTGCATATATTCCCAAAATTCCGGTTGAAAGTATGAAATGGGGTGGGCTTGTTGTGCTCACTGTTATTGCTGCAGTACTCTCTGTATTAGGCTTCATTTGGTATAGAAAAAGGGATGCTGTGTTCTACTAAACATTGCAATAAGTTTGACATAGAATTAAGGTCAGGTGAGATAAAGGCTGCCACATTAGTTCAAACAGAGACTTCGTTGAGGCTTTTAAGGAACACTCTTTGCATGCAGTTACCATAGAATGGAATTATTTATATGTTTCCATATACCTTGAAAATGGTAATAATGTTTAGCATGCTCCCGATAACGAATACATTGAAATGGTAACTCTAGCATGTGGAAAGCGTAACATTGATGCCAGAGGTTGAGAAATACAGAACTGAAAAGATTGTAAATAAAGGGTTTCCAGACATATGGCTTTTCTCCAGATTAATTTGCCGGAGGTTTCCATATCAGGAAACCCTTATTTTATTGCTTGAGGCAACATACCAACCGCTCTTTAATTATCCAGATACCTTTCCCATTATGTCACAATAATGTTAAATATTTTCCGTTTGGCGGTGGAAGATATTGGATACATTGGACCTGTACTAAGCAATTAACCATATGGTATCAGTTATAGCTCAATGGTAAAACGGTTTTTCCCGATAACCAGCTTACGGCAATTCCTATTATATTTAAAGCTGGCATCAATTGACCCGTCAATTAAAATGTAGCAATCTGCAGTGGAGATTTTTTTAGTTAATTCAACAGCTATCTTACCAGATTTTGTCTCAATTTCACCCTTTATATGGTTAAGTCCGTTCACAAACTGGGGTGAAATAGTAACAGAGCTAAAACCTACACTGCCTTCATTCTGCTTAATGCCCAGCAAACCATAGTACAGATATTTTACACAGGCACCAAACATAGGATGGTTGTGGGAACTCTTACCGTGCCAGTCCTCCCAGAATGTTGTTGCTCCATTATTTTTCATATGAGCAAAGGATGGATACCCGTCTTGCGTCAATAAGTCAAATGCTGTTTGGGCAAACCCATTTTCAAACAATACTTTTATAAGCACATCAGTACCGAAAATACCTGTATCCAAAACCTTTGCTTCGTTATATTTCTTCACTAGATTTCTTAGCATCTCAGCATTACCTATATTTAAATCCAATGCAAAAGCATCTGCCCCCTGCACTGATCCACAAAAGGAGTTGTTTTTTTCATCGTAGTAAGTATCTATTAGAGCCTGCTTGGAAAATGCAATCCGCTCGTCAAACTGGAAGGGGATATTCAGTACATCTGCAATCTCCTTCATCTTCTCCATCGACTTGATATAAAAGTATGTGTTTATAAAAGGCTCCGGCAGCATTACATGAGGGGGAGCACACCACTCACCTAAACACCAGCCACCCTTTTCTTCTGAAACTACAAGCCCATTTTCCGAATGATTGTAAAGGTATTCGATATATTTGACCATGTGAGGATAATACTTCTCTAGTATCTCCTTGTCTCCAAAATGCTTATAATACCTGTATGGAACTTCCACAATGGCACATCCCCAGCCCCCAGGGCCTCCTCCGCCGCCATAAAACGGTGCTGTATGCTGAACATGACCAGTGTTGGGATCCTGACAGTCGGCAATATCCTGCATCCACTTTTTGTAGAACAAACGGCTTCCCAATAGCAGCATACCTGTGTCACAAACTAGCTGGCCATCCCCTGTATATCCGAGGCGTTCACGGTGGGGGCAGTCAGAAGGAACTCCCAGATGCGCATTGCATAAAAAGGTATTTATCATGGTTTTATATAGCCAGTTGAGCATTTCATTATCACTATCAAAGGAAGATGTAACAGGTATGTCTGTATGGATAACTGCAACTTCTAAAGGCTTAGCGTCGCCATATACCTGAAAATATCTAAAACCGTGCCAGTCAAATTCTGGCTCTAAGATAGTATTCTTTGGAATATTAATATATGTATCCGTCTGAATCTGGTCATTTCCACCAGCACTGTCATAGGACAGGGAACTGTTGTCTTCAGCTAATACTTCTGCGTGTGCTACCTTGACGAAGCCTCCATCCTCCCCCTGGTATTCCAGCTTGACCCACCCTACAGTATTTTCACCGCAGTCGTAGATAATAGAGTCGTTAAGTCTTTTAACTATAGTGGGCTTTATCGTACGGATTTTTTTATCAGCAGGGCAGGTTTGAAGTTCCATAATGGAATGGGTGTCCTCCAGTATTGAAACCGCTTTCCAACTGCTATCGTCAAAAGTGCTTAGGCTGAAGTCGGGAAGCTTAAGGCTTAAGTCGTGTTTTTCACCAAAATATATATTGTTCTCTATAACATGGCTTTGAGTCCATTTTAGAGTTTCATCGGATACCACGTATTCTTCACCGGTTTTAGTTTTTAATATTATGTTAAAAATGAGCTTTGGCTTGTCATACCAAAGATCTCCTTCTACATTTCTCTTATTTTGGTTGTACCATCCGTTGCCTAAAAGAACTCCTATACCATTTTTGCCCTTTACAAGGTATGAAGTTATATCATAGCTTAGATAATAAATACGGTGTGTGAATTTGTCGTTAATTGGATAAAGAAGTCTGCGCTTGCCCCTATCCTCATAATCTGTCCATGCAGGAACGAGAACATGATCTGATACACGATTTCCATTGATGTACAGTTGAAAGAAGCCCAGGCCACATATATTGATCCTTGCTTCAGTAAAGTCATCGGCAGTAAAAGTTTTTCGTATGTATGGAGCTTCGCAGCTTCCTGCTCTCACCCATTTAGCTGGATTAAAACTCATTTGTCCCCCTCCAGTAGTTTATACCATTCTTTACACCTATCTTACCCAATATATTTTTTATTGTCTATGTCAAAAAGAATTTTTGTAGCTTTACAGGAATCTCAAGGGATAGTAATAAGTTGATGCCGTCTTTTTACTCAATATAAACAGAAAAGGTTGAAGTATAGCTCATACTTTATAAAATCATAGGTTGAGGAGACAGGATGGATGTACACTCAATGCAAACATCTGCACTTTTTATAATACCTATATGATATAATCAAATTTGAACAAGAGGAGATGAATACATTATGAATTTCAATAAATTAAACAAGATGGCTTGGGAAGAGGCCTTTGATAATCGAAAAGCAGGGTGGGGCGAAGATATAGTTGACCGGATTAGAAATGAAAGATATCCTTCTACTTAAGACTAATATTATGTTGGTATGTAGGAGGAGATAAATATTGCGGACAGAACAAGAAGTTATGAACTTGATATTAGACGTGGCCAAGGCTGATGAGCGTATTCGGGCAGTACTGCTGGCCGGTTCGCGGGCAAACTCCGAGGTGCCAAAGGATATATATCAGGATTATGATATCACTTATTTTGTAGAAGACATTACACCCTTCTACAACAATCCTGCATGGATTGAAGAACGCTTTGGCAAGCCTTTGATTATGCAGATGCCGGAAGCCATGCGTAACCCTGTCGGAGACGGTAATTTTAACTATATGATGATTTATCCTGATGGAGTTCGCATTGACCTTTCTTTTGTTTTTAATAAATACATTGACGACGGAGAGCCAGCTGTTGTTCTGCTCGATAAAGACAATGGCAGAGGCTTTTTACCTCCCCGGGTGGTTCCAAACGGCAAATATTGGCATATAAAACCGCCATCACCGCTTTTCTTTTACTCCTGCTGTAATAATTTCTGGTGGTGCTTAAATAATGTGGCAAAAGGCATAGCACGAGATGAGCTTCCTTATGTCATGCATATGCTGAATGTTTATGTTCGTTCTGAATTGCACGATATGATTAACTACTATATCGGTACGCAATATGGATACAACCTTTCCACAGGCAAAAACGGCAAATATTTTAAAAAATATCTTTCTCCGGAGCTATATGCACAATATGCCGCCACCTATTCCGGCAGCAATTATACCGATGTTTGGGCAGCTATTGATGCGATGTGTAATTTGTTCCACACGCTGGCATTGAAGGTGGCCTCCCATTTTGGGTTCATTTATCGGCAGGAGGAAGAAGACGGAATAAGGGAATATTTGAGAATGGTGAAAGAGCAAATTTCGTAATATTTAAGATCGGCTGTAAGTTCTGCTGCCCCGTGCTCATTACATAGATAAGTTTATATATATGAAAACATCTGCAAACAGAAATCCGGCTTTGTAAAGAGACGGTTTTTCACAGGAGGTACATGATGTTCAGCATAACAACCTACATTATTGAGTGTGTAATCATGATGGCTGTATTTGGAGTTTTGGTGTTCGGTATGCTGCTGATAAATCCCATCAGCTTTATCAATGATTACCCTCCGGAAATACAGGAAGAATACTACCGTTCACAGCACAAAGAGAAAATCAAAAAGAAACTTACCGTAATCATGATAATCAAAAAAGTGGTTGCATTGATCCTTTTTGCTTTTATTTTTGCATGGATGGCTCATATGGCAGGCGCAGTAAGCTTTGTCCAGGGGTTGTTCGCTGTGTATGGATATATTATTGTGCTTGTAGTCTTTGATACCTGCATTTTGGATTGGGTGCTGTTCCCAAGGATTAAGAGAGTTCGTCTTCCGGGAACAGAGCATATGGACAAGGAGTATCATCAGAAACTGTTCCACGTTAAGGCTATGCTGCCAATGATTCCGGTGTTTGCCATCGGCGGTGTAGTTAGCGCATTAATTATGGTCTGTATATGGTGAGAAAAATTAAATATGCATATAGGCATATAGACTTTAGACATCCGTTTATTTGTGTCATTATAATATTGCACTAATGAACATCAAGGTGGAAGATTCCTTCTGAATTTTTACTTTAAAATTGACTATAGGGGAAAAGTATGAAATAATGATGAAGCCATGATTTTCCAATTAGACGATAATAGCTCAATAATCAAATTGCTAAAAGTTAACTCCCGATCAATCAGTCTGTTGTGTGGAAAAACGTGACAGATCGAACTGTGATCATTATATAAGCCAACTATATATAAGGAGTTTAAAATGGGTACACAAAATAAAACAGGATGGGAGCGTAACAATAGGATGATCTTTGACGAGATTGTCATGAACTATGACAAGATACGGTGGGGATACCCAGATGAACTTTTTGCAGACGTTATTCGATATTCCTGGCCGGGAAAAGGTAAAAAAGCCCTTGAGATAGGCGCGGGGACCGGGAAAGCAACTGCCCCCTTCCTTGACTCGGGGTACGTTGTAACTGCTGTGGAGATAAGTAAGAATATGACAGAATTTCTATTGGAGAAATTCAAAGAATACAATAACTTTAATGTAATTACATCTACTTTCGAGGATGTTTCATTGGATGATGAAAACTTTGATTTGATATATGCCGCAACCTCTTTCCATTGGGTGGATGCGGAAATAGGGTGTCCAAAGGTTTTCCGTCTTTTAAAAAAAGTAGGGGTATTCGCCCTGTTTCGCGGTAATCCTGTTCCAGCCCAAGGTGAAGAACTCTATGAGGAAATCCAAACGGTATATGAAAAATACTATTATAGCTATTATGTTTCAAAAGAAAGGCCGGTTAGAAAATCCAAGGACGATTTTTTGAAGCCGTCTGAAATCTGTAAGAGATTTGGATTCGATTGCTTAGAGCGGTATGGGTTTAGTCAAGTTACTACAAAGCTATATGATGCATCGCGAACATACAGTGCAGACGAATATATAGAGCTTCTTGATACCTTTTCAGACCATAGAAGCTTGCCGGTTGACCTCAGGGTAGCCTTGTACGAAGGAATAAAGGAAGTCATATTAAAGCATGGCGGCCATCATAAGGTGGATTATGTTTTTCAATTGTATATGGGTAGAAAGCCGTGAAATAAGTAAGTGGAAGCAAGAACACATAGAAATTTAATTCGAAGGCACGATAGCGTCTTGTCAAGTGGTGTAAATTAGCATCTACTTTGGTCTCTGATATTATCGCTAATGTGGTTGTCAAGGGCCAAAAACAGGCTTTTCCTTGACAACCACATTCCGCCATGCCCTGTTTTTAGTGCCGAGGGATGAAGGGAAGAAGCAAGCTTAAGTTTACCACATCCCCCGTAATTTTCCATTATAGCATGGCGGACGCTGCCTATGCGGAAGTCCGTATAGGAAAACCACCTCAGGAATCAGCTAAAAAAGCAAGCATTTTATTTGTGCAGCAGTGATGTCGACGACAGAGTATAGGGAGCAAGCGCTGGATTTACTACCTTGTTCATTGATTCCTTGCTGAAATATCTACGGCCAATCTGCCACTCCTCATGCTGCTCAATGAGTAATGTCCCTACCAGTCGTAGTACCGACGGGCGGTTTGGAAATATGCTCACAACATCTGTCCTTCGCCGTATCTCTCTGTTTAACCGTTCCAACGGGTTTGTCGAATGGATCTGTGCCCAATGCTCCGATGGAAAGGCCATGTACTGCAGCACATTCTCGCACCCATTCTCCAGGATTTCCATTGCCTTGGGGAATCGGTCCTTCAACTGGGAAACAACCGTGTATAGTTGTTCTTTTGCAGCCTTCTGATCAGGTGCAGCAAAAATAGTCCTAACAATGGCCGATACCATTCCTTGTTGTTTGCGAGGTACCTGGCATAATACATTACGCATAAAATGCACCCGACACCGCTGCCATGCACAACCGCTTAATACTTCGTTTATTGCCCCTTTCAGGCCTTCATGGGCGTCACTGATGACCAGTTTCACTCCTCTTAGGCCTCGGCTTACCAAACGGCGTAAAAAGTCTGTCCAAAAAGGACCACTCTCTGCCATACCTATATCAAAGCCCAGTATTTCTCGTTCCCCATTTTCATTCACACCTACTGCAACCACCAGTGCCATGTTTTCTACATGCCCGCCTTCACGGACCTTTGGAAAGGTTGCATCTAGCCGTAAATATGGGTATTGTAATGTCAAAGGGCGGTGAACAAACCCTTGGACATGTTCGTCCAGCTCCTGACTGATACGGGATACGGCGCTCTTATCAATCCCTTCCATCCCAAGCGCTTGAACCAGTTCATCCACCTTGCGAGTGCTGACCCCATGGACATAGGCCTCTTGAATTACATTGACCAGTGCTTTTTCCCACATGCGGCGAGGCTCCAAGAAACTTGGGAAATAGCTTCCCTCACGCAGCTTCGGTATTTTTAGTTCAATTGTTCCCAGACGGGTCTCGTAGGGTCTGGTACGGGTACCGTTGCGATGGTTGTTCCGTTCATCGGTACGCTCATACTTTTGAGCGCCGATTTTTGCCGTTACTTCAGCCTCCATCAGCTTTTGTAGGATGAATGCCATGGTCTCACGCATAAAATCTCCATTTTTTACATCTCCATAAACCTTGAAAATTTCTTCGATTAATGGCATTATATCTTTTGTAGCCACGATATGACCTCCTCTACCTTATTGATTTGTGAGACCTAATAAAGTAGATGCCATATCGTGGCTCGTTTGTCAAAGGACAATATTTACCACCGGAATTACGCTGCCGATTTTACACCACTACATAAGACTATAACGAAGGCACGCACAGTCTATTGGTAACACAGTCACCCTAATTTTGAATAGGTGATCATGTGCATCTAATTCTTTGCAATAGGAATTTTACATACTCCCAAAGTTGAAAAGTTCTCAGTATGTCAGTCAATGTAGCTGTCGCTTGTTTCGAAGCAATTATAGAAAGGTGCATCTTTAGAATTGCGAGCAAGCAGGTATCCATGGATATTTTTACAAAAATCAAGCTCCGATATGAGCGAATCTAGCAACACAATTTAAGCCCTCGATATGTGCATAATATTAGTTAATCAAAAAGGTGAATGTATAAGGAGTGTCATAATCAATGAAGGATTTTGGAATAAAAGAAAGTATACTGTTTCAGCTAGATATGTGCTGGCAGCTTTATCTTTATCATACGGACAACATAGGGGAGGAAGAGGCTCATTGGTCATTCAATCCCAAAGGGTTACAGGTGAGAAAGAAAGATGGTAAATGGTGTATAGATTGGCCTGAAACCGAAAGCTATGAGATTGGACCGTCTAGTATTGCATGGATAATGTGGCATATCATTTATTGGTGGAGTATTGCATTAGATAAAAACTTTGGAGAAGGCACTTTAGAAAAAGAAGATATCCTTTGGCCGGGAAGTGTTGAAAAGGCAAAAGCAACCATAGAGTCATTACATAATAAATGGATATCCAGATTAAATGATTTGTCCGACGAAGATTTTCAATTAAAACATTATGCTAAATGGCCGTTAGAAGATACGAACTTTGCCAATATTGCACTTTGGCTGAATGCAGAATTAATGAAAAATGCAGCGGAAATAGGTTATGGACGATTTTTATATGAAGCGTATAGAAAACATGGATTCAAATAGGCGCATTTAGCATTTTACGTGTTATTGTCTTTAAAACAACGCATAAAAGAGTATTGGCCCAATTTCCCTTACGGAACGGAAATTGGGTCAAAGTTTTAATTTTATTGCTTTCTCATTTGGTGTCTTTCTATCAAATCTAAGCTAAAAAATAAGAGTTCTAAAACATATGTAAAAACTAAGCCTCATAAAGAGATAGAAAAAACTAATTGAAGATTATCAAAACAGTAGGCTTAAGCTTAATAACTTGTGCCTGATAATATATAGCAGGCGATATCACTGTAGCTATCGAGTAGGCTTAGTATTTAGCAATAAATCCGACTTATTCCAACCTGGTATATTACTCGTCTGAATAGCATGGAAAAGCCGTTCCTTAAGTCCATGGTTTTCAGAGTTCAGGGTTTTTATTAACTCCTTTGTATATTGGCGCTTGGTATAACCATCAACTGGACACGGATTTTTAATGACTGGCAGGTTATATGCATTGCGGAAGCCCTTTATGTCTGCCTCATGTACATATATTAGCGGTCTGATTAAGGTTATATCTGATTTGCTAAGATATGTAACAGGAGAAAAGCAGTAGAATCTTCCTTCATAAATCAAGGACATCATCATGGTTTCTATTACATCATCATAATGGTGGGCATATGCTTCTTTATTGCAACCAAGCTCCTTTGCTTTGATGTTAAATGCGCCTTTGCGCATCTTGGCGCAGAGGGAGCAGGGGTTTGTCTCCTTTCGGTGCGAAAAAATAATATCAGCTATTTGTGTTTCTACTACTGTATAATTAACACCAAGCTCTTTGCAAAGTTGCTCAACGGGTGAAAAATCCATATTCTTAAAGCCCATGCTGACCGTTATCGCTTCAATATCAAACTTTTTTGGATAGAAACGCCTTAAATGAGATAAAGCATACAACAGTGTCAGACTGTCCTTGCCACCGGAGATTCCAATAGCAATTTTATCCCCATCATCAATCATGTTATAATCATCCAGTGCTCTACGTGTATAACTAAGCAGCTTTTTCAATTTCATAAAATCATGCCTTTCTTAATAACTTGCATAAATCAGGCTCAAATTGCTCATATTAACTTCCTTTTGAAGCCAATGAATAATTATAGCACATATATTTTGCTAAGAAAACATAAAACATTTACCTTGAGGGTGTAAGTTTGCTGTAGGTTTAAAATTGCCTGTTTCAACCCAAAATGCAAGTAGCTTAGAATATATAACTGTGTTTTGTCAACTAGAAATGCATCAAAATGACAAGAAAAATGCAGCACCCAAGCAATCCAATTTTGTTAATATAAGGTATGAATTTTTATCGTACTTTCATCAAGGAGTTCTCTAAACGATTACTTGAACCTTCAAATACAATTAAGTGGCTGTGATGAATAATTCTATCAATGATTGCGCTTGTTAGCTTTTCATCGTAGAAAATACTGTTCCATTGTAAGCGGTAAATAATACCCACATTTAAATGCAAACAGGCTTATGAGATAATCTCTCCAGAAAATATACTGGAGGTATAACTTTATGACCAAAGCAGATCTTTATCAAAAATGGGCATCCATAATTGCAGAGTACAAATCCAGCGGACAGACGCAAACTTCATTTTGCAAATCCGCGGGGATAAGTCTTCGTCAGTTAAGCTACTGGTTGAGAAAAGAAAGACAAAACGGAATCATACAATCAGAATCTCCCAAATGGATTCCGGTAGAAGTAGATCATAAAGAGCATACAGGCAAAGGCCAATCAATCGAAATCAAATTTGGCCCAGCTGAAGTTCAAGTCAAACCAGGCTTTGACCAGAAGCATCTGTTGGATGTGCTAATGGTGCTGAGGGAATTATGCTGAGCATAGCCGGCACCGACAAGGTCTACCTTGCCTGTGGAAGTACCGACATGCGTAAGTCTATCGATGGCCTGGCTGCCATCGTCCAGCAAAGCTTCGCATTAGACCCCTTCTCGTCTTGTCTATTTGTGTTCTGCAATAAAAAACGTGATAAGCTTAAAATCCTCCAATGGGAACATAATGGTTTCTGGCTATATTACCGGAGGCTTGAAAAAGGCAAATTCCAATGGCCTAAAGAAAGTTGCGGCACTCCAATGAAGGTTGGTGTCCGTGAACTGGGTTGGCTGCTGGATGGACTATCCTTGGAGCAGAAGCAGGCACACAAAAAAGTGACAGTAAGTGCAGTAATATGAATACTTTCAAGACAAAAATATTTATATTTTTTATCATTTTCCTGGAAAAAACCGTAGAAAAATGATATAATAAAATTATGGAAAACACAGTGAAATCAACGGTTACAATAGAAAAACTCCAAACAGAAATTGAAATATTGAAGCAGGAAAAAGCCGAGCTTGAAGCAAAACTCAAATGGTTTGAAGAACAATTCCGGCTGCATCAGCATAAGCTTTTTGGGCGTTCAAGTGAAAAGACGGAAGTCCCTGAACAGCTAAATCTTTTCAACGAGGCGGAATCAGAAGCCAAGCCTGCAGTTCCCGAACCAACATTAGAGGAAATTACATATAAACGTCGTAAAAAGCAGGGGCACAGAGAAGAAATGCTTAAAGACATTCCTGTAGAGACCATAGAGTATCGCTTGCCTGAAGAAGAGCAGGTTTGTGATTGCTGTGGCGGCAAACTGCATGAAATGAGCAAGGAAGTAAGGCGGGAAATAGAAATTATTCCGGCTCAGGTGCGTGTAAAGGAACATGTGCAGTATGTATATGGCTGCCGTAATTGCGAGAAGAATGAAATATCTACACCGATAGTAACAGCCCCAATGCCAAAGCCGGCACTTCCTGGAAGCCTGGCTTCGGCATCCGCCATAGCTCATGTAATGACGGAGAAATTTGTAAAAGGGCTTCCTCTTTATCGTCAAGAGCAGGACTGGGAGAGGATGGGGATTGAAATATCCAGGCAAACCATGGCGAACTGGATGATACAAAGCTCCGACAGGTGGCTGCGGCCGATATATGAACGAATGCGGGAACACTTGCAGCAAAGGGACATCCTCCATTCCGATGATACTACCCTCCAAGTACTCAAGGAACCCGGGCGAGCCGCAGATTCAACCTCCTACATGTGGCTATACCGGACCGGCCGGGAAGGGCCTCCGATTATTCTTTATGACTACCAAACTACCAGGGCTGGCAAACATCCTAAAAAATTTCTTGAAGGATTCAAAGGTTACCTTCATACGGATGGGTATGATGGTTATAGTGGCATGCCCGGAATCATCCAGGTTGGTTGCTGGGCACATGCAAGGCGTTATTTTGTCGACGCCTTAAAAGCCATGCCTCCAAAAAAAGATGACAAGCCCACAGTAACAGAAGAAGGTTTGGCATTTTGCAATAACTTGTTTGAGATAGAAAAAATGCTTCATGATGTTACACCGGAAGAAAGATATGAGGGCCGATTGAAACACAGCCGACCAGTGCTTGATAAATTCAAGGAATGGCTCAAATACTGGAGTCCAAGAGTAACTCCCAAAAGTTCATTAGGAAAAGCAATCCAATACTGCCGGAACCAGTGGGACAAGCTGGAGGCCTTTATGCTGGACGGCAGGCTAGAGATTGATAACAACCGAAGTGAACGGTCGATAAAGCCTTTTGTAATCGGGAGGAAGAATTGGCTGTTTAGCAACACGCCTAAAGGAGCCAATGCCAGCGCAACAATTTACAGTATTGTGGAGACGGCAAAAGAGAATGGGTTGAACCCGTTTGAATATCTTACTTATCTCTTTGAACGTCTACCGAATATAAATATCAAGGATCAACATGCATTAGACACCTTGTTGCCATGGTCAGCAAATCTTCCGGGTCATTGCAAAGTGCCCAATAAATAATATATATTATGCCCCTGCTAAATCAAAGGTGGGGGCTATTTGACGCTTACAAGTAGGTAATATATTTACGCTTTGAAGGTGATAGGGTCAAGGAGGTCGGATAAGTTTCACATTTTTATAGCCGATTTTATAGGCGCTATAATGAATGAATGTAAGAATTCAATGGAAATATAAATTATAGAAATTGGAAACAGTAAGCAAATAGGAGATTATATGAAAGGAATAAAAAAGTTTTTTCAGATAACTTTAGTTATTTTAATAATATTCTTATTACTTGTATTTTTTATACCATCCAGAACACCACAAATTGAAGGGAATAACAGTGTTGCATCAATTCAAAAGGTGGAAATAGGTGGAATAGAGCAGTATATAATGGTAAGAGGTAGAGATATTAATAATCCAATACTTCTATTTTTACATGGAGGACCAGGATACGCACAAATCTCATATGCAAGAAAATATCAGGAGAAACTGGAGGATAGCTTTATTGTTGTCAATTGGGATCAAAGAGGAGCTGGAAAGACATTTTCCTTTAATATCCCTAAAGAAACGATGAACAGAGAGCAGTTTATTAAAGACTGTAAAGAACTGATAGACTATCTATGTAAGAAGTTTAACAAAGAAAAAATATATTTAGCCGGTCATTCCTGGGGGAGTGAATTAGGCTTATATATCGTAGATCGGTATCCGGAAAAAATCACTGCATTTATAAGTATTGGACAAGTAGTAAATGGGATTGATAATGATGTGATTTCTTATGACTTTGTTTTTGAGATGGCTCAAAAAGAGAATAATAAAAAAGCATTAGAGGATTTGAAGAAAATCGGACGGCCACCATACAAAAACATAGTTAGAGATACGATGACACAAAGAAAATGGCTTGGGAAATATGGGGGTGTGGAAAGAAAGATAAATACCTTAAAAGATATCATTCTCTCAAGTATTTTTTCTCCTGAATATACAGGCATTGATGGACTAAAATTTGCTTTGGGAAGTAAATTTACCGTAGATACCATGTGGGGACATTATAGTGACGTAGATTTCATAAGAGATCTACCTGAAGTGAAAGTACCCATTTACTTTTGTGTAGGCAGATATGATTATAATACTCCTTCTATTTTGGTAGAAAATTATTATAATTATATAACCGCTCCTAAAAAAGAAATCATATGGTTTGAAGAATCAGCACATTTCCCTCATTTTGAGGAACCTGAAAAATTCGCCCAATTAGCTGTACGGATAAAAGAAAATAATGAATAATAATCATTACCACTGTTTTCTAGTAAAATGATGTATAGAAAACTAAAAGCCGAAAAGGTATTGACGTTGGATAGAACATAATGTAGTACGAAACTTCAGATATGATTAACTTGACGGCTAATCGATATATTTGAGTTCAGTTATTTTTAGATGGAATATTGCAGATTTAGTGTTATAATCTGCTAGGAGATGATTATGGGGGAACTAGTTTATGGCATACCAAAACTATAAGAATATGAGATATTGACCTTAACATGATTTTATGGACATAAAAAACCTCTATGCTGTGTCCGATTAATTTGCTTGATCATCATTATTTTAATGGGTTGATGTAATATATTTACACCTTAAAGATGATCGGGTCAAGGATACAGGATAAATCTTACATATTTACAGTCGATTTCATAATAAATTGTTGTTATAATGAACAATATAAGTTTCAATGGAAGTATAAACTCAGGAGGACTACCATGAATGGATTTCATACATTAATGTACCATGAAATAATTGATAGAGAAGGATACGACAGACAGCAATACAAAGGGATCAAAGTAAAACAAGATTATCACGATGTTCTTCCTGAAGAGCTTTTTTGCTTTAAGGATGAATTTGAAAAACAGATGGCCTATCTATATGAGAATGGATATACTACTCTGACAATAAAGCAAGTGATTGATTTTTATTATAATGACAAACCAATCCCAGAAAAGTCTGTTCTTCTGACTTTTGATGATGCTTACAAATCGGTGCTGTTAAATGCTTATCCAATTCTGAAGAAATATAATTTTAATGCGGTTAGTTTCGTAGTATTAGGCTGGCTTTTTGATGAAGCACAAGAGTATACGAAGGATTACTCCGTTTGCATGTCCAAGGATGAGCTTTTAAGCATGGACGACGTCTTTGAATACTGTAATCATACTAATTTGCTTCATACTAGAAAAGGAATGGAATCTGCTTTACAAACTGAAGACAAAGATATCATCCTGGAGGACTTAAACAGGTGCGAAGCCTTTGTTACAACAAAGAAGGTATTTGCATATCCTTTTGGCCTCTATAAAAAGGAGAACATAGACTGGTTAATGGAATTTGGCACCCTTCTTGCTTTTACTTCTTTTGACGGTTTCAACACGAAGGAAACGAATCCCTTGGAGCTTCATAGAAATGCATGCCTGCTTCAATATAGTATCGATGATTTTATAAAAATGCTGGAGGTATAAAGTTCCTTTATTTCATTGGGTGCCGGAAGGAAGTGAATAGAAGGACATTCAGGTTCCGAACTCAAACGGAGTGAGGGGATTAGATGGTGTCTAATCTGGCAACTTAACCGATTTAATAGGGTGAAGTGAGGGGATTGGATGGTAAGATAAAGGGGGTCAATTATATTGGACAAAGAATGGTCGGAAATGAACAAGGCAATGCAAAAGCAGCTGTGCAAGGCATCGTTCCCGGAAGGAATAAATACGCTTTTGCAGCTTCGGGAAACACTGATGCAGGAGGCTGTTTCCTGGAGAGATGAGCTGGAAGAAAAAGATTATTACGCAATTCCATTTATAAATGCCGAAGGTTATCATAGCAAGACTATTGCATATTCCCTGTGGCACATCTTCAGAATTGAGGATATTGTCGTTAATACGTTGATTAAAAATGACGGGCAGGTTTTCTTTAAGGGGAATTATCAGAAGAGAATGAATTCACCTATTATTACAACAGGAAATGAGCTTGTAAAAGAACAGATTTCCGAATTTTCAAAGTGCTTGAATTTGGATGCTTTGTATGAATATATCGCAGCAGTGAAAGCATCCACTGATGAATGGCTGAAATCAATTGATTCCGCTGAGCTTAGAAGAAAGTTTGGTGAAACGGATAAACGTAGAATCCTGGACCTGAATGTTGTAAGTTCAGATGAACGGGCAATATGGCTGGTTGATTACTGGTGCAATAAGGATGTCAAGGGACTGATACAAATGCCTTTATCAAGACACTGGATTATGCATGTGGAGGCAAGCCTTCGGATTAAGAATAGGATTAAGAGGTAACAGGAAGCGATATACATATGGCATTGTTTTGTGGTAATTCCGCCCACTGGTTTATACCCTCGATATGCGTTCATAGGAACAAGTCGTGGGTATATTTTTGTGGCAAAATGAGCATAAAAATTGGGAAAGGTAAGAGATAGGATGTATGAGTCATTCAATAAATGCATTCTTATATCCTAAATTTACTTATGCTTCTTGCAAGTTTTGCCGAATTTGTCTACAATCAAAATTATGTTTTTACCTATAAAAGCTATTTCGTTGGAAAAATATATTTAGTTTTGTTAGTGTTAAAAGCAATATTATTTACTTTAATTTTAATATACAGGGAGTTTAATTATGAAAGAAAAGCTTGGTTTTAAATCGAATTTATTAATAGGGTCATTATTATTTGGGCTATTTTTTGGGGCAGGCAATTTGATATTTCCTGTTCAAATGGGGCAGTTGGCCGGTAAAAACACATTACATGCGACAATTGGATTTTTAATTACCGGAGTAGGGCTTCCATTGTTAGGAGTTATTGCAGCAACCCTTGCTCAAAGCGTAAATTTATTTGATTTAGCAAAGCCTGTTGGCAGGATATATCCAGTTTTATTTACATGTATGCTGTATTTAACCATTGGACCTTTATTTGCTATTCCACGCACTGCAACTGTTGCATTTGAGGTAGGTTTGAACCCTTTTATTGATGAGAAACATCTTCAAATTGGATTATTTGTATTTTCATTAATCTTCTTTGCTGTTACCCTTTATTTTTCACTTAAGCCGGGAAGGATTCTGGATTGGGTTGGCAAATATCTTACTCCTATTTTTGTGGTACTTTTATCAATATTGTTAATTGCGACGTATGTAAGTCCCATGGGACAAGCAAGTCAATATGCACCACAGAGGGATTACATTGCTAAACCATTTTTCACAGGGTTATTAAATGGGTATAACACCATGGATGCTTTAGCTTCCCTGGCTTTTGCAATTGTTATTATTTCAAATATTGAGAGATTAGGAGTAAAAAATCCAAAACGGAAAGCAATTGAAACCTGTAAGTCTGGTTTAGTGTGTCTTGTTGGGATGAGCGCCATTTATGCATCATTAGCTTATATGGGAGCAACAAGCTTAGGCAGCGTCAGCAGTGCTGACAACGGAGGGAAAATTATGTCCATGGTTAGTGAGCATTATTTTGGTTTCATAGGTAAAGTATTGCTGGCTGCAATAGTAACGGTTGCCTGTTTGAAAACAGCAATAGGTTTAATTACTTCATGCTCTCAGATGTTTAACGAAATGTTTCCAAAATCAATCTCATACAATAAATATGCTTTAATATTTACCTTTTTTTCTTTTATAATTGCTAATTTTGGATTAAATAAAATCATCCAGCTGTCTTTGCCTGTACTTATGTTTCTCTATCCACTGGCAATTGTTTTGATCATATTATCATTATTAACGCCAATTATCAATAAGCAAAGAGAGATATATAGGTGGACAACTACATTAACAGTTATTGCAGCATCTTTCGATTTTTGTAATGCATTACCGGCAGGTTTGAAAGAAACCCCAATTATTAAGGCCATAATTGATTTTGCTCACATGTATTTGCCGGGATTTGACTATGGATTTGGTTGGATCATACCAGCACTAGGGGGATTTGTTATAGGAGCAATTATATGTAGAGCTCACGCCAAAGCTGGCAACAAGAATATGTAGCATAATTCTACAATCAGTTCTGTATGTATATTTTTTGATAAACTCACAAAGAAATCCGGAACTGTTAGAGAATTGGTAATTGTTGTGATATAATAACATTTTTAAGAGCAGAGAGTTTCTTTAATGTTGCAACAAACATTGAGGAAATGGATGTTGTGCCATCAACAGCAAAAAAGATAATCGAATCATATGGCGGGAAATCACTCCATGAACAGTCCCATGGGGAATCATTCCTTTCGCTTTTCTTAAACAGGTTCAGAGGAAATGGGTTTTACATTTTAGATGAACCAGAAGCTGCTCTTTCAGTGCAAAGGCAATTAACGTTTGTTTCCCGTTTACATGAGCTGGTTAAAAATAATTCTCAGTTTGTGATGGCGACCCATTCCCCGATCATATTATCTTATCCCAATTCGATAATATATGAAATAGGAGAATGCGGCTTAAATATAGTAAAATATGAGGATACAGAACAATTTCAATTCATGAAGCTATTTGTAAACAATTATCCCAGTATCCTTAAAAGAATAATGGATTGAAGCAAAGCTTAGGGCGTGCCTGTTTTTACCCTCTATTGAATTTGCTTAATTTATTATACCTTATCGATGACAGACTTCATATTTATGAATTTCATCAGATGATAATTACGTTTAAACAGGAAATTAGCATCATTTCAAGAGGAAGGACCCTTTGTGTTGGAATGCCGCAGATAATTTATTATTGGATGTGGTAAAGTATGTTCTTTATTTTAAACTAATGATAAAATTAGATGCATGACTATTTTTGGCATATATTGATTCAAACAAAGGGGGAGCTAAGTATGAAAAGGTTTTTAAGTGTTATTATTGTGGCTGTTATTATGGTTTCTGTTCTTCCTGTTTCTCATGTTTCGGCTTATGTGACTGGAACGGTTGGACAATACAATACCATTAGTGCAGGTGGAGACCATTCAATGGTGATAAAAACCGACGGCACGCTATGGGCATGGGGGAGCGTTGGATATGGCCAGCTTGGCACCGATATGAGATTCGATTATAGACCCTTTATGGGCTTTGCATGGCAGATAGTTCCGGATAAGGTAATGGATGATGTAATTTCGGTAAGCGCGGGCGATGGTTTTACCATGGCGATAAAGAATGATCATACACTTTGGGCGTGGGGAAGTAATACTTTATATGATCTAGGCAACGACGGTGAGAGCAATGTAAATAATATGGACAAATATGGCCGTGAGTATAGTTACCAGACCATACCAATAAAGATTATGGATGATGTGGAGGCAGTGAGCGCTGGTTATAACCATACCATGGCGATAAAAACCGACGGCACACTATGGGCGTGGGGTCACAACGATTACGGTCAGTTTGGCAATAATGAAATCGGTAATTTTAGCGATGAAGGACATAGAATACAAACCACTCCTGTAAAAATAATGGATGATGTTGCTTCAGTCAGCACAGCTTACCGGGTTACCATGATCATCAAAACCGACGGTACATTATGGGCTTGCGGCAATAATCAATACGGCCAGATTGGCAATGGTGGAAGCGGTATACAGACAACTCCGGTAAAAATAATGGATAATGTGGTTTCGGTAAGCACAAGCGGGTACCATACCATGGCGATAAAAAACGACGGTTCACTTTGGGCATGGGGTAAAAATGAATATCATGAACTGGGCAATGGAAAAGGTGGAACTATATCTAAAAAGCATGAATACTACGAAGATATTTATGTGCAAGAGCCTATTTATGAAAGAAAGCCTGTAAAAATCATGGACAATGTTGCTGCGGTAAGTGCAGGCTATGGCTTTACCATGGCCATAAAGACCGATGGAACGCTTTGGGCGTGGGGACTTAATGATCGCGGCCAGCTTGGCAATGGTGGTAAAGGAGACATTAAAAATGATAATACTGTTGTGCAGACCAAGCCGGTGAAAATAATGGATAATGTGGCTTCGGTAAGCGCAAGTCAACATCATGTTTTGGCAGTGACGATGGATGGCACGCTTAGGTCATGGGGTTTAAATGATAGTGGACAGCTTGGATATAACGGTGTTACTGATATATCAAAATGGGGTGATTACTATCAGACAGTTCCCAAAAAGGTTATGAGCGGTGTCGATGCCGACAGAGCCATTGCCAAACCCTCAACCTCAGCTGTCCTTGTTGATGGAAGAAAAATATCCTTTGACGCGTATACTATAAACGGTAGCAACTATTTTAAACTGCGTGACCTTGCAGCCGTTTTGAGTGGATCGGAGAAACAGTTTGACGTGACTTGGGATAATGCAAACAAAGCAATCAACCTCATATCAGGAAAGCCATACACTACGGTAGGCGGAGAGTTGACTGCCGGCGATGGTAAATCTAAAATTGTTGCGCGCAGTAAATCGAAGATATATACGGATGGGGTGCCGGTTGCACTTCGGGCCTATACCATCAACGGCAATAACTACTTCAAGCTGCGTGATGTTGCGAAGGTATTTAACTTTAGTGTTGAGTGGGATGGAAAAACCAATACAATCGTACTTGACACATCGGAAAATTATGTGGACTAAAATCGGTCTGGATTCAGCTAATTGAAATGGATGGTTGATGTACATCCATCATTAGCTGAATTCATTCCTGAACTATATAAATGTGACAACGAATAAGAAATATTGATTTAAGGAGAAGGTCTGTGGGAATGGGAATTATAATATGTGGCTTAAATGGCTCCGGAAAAAGTACATTGGGAAAAGCCCTTGCAGAGAAGTTAAACTACAATTTTATTGATATAGAAGACCTATATTTCAGCAAGACAGATCAAAATTATATCTACGCCTCTCCACGTACGCGAGAAGAGGTTGAAAAGCTCCTTCTATGTGAAATTAAAGCAAATGAAAATTTCGTTCTTGCGTCTGTAAAAGGTGATTATGGAGAAGCTATTTATCCGTTCTTACAGTATATTGTATTGATTGATGTTCCAAAAGACATACGCATGCAGCGTGTTAAAAATCGTTCTTTTCAGAAATTCGGCAGCCGAATGATGCCAGGCGGGGATTTATATGAGCAAGAAAAACGATTCTTTGATCTTGTTGAGTCCAGAACTGAAAGTATGGTTGAAGAATGGGTAAATACTATTAATTGCCCTGTCATTCGAGTTGACGGAACCAAACCTATTGAAGAAAACTTAAGTTATATCATAGGGCAAATATCACGATAAAATCTAGCTTGCTCTCTACACCTTTTAATAGTACGAATGCCCGATATGATGGAAACATTGTTACTAGCTTTCAAGAACTTGCTGGTATGTTGATTAAGCAGCGTTAATTGGCTTGAGGTAGAGGCCGGTCCTGTGTCCTGGTACTTTGATATTTCCACTAAAACCTGGTGAAAGCAGGGTTAATGAAATTGGTTGGAAATTATCCATATGGGGGGTTATAAAATGAGAACCAAACAGGAATATTACGAGTTGATTTTGAAAAATCGGGAACTTGTCAAAGATCCGGAAGTACTTAGGTGTACATGTACACAGACACTTTGCGAATGGCATGGACGCTGCCGTGAATGCGTCGCATTGCATAGATATCATAAAGACCATGTCCCTGCCTGCTTACAATCATTTATAAACGATAAGCTTAAAGAGATTGTAAAAATTGGCGAATTGATAGCTGTTGAGAAAGAGCCGACGCCTATCGAATATAGAATGTATGTTAAGGAGCAAGATGAAAAGCTATCCAAAAGCTCAGAATAGTGTAAACATTGGAGGGAGTAGGTAATATGAAGGTTTTGGTAATAAGTGATGCCTCAGATACTAGCAAACTTGGGATGAAGATAAAACAAGAATTAAAGGATTTTCTTCAAAAGAATGGTCATAAGGTTTCCGTATATGACATTCAAACACAGGATATGCATCACTGTGTGGGCTGTTTCGGATGCTGGATCAAAACCCCGGGGGAATGTGTATACAAGGATATTAGCACTGATATAAACAAAGAATATATCGGAAGTAATATAGCCATATTTGTATCCCCGGTGAAATATGGTTGCTACACTCCGGCTATTCGAAGAACTCTGGATCGGATGCTACCCAATATCCTACCCTTTTTCAAAAAAGTCAATGGTGAGATGCATCATGCCCCCCGTTACAAGAAATATCCCAGATTCGTCGTATTTGGATACGGAGAAGATATTACCAGCGATGAGGAAGATACCTTTAGGTCCCTGTGCGATGCCAATGCAATGAACTTTCAGGTAAGAAAAGCTCAAACATATATCTGCAGAAATGAAACAGAACTGGAGGGCAGATTGAACTCTCTTGACAAGTATATAAGGAGTGTGAGGTGCAATGAATAAAGTATGTTTTGTAAATGGAAGCCCTAGAGGTAAAAATAGCGCATCTAAACGTCTGATTGATAAAGTGGTTGAAATGCTCGACAAGCAAACAACTCAAGTTCATGAAATTTGTGTTATGGAGAGTTTAAAGCATAACACAGCGGAAAAGGATTTTGCACTAATGAGGACAATGAACTCCATCATATTTGTATTCCCCCTCTATATTGATGCAATCCCATCAAGCCTGCTGGAGTATATGTATGCGTTTGATGAATATCTCACCAGCCATCCGCAAACAACAGAGTGCCTTCCTCCAAGAGTATACTCAATTATAAACAACGGTTTTCTCGAAGGGACACAGAATATTAATGCCCTTCAAATTATGGCTCACTATGCAAAACGGATTGGCTATAGGTGGAGATTTGGCATAGGCATTGGTGCCGGGGAATATATAAAGCAAAACATGGATGCAATCACGATGAATAATGGGTTAAATCGCAATATCTTCAATGCTTTGGTTAAACTAGCAACTGAGCTGGAAAGCCAGGAAATCATTCAACACAGCAATATTATGACAAACCCTTCAATGCCCAAGTTTCTCTATATGTTTTTAGCTAACCGTTACTGGACAGGTCAATCTAAAAGTTCAAGAAAAAGCTTATGCAAAAAAGTATGGACTGAGAGTTAAAATGATCATTGCTTAATTTATTTCAGTCGGGAAGAAGTAACTGAATATTATACAATTGAGGGCACATGGAAAGTTTTCCCATGTGCCACTTCGATGTAATTGACAAATTCGGCGTATTTTGGTATTTATTTGTATGGAAAGTAAGCGCTTAATATAAGTGCGCATAGAAGTTTATCCGTCCATATGAGATAATCCATCCAAAAGTCTTTAGACTTTTTCGAGTTTTTCGACTCTGACTAAAAAGTCTAGAATCTCTAAGGAGGCTATCTCAATATGGATAAAATCACAAATGCCAAAACTGAATTCCGACTCAAGCAGTGGAGCAAGATTATCCAAGCCTGCCAAACCAGTGGAATGACAGTTGTCAGTTGGTGCAGCCAGAACAATGTAAAAATTAAATCGTACTACTACTGGCTGCGAAGAATCCGCACCTTGGCGTGTGAGACCGGATCACTTGTACCTCAGAAACCGGAACAAGAAATTGTCCCAGTACCATTTCACCAGACAAAGGTATCTGCAGCAGTCACAATCCACTTGCCTTCTTTTTGTGTTGATATACATGACGGAACTTCCAGAGAAACCATCGAGGCAGTTCTGTCGGCATTGAAAAGCATATGTTAGGCGATATTACAAGGGCAGAAGATATCTACATTGTCTGCGGGTACTCAGACATGAGAAAGTCAATTGATGGATTAGCGGCTATTATCAAAGAGACATTTGGCATGGATCCCTTTTCTCCGAGCCTGTTCCTCTTCTGTGGGAGACGTCGTGATCGTCTCAAAGCTCTCTTCTGGGAAGGAGACGGTTTTGTACTGCTATATAAGCGTCTTGAGAATGGGAACTTTAAATGGCCCCGTACACCGGAGCAAGCAAGACGGCTTACCCAGCAGGAATTCCGGTGGCTGATGGAGGGTCTGACGATAGATCAACCCAAAGCAATACGAAAAGCAAGAACAGGCGAAATCTACTGATAAAAAAGTGCGTAAAAGTATTGATTTTACAGCATTTAAGCTGGATTTTTCAGGTGAAATATGGTACAATTATCTTATGCAAAAGATAAATTTTACAGGGCTTACGCCAGAACAAATTGAATATGTTTCCACTCTGGAAAAAATAGTGGAAAACCAGCAAATCCGTATCAACCAGCTTACAGAGCTTCTTATCAAATCCCAAAAAGCTCTATACGGCCAATCCAGCGAAAAGCGTCGTTATGTTTTAGGAGAAGACAACGATCAAATCTCACTTTTCAACGAAGCAGAGGTCGAAGCGAACAACAAAGCAGAAGAACCTACCGTACAGACAATTGTGGCTGCCCATACCAGAAAACCTAAAAGAACAAAGGAAGAACTGGCACAGACAGTTCCTGTAGTGGAGGTTGTTTGTGACCTTGACGAGGACAAGCGCTCTTGCGGTATTTGCCAGGCTGACCTTAGATATCTGGGCAAGGAGCATGTCAGGGATGAACTTGAGATTATCCCTGCCCAAGTAAGAGTATTGAGATACATTCGTTTTAATTATGTGTGTACCGTCTGCGAGAAGGAAACCGGAGATGCCAACATTGTCAAAGCGCCGGTTCCAGCCCCGGTCATGAAACGCAGCCTTGCTTCTGCCTCAACAGTTGCTTATGTTATGTATCAGAAATATGCCAACGGAATGCCTTTATACCGGCAGGAGAAAGACTGGGCAAATCAGGGGGTGACACTTTCCAGAGCCACCCTGGCAAACTGGATCATACGTCCAAGCCATGAATGGCTTGAACCAATGTACAATGCCATTCATAAGCACTTGATTTCCGAACCCCTGATTCATGCAGACGAAACTGTACTGCAGGTATTAAAAGAACCGGGACGGAAAGCAACGACAGAATCGCGGATGTGGGTCTACACTTCCGGGCGAAGTCCAACCCCGGCTGTTTTATTTGAATACCAACCGACACGATCCGGCCAGCATGCCCGAAGATTTCTTGAGGGTTTTTCGGGTTACCTTCAGACAGATGGCTATAGTGGCTACAATGCAGTGCCTGATGTTATACATTGTGGATGTTGGGCTCATTTACAACGCAAATTCGAAGAAGCAATTCCCCAGGGGGCTGACACTAAGACTTCCAAGGCGGCTATCGGATATGATTATTGTAACCGTCTGTTTGCCATGGACAAGAAATGGGAGGAACTATCCGCTGAAAGGCGGTATGAAGAACGACTTAAAAATATGAAACCCCTTCTTGATGAGTTCTGGGAATGGGTGCAACAACTAAATCCGCTGCCAAACTCCAATCTGGGGAAAGCGATCACATATGCATTGAATCAAAAGGAATCATTGAATCGTTTCCTGTTGGATGGACGAATCGAGCTTTCCAACAATCGAGCCGAAAATGCCATTCGTCCGTATGTCACAGGCAGGAAGAACTGGCTGTTTGCCGACACAACTCGCGGAGCCAAGGCCAGTGCTATTGTCTACAGCATGATAGAAACTGCCAAAGCAAATCAACTTAATCCATATATGTATTTGGTGCATCTACTGACAAATTTACCAAGCTTAAAGGAATTGACGCATGAATCTCTGACACCTTATCTACCGTGGTCACCTGAACTACCCTCCTGGTGCCGTAATGATTCATACAAGGCACCCTAAAATTAAGCGCTTACTATGGAAACGTTAATGTCTCTGCCAACCCAGCGATATTTTGGAATATTGAGAAGAGGTAAAAAGCTATGAATAAAGGCATAAGAATTATAAGCAATATAGTCTACGGTATAGGCGTGGCAACCGTTGTAAGTCTTGTCTGTATCGCATTTTTTGGTTCAAATCAAGTCACAAACCCTGATGCGATGCTTCCTATTACATGGAAAGAGCGAGCGTTTATATGGCTTACCTTTGGGGCAATACCCATGCTATTAGCGAGTATGGCGGTATATAAATTCAACGCGATAAAAAGAAGTATGCGCAAAAAACTATATTTCTTTTTAATCTTCTTGCCAGTCTTTATTTGTGGAGCCTGCGTGCTGTACATAATAGGATCGCTGATTGCCGGAATGGTGAGCATCTTATAGAACTCAATTTCATCAACTCGAACCATGGGAGTAGATATTATTGTCAAAAAAATAGGCTAAATATCATTGAACTTGAGTGAAAAATGATATTTAGCCTGTTCGATTATTAGAAAATATCATATTTAAAATATAATTTCTTGGATTTCTTATCAGTTAAAAATAAAGATGGAATGATCATTACCAAGCTGAGGACTAATGCCAACATAAAACCGTCATGGTAAGCGGTGGTCATGAGTGGAATCGTTGGTGTTTTACCTTGGAGCTCAAGGCTAACAACCGTTGCAAGCACTGCTGAACCAAACGCGCCACCAATGTTTTGCACCAGCCGGGTTCCGACACTGGCTTGTGCGATTTCTTGTTTGACCATGCCTGTGTACGCGTCTGTCATCATCGGCATGGTGACACCTCCGATGCCTATGCCGCGTATAAGCAAGACAACACCCACAACAATGAGAGAAGATGCCTCATTGAAAAAGACAAATGGAATGGTGCCTATGATGGCTAATGCCAAACTTACCAGGACAACATTACGTGCGCCTAACTTATCAGTTAGCTTGCCAATCAATGGGCGGGCAACTAACATACCGATACCTTGCGGAATTAACATCAATCCGGTGCTCAAGACTGAGAAGCCTTTAATGTTCTGGAAAAACAATGGCAATAGCAACATTGGACCATTGGTGGCAATCCCTGCAAGGAACAAGCCAACTATGACAGCACTGAAGTTTTTTAATTTAAACAAGTGTAATGGTAGAATTGCCTGTTCCTTTTTGATAGCAGCGTAAGCAATGTAGATGGCTAAAATTACGATACCGGCAACAACACAAGAAATAGTCATGACGTTGTTAAAAGTGGCATTCTTTGACGCTTGCGTAATTCCATAAATCAAAGATGCTGAACTGATGCCTAATAAAGCGATACCAATGAAGTCGAATTTGGCTTTTGAATTTGCCGGTGTGAAGTCAGGTAGCTTCAAAAACATTAAAGTGATGGCAAGAATACCAATTGGGATGTTGACAAAGAAAATGTAACGCCATGACAAGAATTGGACAATCACAGCCCCGATAACCGGGCCAAGGATTGGTCCCAGAATCATTGGGATACCAATGGTCGACATCACTCGTCCCATTCGCTCTCTTCCAGCGACTTCAATAGCCAAAGTAGTCACCAATGTCATAATAAAACCGGCGCTTATGCCTTGAACAATACGGGAAATAATCAACAAATAGATATTCCAACTAAGTCCGCAAGCAATCGAGGTAGCTAAGAATACTATATTAGTGCTGATCATTAACCATTTACCGTTAAATCTTTGAACCATCCAACCTGCAAGTGGTACTGAAATTGCCATAGCCAACACATAACCTGTAATTACCCATTGAATTGAGTCAAGTCCGGTACTGAAATTATTACTTAAGTGCTTGATTGCAATATTTACCATTGTTGAATCAAGCAGGGGCATAATTGCCCCAAGCACTAAAATCCAGGAAATGTTCATGATACTCTTTGGAATTGGCTCAAGTTCTAGGGTTCTTTCATTATTATCTGTCATAAAAATCCTCCTTTAAAGTAAGTGTGCTTTTGCATTGATTTTTCACTTGACAAAGCAATGCCTGATGTTTACCATGAGAGTATAAACTGTAACGTAACGTTCGAGTCAAGAACTTTTTAATGGAGAAAACATTATCAGTCCATGGAGCAGATAGAAAGAAGGATGAAATTGAAAAGTGTAAATGAGGTATGTAAGCTGTCAGGTGTAAGCCGCCGCACCTTACAATATTATGATGAAATTGGATTATTGCCGCCCAGTGCTGTAAAAGAATCTGGCTACCGCCAGTATGACGACGAGAGCTTGCGCCGCCTGTGGAGCATATTGTTTTATAAGGAGCTTGGCCTTTCCCTTGAAGACATTCGGTTGATACTTGATAGTCCAAAGGAAATGGAAAAGGAATTAATGCGGCAACATAAACAAGTTCTTTTGGAAAAGCTATCACAAATAAAAAGAATGATTCATTCGGTTGACCGTATTTTGAATGATGAATTTGATGTTTCAATGCTTAGGGATTTTGATAAAAAGAGAATTGAAGCAGTTAAAAGAGTGCATGCAAATGAAATACGGGTGTTGATGGAAAACAGTTTTTTTCTTCCAATAGTGAAAAGCTTAAAAGTATTCAACAAGCTTAGCAAATCCTCTGTTGTAAAAAGTGCATCAAAAATAATAAACATGGATTTTGGTAAACTTATTACCCTTGCTGAAGATGTCATCCAAAGGTTCCGCAAGGCCATGAAGGATGGTCCTGACAGTTTAGCGGCAAAAGAGGCGGTTGCAGCATATAAGGAGTTTATACAGTTAATTTTCCCATGTGATGATAAAACATTTCGCAGCATTGGGCAGGCATATTTAGAACATAAAAATGAGCTGGACGAAAAAATGCCAGGACTCGCTGAATTTGTTAGTGCAGCTATCAGAAATGCCTATCCATAATCAGATTATTAGCCGATTGTAAGATTGAGGAATATGAAAAGAAACTCAGCCTTAACTTTGCCGTAATATTCTGATGTTACAACTTGCAGTTGTATCTTAAATTTAATATTAAAATAAATGTCGCTTCTTTTTTATTCACCTCTGTTATATTATTTAGATAAAACGAAACACGGGGGATTAACTGGTGATAAATAAAGCGCAGTTTGGGAAGAGAATTGCTTCACATCGTAAAAGAATAAACCTATCTCAGGTTGAGTTGGCTGAAAAACTTGGTGTAACCTCGCAGGCAGTGTCAAAGTGGGAGTGTGGTGCGACACTTCCTGATATAGAGTTGTTGCTTGAACTATCTAAATTATACAATGTGTCTATCAATGAATTACTTGAGGGTAGAAATGTTATCGCTAAATTGGCAAATCGTCCTTTTGAAATGGATGATGATATAGCATATTTCCTACCAAAAGCTGAACGCGACTATAATGCTGCATGGGCAAATGAGATCGTTTCTGGTGAATGGATATCCCGTAACTGGAATACTTGCAAGGCCAATGATAGCAAAATGAGTAATGATATTGGTAAGCGCATTTCGGATAATGGTGGTCTGATCCTTGAAATCGGAGCAGGTCCGGGCGGTGGCTATATGCCGTATATTTTAAAAAGCAATCCTGATGTGACAATAATCATCAACGACCTTTCACCGACTGTTGTATGCGAGTGGAAGCGTTTTTTAGATAAGGAGCTTGATTCACCGAATATTCATTATGCAGTTTTTGACTTCTGTGATATTCCGTTTTTTGATGAAAGTATTGACATAATTTCAGATGGTGGAGGAATCGGGAACACAGAAGGGGATAGAGGGAAAGCGCTAAAAGAGGTGTATCGGGTCCTTAAACCCGGTGGCTTACTTGTAACATCAACAGGCTTTGTAACTAAAGAGACGCTGGCGGAATTGCCGGAGTATGCCCAAAAAAAGTTGAAAGAAGCGCGTCCTGACATATTTGAAGATTTGTATGAGGAGACGGTTCTTGCCGGGTTCAAGAAAATTGATAGTATAATTAGTGGATGTTGGTATACAAATGATGATGAAAGTGAAATTGCTGAATTGGCAAGAGAATTAGGAATAAATTTAAAATTCACAAGTTATATCCGATATTGTGAAAAATAAGAGCAATGCAGGGCGCACCTTCGTTTTATTTCGCAGACTGCCTTGCTCGTTGTTGATGAACCACGAACAGTGTGTAGCTTGAAAAGGGTTGAAATGTTTTCTCATACATCAGATGGATATCAAACTATTGCCCAGTCGCTAAAGCTGATTCGCTGCTTGCTTTCGGCTTCAGAGTTTTCATAAGCAGTTCTACTTTGAATATCATTCATAGTGTATCACACCATGAGAAATTGATGTGTTTGAAGCAAAGTTTTTCAACATGAGTGATAACCAAAAGAATCAACTAGTTTTGTTGAAATTAACCTCCTAAAGATATACAATAATTACAATGTTAATTATATTGTTCTTTCCCTGGGGGTAAAAATGGAGAATATCGCAATACCAATGGACTTAAACAATATTCGTTGCAATATTCATTTTTTTGGCGCATTAACTTCCGAAAGCGGTGTGCCACTTTTTATAATGCCGGTAGCTGGTGAAGTATCCGACCTTATAGAAGGACAGCATATGCGTCTTGACCCTATAATTGAATCCGGTGAATTATCATCACATGTATTAGTTACTTTTGAAACAAAAGATTGGAATGATGATTTATCACCATGGCCTGCTCCGGCCCTTGGACGTAAGCAGAAAAAGTTTGGCGGCTATTCAGCTAAGACACTGCATTGGATTCAAGATGTACTCATTCCTGAAGTAACTGCACGTGTTCCAAATGTGCAAAATGGTCAAAAAGGATTAATAGGGTATTCGATGGCTGGAATGTTTGCTCTTTGGGCAATGTGCCAAACAAACATATTTACAGTGTTTGCAAGCTGCTCCGGATCTTTGTGGTATGAAGGTTTTTGCGACTACATAGAAAAAAACACTCCGTTATCTGTTTGTTCAGTATATATCAGTCTCGGTGAAAGAGAAGAATTTTCAAGAAATCCATGGTTTTCTAAAGTAGGAAGTGCAACAAGAAAGATAGCAAGTTTATTAAAAACTTCACCTATGTGTAAAGAAGTAAAGTTAGTTTGGCATCCTGGTGGACATTGGGGAACAGTTGGAGAACGATTGGCTGCGGCACAAGTTTGGATGAAAAAAGTCTGTGAAAGGCAAATGATATAGAAAATTAACAAGAGGATTGGTTATTATATTGAGAGCTGACGGATTTCTTGCCCTTGCAGGCAGCGTAATTATTGCGTTTGCGAAGGAAATCCTATCTCTATTTACAGGCTGATGAACGCCTAGTAACAGTGAAAACAAACCTGTTAAATCTCCGCCGATAAAGCTGCATATTTCCGAGATGTGCCATCTGTCCAAAAAATTGATATTAATGACCCTGTTTCAAATACAAAAATGGCAAGTGTAATATTAAAACCTCTAAATTTGGTTAAAGTCGCAGACTTGCTTTCAGGAGGCAGGAATGAGTTGGTGGAGTATGTAAGCTATATAATTAAATAAAAGCCATAAGTTACAAAAAGTGGATATTGCGGATTCTAAACAGAGGCCTTTTTCACTAGCACCGGAAAGCATTATTATAAAAGTGTGATAAAAGATACTGAACACCATGGTTAAAGATCAACTTAAACAATGTGTTGATTCTGCTGACTCATCGGAGTTGTGAGTGATGGTGAATGGGATTAATTTGAATCTCCCATAAAATAAATTAAGGAGCTGATAATCATGATTGGCAAAAATGGTATACGCATCATTTATGGAGATAATCCCAAGCAAATGGTAAAAGAGCTGCTTGAAGTCATAAAACCTGAAGAAGAAATAGACGAAAACGCGCTTATTGGGATTAAACCGAATCTCGTTGTAGCAAAACCTTCGAGCTCAGGTGCAACAACCACACCTGAAATAGTGGAAGGTCTCATTGAACATTTAAAATCAAAAGGGCGCAATAATATAGTAATTATGGAAAGCTCCTGGGTGGGCGATAGAACGTCAGAAGCCTTTAAAGTATGTGGATATGAGAATTTATCGAAGAAATATAATGTTCCTCTTATCGATCTTCAAAAAGATAAATATAAAACATATGAAGTAAATGGCTTGAAGATAAACGTTTGCGATTATGTTACAAAGGTTGATTATTTAATAAACATGCCAGTCCTCAAAGGGCACTGCCAGACTAACATCACTTGCGCTTTAAAGAATATGAAGGGCTGCATACCAAATACTGATAAAAGGAAATTTCATACCCTGGGTTTACATAAACCCATAGCTTATCTGAACAAGATTGTAAAGCAAAGTCTCATAATTGTTGATGGTATGAATGGTGACCTTAACTTCGAAGAAGGTGGTAATCCGGTTCAGATGAACAGGATAATTGCAGGAAAGGACCCTGTGCTGATAGACACATATGCGGCACATTTGATGGGCTTTAGTATTGAGGAAGTTCCGTATGTTGCTATGGCTGAAAGTATCGGTGTAGGCACTACTGACTTGGCAAATGCTGATATTGTTGAATTGAATAAGGATAATGGATCAAGAAAATTGACACCTTCAAGAAGAGTTCAACAGTTATCAAGGCATATTGTCGAGGACTGTGCCTGCTCAGCTTGCTATGGAAGCCTTATTTATGCACTGGAAAGGTTGAATGAAAAAGGCCTTTTAAATAGATTAAAAGAAAAACTGTACATTGGTCAGAGTTTTAAAAGTAAGCAGTGCAATGGGGTAGGTATTGGCGCGTGTACTTCAGGATTTGAAAAATGTATTAGTGGTTGTCCGCCAAAAGCCAGGGATATTGTAGAATATCTGGAAAGGCTTATATAAGCATAAGAGATATTATATATGAAAGCTAGGGATGACGCTAGAAAGGTTTTTAATTTAAGTTAGCTCCTGTTATAACGTGTTTTGCATAACGCACCAGAATCGTTTGCTTATGTGTTGATGCTTGTATGTTTGCATTTATTAAATAAAAAAGACAAGCTGGCTGTCGTTATATTAGCTTCACTACTTAAAGCCTGCATAATGGTTGGATTCATGATGATTATACAAACAATTTGTCAGACTGTATCCGGGATTGAGATACCATTGCCTGAACTTATCACAAAATCAGCTACATTTCTGTTACTGGGCGGATTTGCGCTGTACTTTAATAGCAAATTATATAGCAATATATCACAATCCCGTTGATAAGTGGTTAGAATGACCGGTATTCCATAAGTACACTTGGAGTCCCGCAAAGTGGAGTTTGTTTCTAAAATGGTTTTTACATGCAGATGTCAAAGGGTTTTGACACAAATAATCACCTCTTATTCGACTTATGTAAAAGCATTTTGATAGATATAAATTATAACTTTGATTAGATTGGAAACAGGAAAAGGGGTGTTCAAAAATGGAGCTTGGAAAACAGATTAAGAAATACCGAAATGAAATGTCATTATCTCAGGATGCACTGGCAGAAAAAGTATATGTATCCAGGCAGACAATTTCCAATTGGGAAAATGGCAAAAGTTATCCGGATGTTAATAGCCTTATTCTTTTAAGTGAAGTTTTTGGAACCTCCATTGATAATCTGATCAAAGGAGATGTAGAAATTATGAAAGAAAAAGTAAAAAACGAGGACAGGAAAAAGTTTGAAAGACTGAGTCAGATATATGGAGTTTTATTCCTGGTGATAATCATCTCACCTGTTCCGTTGGCACACTTTCTGGGATATGCAGGAATTGGCATTTGGGTTGCTTTAGCAATATCAGCATTTTGCTTTGCTGTTTTGATTGAACAGAAGAAAAAGCAATTTGATGTTCAAACTTTTCGTGAAATTATCGCATTTACGGAAGGAAAAAGGTTGGATGAAATTGCAAAGGCAAGAGAAGAAGGTAAAAGGCCGTATCAGAAAGTATTGCTGGCATTCGCCGCAGGCGTTGTGACCCTCGTTATCGCAATTATGTTTTCATATGTTCTGAAGTAATCTTTTGATGCTGTATGAACCTGGAAAATATTAAAAGATGAAAACTTTATAGCAGTCTTGTATAAACGCAAAGAATAAAATCTACATAAGCTTACGATATCAGTCCATGGAAACATGTTCTCACTTCATGAATGGGCGAGGAAAAACACCTACACGAAATAAAGAGTTGACGAGTAATTAAAGATATAAAAAATAGCACTCTCTTGACTTTTGCTATCAACGATAGTACTATTAATAATAGTATTATTATTGATAGTAAAAGGAGTGGTGAGATAATGTCATCGATAGACTTGGTAATACTTGGTATGGTGCTGGAAAAGCCGCAGAGTGCATACGATCTGCAAAAAGATGTAGACAATCATCATTTTCCAAGATGGACTAAGATTAGTGTTCCGTCTATATATCGGAAAGTTATTCAGCTTAACGAAGAAGGCTATCTTCAGAGCAACATTGTCAAGGGGGAAAAATTTGCTGATAAAGCCGTATATTCCATTACGGAAAAAGGGCGTGCCTATTTTGAGGAACTTATGAATACCTACGCCAGTCAGCAGGTATCATTTTTGTTTGATTTCAATGTTGTCATTACTAATCTTAATAAAATTAACAGGGAAAAAGCTCTAGATTTGGTAAAGAAGCTGCGAAACAGCATTACTGCTTCAGCTAAGACCAATGATGAGTATGCTGCTGCCTATGCTGATATTCCGCTTGTTGGAAGAACCATTTTTGAGCAGCAGAGGATGCTCTATCATGCTCTTTTAGAATGGCTTGATACATTTGAAAGCCAGTTTAAAGAAGAGTGATATTATGACAATCAAAAGCAGCATGACCATTTTATTTGAAAATGCTTTTTGGATTGGTTTGTATGAGCGTATTGATGGTAACAAATATGAGGTCAGCAAAATAATCTTTGGTGCAGAGCCAAAGGATTATGAGGTATATGATTTCCTGCTTGAAAACTGGCACAAGCTGAAGTTCAGTCCACATATCCAGGCAGATAAGATTGAAGAACGAAAAATTAATCCCAAGCGCATGAAGCGAATAATCAATAAGCAATTAGAGAATAAAGGAGTTGGCACGAAAGCACAACAAGCCTTAAAGCTGCAGCACGAGCAGAACAAAATTGAGGGAAAGGCCAAAAGACGAGAACAGAAAGAGGCTGAAAAGGAACGCAAATTTGCTCTGCGGCAGGAAAAGAAAAAAGCTAAGCACAAAGGACGGTAGTGTTCCGGGACAAAGACCAAATCTGGTATACAATCTTACGTTATGTTAAGTGCAATAGTTTTTTTAAACAATATTATATATCTGAACCCTTCCCTTTATACCCTTTGATGCTGGTGCGATGCGGTGGCTCATATTGCTTGCACTGTTTGTAGAATAAGCGCTGAAGGGATCACTATCCTTGTCATGAGCGATTCTGCTGGGGTTGAAGTATATTTGATTTTGTATGCCTCGATTACTACCGTGCAGATCGCAACAGGGTTTCATATGGAGAACACCTCAAGTTCCGCTATATGCATGATAAACCAGTGATCATTGCAGAAGTCGGCTGCTGCACATATCATATGGAGTGCGTTGTGTTGAAGTCTAAAGAATAGAGCATGTAAAGGCTTTAAAATACTGGTTATAAAAGAAAAATCTATCAACTCGACCTAAGCCTTTGATATTTATTCATGGAAATAATATAAGGTATTATTAGGGCAAAAGCTAAGCCTGAAATTAAGTAGGGATGAGATGACAAGGTTTTATCAGAGGCCAACTTGATGAAATTGGCAAAGGGGCCTAACTTTTGATATAATGAAGCTCGGACATGAAGATATTAATTTGATGACGAATTAGGTGGTTAATTTTACTTTCAAAGGTTCAATGAACCAGAATGGCCTGCATATCAATAGAATACCTGACCAATACTAATATCCGGAAAAGGAGGATCATGCTATGCGCCATAAAATTCAAACCACAAAACCACAGCAGTTCATCAACATAACCAGTAGAGTTGCCGAAGAGGTCAGAAACAGCAATGTACGGGACGGTATCGCAGTCGTATACGTGCCCCATACGACAGCTGGAGTTACAATAAACGAGAATGCTGACCCGGATGTTGTGCGGGACATGATTTCCGCACTGGACAAAACATATCCCGTTCTTGGAGAATACCTTCACTTTGAAGGGAATTCCCATGCTCATATAAAGGCATCTCTCATGGGCTCATCCTGCACCGTGATAATCCAGGACGGAAAACTTATGCTGGGCACCTGGCAGGGAATCTACTTTTGTGAATTTGACGGACCTAGAAATAGGGAGTTTTATGTGAAGATCATTAGTGGTTAAGAGGTAATATTTTGATTAAAAACGAAGAGACTATGCCAAGAGTATCTTTTCGTTATGCGTTAGAAAAAATGAGTGAGGAAAAAAGAAAAATTCTCATGCAACAAACTTTGATAATAAATGCTTGAATAGATTAGCAAACGGGAGCAATAACTTCATACAAGGCTGTTTCCTTTCGAAAAGAGCTTACCCGTTTGCTGACGGATTGTCAGTCACATGATTAGAAACTTCCCTCATACCAAGAACATCGGCAGATTTGACGGAACACTGCGAAAATTCCGGGTGCGTCAAATCATCTAAAGCTCCTCAACTTCGTGTTATCTTTACGCAGAAGCAACTGGATAGTGTAAAAAAGCATTGATTTCATTAACATTTTTAAATATAATATCATATATATAAGTATATTATAATTTACTTATATATGATGTTCATTAAGAGTTATGCTGTGCAGAAAATAAAATTGCCAAGTAGTAAAGGGGGATAACATGAAAAAAGCGGTAGTAAATCAAGCAGAATGTGTGGCCTGTGGAGTTTGTGAAAAAAACTGTCCTCGTAAAGCCATAACCATATTTCATGGAATTTATGCAGAGGTCAACGAAGATTTATGTGTTGGATGCAAAAGGTGCCAGAAGGTATGTCCTGCTTCGGTAATTCAAGTTGTTCAAAAGGAGGTTGCATCATGAAAAAGTGGTATGAATATTTATGGATATTCTCTGCAGTATATTTGGCTTTAGGTTTTTTTAATATTCTATTTGCCTGGATAGGGCTGATTTGCTTTTTCACTCCATTATTGCTCTCGATAATAGGTAAGGGTAAAATATATTGTAACAGATATTGTGGAAGAGGGCAGTTGTTTGAATTATTAGGAGGCAGGCTGAAACTTTCTTCAAATCGCGACATTCCTGCCTTTATTAGAAGCAAATGGTTTCGTTATGGCTTTTTAGCATTTTTTATGACTATGTTTGCGATAATGATTTTTTCAACTTATTTGGTTTTTAATGGAACCAGTAATTTAAAAGAAGTGGTTACTCTTTTATGGACGATTAAGCTTCCCTGGAACTGGACAAATACCAGTGCTGTATCGCCTTGGATCGCCCAGTTCGCATTTGGATTTTATAGTGTTATGCTTACATCCACAATTTTGGGACTGATAACGATGTTTTTCTTCAAACCCCGCTCATGGTGTGTATATTGTCCCATGGGTACAATGACTCAGGGTATAAGCATGCTAAAGTACAGAAGGAAGGTAAAAGCAAATGGAACAACAAGCAAAAGAGATAGCTGAATTGCTGAAGGTTATGGCAAATCAGCATAGATTAATGATTTTGTGCTACCTGATTGAAAGGCCAATGAATGTTAGTGAAATACACGAAAGAATACCTGCAATATCTCAATCGGCTTTGTCTCAGAATTTGGCCCTGCTAAAGGCTTACGGTATTTTGGGCTCAGATAAATATGGCCTTCAGAATGTTTATCATATTAATGATGACAGGATTAAAAAAATTATTCAAACATTAAGAGAAACCTATTGCGAACCCAATAACTCTCATCATTCTAAGGATAGCTTATAAAGAGCCATCATTAAGAAGGTATGAGAAGGTGCATATAATGAGAACAGAACAGGAAATGATGAGCATGATCCTTTCCATAGCACAGAAGGACGAACGCATCCGGATTGTGACTCTTGAGGGTTCGCGCACAAATATTAATATACCTAAAGATGAATTTCAGGATTATGATATCACCTATTTTGTCAGCGATATGGAATCGTTTATATCCAATGATGACTGGCTTAGTCAATTTGGAAATATCATAATGATGCAAAAGCCGGAGGATATGGAGCTTTTTCCTCCTGAAGAAAAAGAGTATTCATATCTTATGCTTTTTGATGATTACAATAAAATTGATCTTACATTATTGCCGCTGGAAGATTTGGATGATTATTTAAAGGGCGATAAATTGATAAAGGTTTTGATGGACAAAGATTGCAGAATTGAAAGAGACATAGTTCCGACAGATATAGATTATCATGTTAAAAAGCCCAGTGCACGGGAGTACGATGATTGCTGCAATGAATTCTGGAATGTAACACCCTATGTTGTTAAAGGATTATGCCGAAAAGAGATACTGTTTGCAATCGATCATCTGAACCAGATTCTGCGCTCCGAACTGCTTAGAATGATTTCATGGAAGGTTGGAATAGAAACGGGATTTACACTGAGCGTCGGCAAGAATTATAAATTTCTGGATAAGTATATACCGGAAAATTTATGGAGCAGATTGCTGTCTACATATCGTATGGATTCCTATGAAAATGTATGGAAGTCATTATTTGCATGCCACCAGTTGTTCAGGGAAGTGTCCAAAGAGATAGCTGAATTACTTGGTTTTGCTTACCCGGAGTATGATAAAAATGTGACAAAATATACAGAGGCCATGTATAAGAAATATGTTGGAAATGATTAGTTTAAAATTAAGAAAATTAATCCGATTGTAACCTGATAGTTTAAGATGCGCCTGGGTACAGTTCCTCAAGCTGGAAGTCAGCTTCTCTCTCATGTGAACAAAGTAGAACGGTTTCCTACGGAATTATCTGTATATGCAGTCTGGACTACGTTTCTTCTTTATGATACAATGGTCTTTGTCGGCAAAAGCCACAGTGGAGGATAATGTATGAAGCAAATTGCATCAACAGGCGCTTTTAGCAAATTCCGTAACACATTTATAGGGGATCGCAAATTTTATACCACAGTATTTATGCTGGTGCTGCCACTTATTGTGCAGAACGCCATTTCTAACTTTGTTAACCTTTTGGACAATATCATGATAGGGCAGGTAGGAACGCCTCAAATGTCGGGTGTTGCCATTGCCAACCAGCTTATCTTTGTATTTAACCTGACCATATTTGGTGGTCTTTCGGGTGCAGGCATATTCGGTGCACAGTTTTTTGGTGCAGAAGATCATGATGGCTTGCGTTATACGGTGCGGTTCAAGCTCTGGACCATTACTGTCACTTTAGCGGTTGCAATTGCTTTATTTCTGACAAGAGGAGACCAATTGATTTTCCTGTATCTGACTGGAGAAGGGGATGCTGCCGAGAGAGCGGCCATGCTCGAGTACGGAAGGAGTTACCTTCGTATAATGCTTTGGGGGCTATTGCCGTTCACCCTGTCACAGGCATACGGTGGAACACTCCGTGAGATGGGAGAGACCCTGCTTCCAATGAAGGCTAGCTTGGCTGGCGTAATTACCAATCTCTGCCTGAATTACATATTGATCTATGGAAAGCTTGGGTTCCCGGCCTTAGGTGTTGAAGGTGCAGCTATAGCAACGGTTATTTCACGCTTTGTGGAGCTTGCTATAATTTTTGTGTACGCCCATAGACACCCCGGTAGGTTCCGGTTTGTTGAAGGTCTTTATCGGTCAATAAGAATTCCTAAAGGTCTTGCTTTTAATATATTCAAAAAGGGAATACCGCTCCTGGTGAATGAGCTGTTCTGGTCGTTGGGTATGACCACTTTGATGCAGATATTCTCAACTCGTGGATTAAATGTGGTAGCAGCCATCAACATATCAAACACCATAACGAATTTATTCAATGTATTTATCTTTTCCATGGGTTCCGCAGTTGCTGTTATGGTTGGCCAGGCTCTGGGAGCCAACGATATTCCGCGTGCAAAGCAAACTGCATGGAGGCTTATGTTTTTCAATGTTTGCATCTGCATTGTGGTTGGTGGTGCGCTTGCTGTTACGTCGCCCTTCATTCCGTATATCTACAATACTACCGATGACGTACGTATGCTGGCTACCCGTTTCATGCTGACATGTGCCATGTATATGGGTTTTAATGCAGTGACCAACTGTGTATATTTCACCATACGCTCTGGGGGTAAAACGTTCATAACATTCCTTTTTGACAGTGTTTATACTTGGGTTGTATTTGTTCCGGTTACCTATGTACTAGCACGTTTTACATCTCTGGATATTTCGATACTTTACCCGATTTGCTATTCGACTGACATTATAAAGTTCATAATCGGGATAATAATTATTAAAAGCGGGAATTGGGCACAGAATATTGTCTCGGATACTACTTCCAATGTGTGTAATGAGTGTGTTGAACCCAATGCTGATGCGTTGTAAGTCTCTAAACAGGATTTTTTCTTCAAACTGCAAAAAACCGGGTATTTGTTCATGAGGAAATATGGCTGGGTAAAATAATTGATTCTGAATCCCATGCTTTTGTATTTTCATTTTGTTCTTACAAATAATACAAACATTGATGATCTGACCTGATGGCTTAGAAGTTCAATTGAAACTCAACGGGATTATAAAAACATCGCGGACATAAAAATGTACTCCAACGGCTAAGCAGCACAGGTCCTCGGGTAAATAATACTGTTCCAAATTTAATTGCTTGATAAAGTCATTTTGTGAGAATAATTATATATGAAATATGGAAGGAATGATGAAAAATGAATCCAGGGCAAAAGATGTTTTATAATTTTTTCATGGAACGAGTGAAAGAAGATAAAAAAGATGAGGCCAAGGCATTGTTGGAGGAGAGCTTTGCACGTCAAGACGCAGGAACATTCGATAAAGCATATTTTCAGGAAATGATGCCTAAATACTTTGCAGTTATAAAACCGGATGCAATTGAAGAATTGAAGCAGGCGATGGAGCACTTTGCTTCAAGCTTATAAAAAGGCATTATGAGCGGACGTATTAAAGAAAGTAAATGCGTCCGCTTTTATTTTCAAAATATATTTCAATTAATCGTCAAAATAAATTTCTATAGTACCTCCTCTGTCCAAGGGTGTTCTTGAGGGGATGGCATCCTTTTTATGTCCTCAAGATGCGTGAAGTACGCAGTAGGAATGCACAAGCCTATTTTTTAAATAATCCATTGTATACCTAATTGCTAATATCCTTCTTGCCAAAACTTCTAACAGCTATTATGCTACCCAAAATGCACCACATAGCCAATACCAATAGGGCAACTGCAATTCCAATATCCTCCGCACCCCTTGCAATACCTGAAAGGCTATGGATTGCTGATGCAGGTATTATGCTGATTAAAATATCCTGGATATCACTAGGAAATATCTTTATAAAGCTTGGCAGAAACATAATCAACAAAGGCGACACAATCCCTCCGGCTGTGTTCCTAAAAAAGAAGCTTGCGCAAATTGCCAGAACAGTATAAGTTATGGGCATAAAAATGCATCCGAAAAGGAACCTCATCACCTGATAGATTGACGGAAAAGGTTTATTGAATATCCTTATAATCAAATACCCATTACCCATAGAAAGCAGGCTCACAATCAATCCTATGATTACTGATATGAACAAATAAGCTACGAGCTTTGACATAAAATACTTTTTTCTGTTGGGTATTAAACTGGCATATATCTGAATGCTTCTATTTTGAAACTCTCTACCGATTTCCATAGAGACAAAGATGAATAAAAAAATTGTAGCTACATCTATGCTCAACATGTTTATATTAATAACTTCCATGGCGGAAAGGTCTTTGATCCCTCTTCCTTGGATGATCATTTGGTTAAACGGGGCGTTTGGAGCCGGCAAGACTTCATGTGCATACGAATTGAAGAGGCGAATCCCAAATTCATATGTATACGATCCGGAAAACATAGGATATTTTATATTCAATAACATTCCAAATGAAATGAAAAAAGCTGACTTTCAAGATTATGAACAATGGAGAACCTTTAATTATTCAATATTAAAAGATATGTATAGAAGCTTTTCCGGGACAATTATCGTTCCCATGACCATAGTGAATCCGCAATACTATGATGAAATAGTCCAGTGCCTGATTGACGACGGTATCCGCATTAAAGCACTATATTCTTTATGCTAATAAAACCACGTTGCTAAAGAGACTGAACAGGCGGCTTCAAAGAGGAGATACATGGGCGAAGAGAAATATCGACCGTTGTATTAACGCTTTTGACAATCATATTACGGAAACAAAAATAATAACAGATGAAAAATCAATTGATGATGTGGTGGAAGAAATAGCTGATAAGAGCGGGATCAATCTTCTCCCGGACAGGAGAGGGCGTTTAAAAAAGGAGATTGATAGGACTATTGTGCTTTTAAGGCATATCAGGTAATCTGTCGAATACAAAGAGAGAGGCGAACGCCATATGGCAATGCCTTAAATGCAAAAGGGAGTTTAAAAACATAAATCAACACCATTACTGTGGTGAGCTGCCGAAAACGATTAATGGCTGAATTGCTGCACAACCGGAGGATGTCCAGCCATTATTAAATCAAGTGCAGGATAGGATATTGTTCATTTAAGTGTATATGATTGTATTAGAATATCTGAAAGAAAGCTGCCAGTGCTTATACCACACGTTTTGAAGTGGCGTTTTCTCTATAGGATATGCAACATATAGCAGCTATACATAATGGTTTTTGAGAACCCCTGAGGAGCAATCCAAAGGGGCTCTTTATTTAATGATAACCCACTAAATGCAATAGAATGAAAGCCTTAATAAATTCATAACTTGACAGATATAATAAACATCTATACAATCATTTTGTTTGAACGGTCGGTAAAAAAGGAGAATTTATAGAAAAAAAGGAAAAGAAATAAAAATCGTTCACTTACCATCTATGCTGTACTGAAAGAGATAAGTAATCTTTAAAGATTCCATATTGTGATTTATAAGAATATTAAACTTAAGCACTAGTGAAGAAGCAAGATTTCTAAATCATTAATGTATACCTGGATAAGTTTGGTATTTATTTACAGTTTGGTGAGACACAGACAGTAAAATACAATATGGTCTTAAAAAATTTCTTAAAATTAAGGCTCGGTTAAGGTTTGCAGTCTATGATATCAATTGTAAGGTAGCTACCTGCAAATAACTAAACGGAGGTAATATCAATGAAAGGAAAACTTTTCAGTACGGCAAAAAGAAAAATTGCTATTATTACTATTTGCTCATCGTTAATGATTATACTCGGTGCGACAACCGTATTTGCTGCGACCCAGGGTGCGAAGATGGTTAAGGATGGCAAAGTTCATGAGGCTGCGATTAAGGTTAAGGAAGGACTTCCTGCCGGTCAGCAGTTTAGAGAAGGTGAGGAAGCTGCTGTGAAGAACATTGCTGATACCAGCGAAGCTCCTAAGGGTCCAATAAAAATTAAAGATAGTGAAGTCCCTGCAGCAGCAATTAAGGTAAAGGAAGGGCTCCCTGCCGGACAACAGATGAATAAGTAAAAGATAATTTATAGTGACAGGAGGCAAAGGTGATATTTCGGTATCTCTTTGCCCCTTGTCACAGATTATTCGTGAGGGGATAAAATGAGAGTTTTATTAGTAGAGGACGAAAAATATATAGCACGGGCAGTAGCAGAGGTTTTGAAGAAAAATCATTATACTGTCGATTTGGCTCATGATGGAGAATTTGGATTGGACTGTGCTCTCTCAGGTATATATGACATTATCATCCTGGACATTATGCTTCCTAAAATCGATGGTTTTTCAATATTGAAAGAAGTACGCAGAAAAGGCATTGTAACCCCCATTATTCTGCTTACCGCAAGAGGTGAAATCAAAGACAAAATTCAGGGACTCGCCCTTGGCGCCGATGATTATCTTGCAAAGCCTTTTCATACTGATGAACTGCTTGCACGTTTGCGTGCACTGGGAAGACGTAATACAGTGCTGGCTTTTGATGGCAACCTGAATTTTGGAGATATTTCGTTGTCGCCCCATACACTGCTGCTCAGTAAAAATGGAAAAGAGGTCAAACTAAAATTGAAGGAAGCTCAGTTAATGGAGCTTCTGATAAAAAATAAAAATATGATTGTTTCCAAGGAAAGCGTTATTGAAAAGATATGGGGTTATGACGAAGACGTGACTGATAATCATGTGGAAGTATACATTTCCATGTTAAGAAAAAAGCTATCCCAGCTATCGTCAGGGTGCGTAATACAAACAATCCGTGGAATTGGTTATGTTTTAAAAGAAGGAAGGAAAAGCAGTTAAAATGTTTAAGAACTTGCGCAATAGATTTTTGCTACTAAATATGATTGTTACTTCTTTAGTCATGCTTGTTGCATTTGGTGTGGTATATATAACTACCTATAGAAATATTTATGCGGAAAATCAACGAAAATTAAACAGTATAGTCCCAATACCGATGTCAAGGCCGGATAATTTACCTGAAATATCGAATGATGATGCACAGGAAGAAAAGGGGATAATATTATCGAGAGTGCCCAATATAAATTCTTCTTCGTCATTCCTTGTCCGTACTGATATAAATGGAAATGTGGTGAAGATAGATTCTTTTATTGAACTGCCGAATCAAATTTATTATGAAGCCACAGATTATGCTTGGAATAATAAAAATAAATCTACTGTAAATTTAGCTGGCCGGCTTTGGATGTATTCAATAACTAAAAACCCTGAGAATATCACAACAATGAGCAGTGACGGAACCAGTCGTCAGGAGGTTTATTACAGAGTTGCCTTTTTGGATATAACAGATACCCAAAAAACTCTGAATGATTTGCTTGCTACATTTGCTGTAATTAGTGTTATTTTGATAGTTGTTATTTATTTTATCAGCAGATTTTATTCTAACCAAGCTATAAAGCCTATTGCTGAAGTATTGGAAAAACAACGGCAATTCATAGCAGATGCCTCTCATGAGCTAAAAACTCCTTTGTCCATTATTACTGCGAATTATGATGCCTTGCTTATTAATCAGGATGAAACAATAAGAAGTCAGAAAGAATGGCTTGACTACATGAAAATCGGTATGGAAAAGATGGCGAGGCTGATAAATAACCTTTTATCCTTGGCAAAAGTAGAAAATGTGAGCATTAATGTGGAAAGAGCACCTTTTAATATGAGCGAGACAATATTTGAGGTAATGGCATCTTTTGAAGTAATGCTGAGTGAAAAGAAAATTACATTATCTCACTCCATTGAGCAAAACATTGTTATAAACAGCGATATAGATATGGTGAGACAATTATTCTCAATCCTATATGAGAATGCTATAAAATACACAAATATAAATGGAAGCATTGATGTGACGCTGGTAAAATCGAAAAAAAAAGCGTTACCTGCTCCATTAAGAACAGTGGAAAAGGAATTGCCCCTCAGGACATTTCAAAAATTTTTGACAGGTTTTATCGAGGTGATCCTTCGCGCACAGGCGAAAATGAAGGGTTCGGGCTTGGACTATCCATTGCAAAAACGATTGTCAATCGTCTTGGGGGTGATATAACCGTAGAGAGCAAAGAAAATAGCTGGACTATGTTTACATTTACACTTACAGATATTGTATAATGGCGGAGATTGTATTGAGCCCACGAATGGTAATATAAAGATAAAAACAGCCTAAGACATCAATCCGAGCAGATTTGTTCTATGTGGAGATAAATTGCTTGATGCTGAAAAATAAAATCTGTAAAGCTTTTAAAATACTAATTTTCATGATGTGAAGTCATATTGTCGACTCGTCTTAAATGTACCGTACCTTGTTGCAAACGGTAGCGTGAATCTCATTGCCTTGTGGCCTCTACAAGGATGATAAAAAGGTTGGATATGTTATTGACAAATTTAGTACTATATAGTACTATGCTATATAGCAATATACTATATAGGAGGTGATTGCAACGAAAACTTACGGCGGTTTCCTTATATCCCAAATCCAGCATTTAAGCAGGCGAGTATTTGAAAAGCTGTTAAAAGAAAGCGGTGTTGACATTTTCAATGGTGCGCAAGGCCGTATACTTTATGTGCTGTGGGAGCATGGTCAGTTAACAATCACGGAGATCGGGCGGCTGACTTCATTGGCTAAAACAACACTTACAAGCATGCTCGACCGCATGGAAGCTGGAGGGTTGATAGTAAGAATACCCGACAAAAGAAACCGTAGGCAGATATTTATATCGGTGACGGAAAAAGCAAACGAATACCGTGAAAAGTATGACTGGATATCGGATAAAATGAGCGAAATATTCTATGATGGCTTCACAGATGATGAGATTATCGGTTTTGAGAGCCAACTCAGACGAATCATCAAAAATCTTGAAAAGGAAGGAGTTTAAGAATGATGGAAAAAGTATCTATCGGCCCGGAGAATAAATTATGCCCGCAAACATTGTTTCTGTATGGTACATATAAAGAGGACGGAACACCGAACTTTGGTTTGTTCTGTTGGTTCAGTTATTGTTGGGATGGCGAATTGGGCGTTATGGCTTGTATCGGCGGCGAAAAATTGACAAAAGATCGTATACGGGCAAGCAAAGTGTTTTCTGCTAACCTTGTCAGTGAATCCATGCTGCATCTTGCGGACTATTTAGGCAACACAGAGGGATATAAGACTGGAAAAATGGATATTCCTATTGAAATCGAACGCGGTTCGGTATTGAATGTTCCGGTACTAAAGAATAGCCCGTGGGTGTTTGAGCTTGAAGTTCAGCATTCCATACCACTGAATGACGGTGAGGTATTTTTATGTAAAATCCACAATACATTAGTAGCCAAAGAACTTATAGATAACTCGATAAGTGCAGAGGAACGGTTGCGTATGGCTGCCCCTGTAATGTGGATTGGAGAGGGACAATATTATACACTAAACTACACAACTTTGGGCAAAACCGGCGACTGGAAAGACTTATTCAGTAAAAAGTAACAGACAGCTCGAGTTTTGGTATTATACTTTTGTTACACAAACAAGTTCATATGATAAACGGATGGATGATTTTTCATAGCCTATCCGTTTATTTTTTTGAGCGCCTATTTTACAAGTCTATACAACAATTATGGGTTGCACAAATGCCGGAATTGTGAAAAAGCATGGCAGTCCCGTCAGAATTCGAAACAAAGGTTATGAGGAATACGGCTGAAATCTAAACCGGTACTTTTGAAGTAGCTTGAAACACCATTTTGATACAATATTCTAATGCTTTTCTATTCGTTTATTTTATAAAGGTTAGGGTGGGACTTTTTTGAACACCCTTTTTGTCGGGAAGTTATAGTCTTATGTAGTGGTGTAAAATCGGCAGCGTAATTCCGGTGGTAAATATTGTCCTTTGACAAACGAGCCACGATATGGCATCTACTTTATTAGGTCTCACAAATCAATAAGGTAGAGGAGGTCATATCGTGGCTACAAAAGATATAATGCCATTAATCGAAGAAATTTTCAAGGTTTATGGAGATGTAAAAAATGGAGATTTTATGCGTGAGACCATGGCATTCATCCTACAAAAGCTGATGGAGGCTGAAGTAACGGCAAAAATCGGCGCTCAAAAGTATGAGCGTACCGATGAACGGAACAACCATCGCAACGGTACCCGTACCAGACCCTACGAGACCCGTCTGGGAACAATTGAACTAAAAATACCGAAGCTGCGTGAGGGAAGCTATTTCCCAAGTTTCTTGGAGCCTCGCCGCATGTGGGAAAAAGCACTGGTCAATGTAATTCAAGAGGCCTATGTCCATGGGGTCAGCACTCGCAAGGTGGATGAACTGGTTCAAGCGCTTGGGATGGAAGGGATTGATAAGAGCGCCGTATCCCGTATCAGTCAGGAGCTGGACGAACATGTCCAAGGGTTTGTTCACCGCCCTTTGACATTACAATACCCATATTTACGGCTAGATGCAACCTTTCCAAAGGTCCGTGAAGGCGGGCATGTAGAAAACATGGCACTGGTGGTTGCAGTAGGTGTGAATGAAAATGGGGAACGAGAAATACTGGGCTTTGATATAGGTATGGCAGAGAGTGGTCCTTTTTGGACAGACTTTTTACGCCGTTTGGTAAGCCGAGGCCTAAGAGGAGTGAAACTGGTCATCAGTGACGCCCATGAAGGCCTGAAAGGGGCAATAAACGAAGTATTAAGCGGTTGTGCATGGCAGCGGTGTCGGGTGCATTTTATGCGTAATGTATTATGCCAGGTACCTCGCAAACAACAAGGAATGGTATCGGCCATTGTTAGGACTATTTTTGCTGCACCTGATCAGAAGGCTGCAAAAGAACAACTATACACGGTTGTTTCCCAGTTGAAGGACCGATTCCCCAAGGCAATGGAAATCCTGGAGAATGGGTGCGAGAATGTGCTGCAGTACATGGCCTTTCCATCGGAGCATTGGGCACAGATCCATTCGACAAACCCGTTGGAACGGTTAAACAGAGAGATACGGCGAAGGACAGATGTTGTGAGCATATTTCCAAACCGCCCGTCGGTACTACGACTGGTAGGGACATTACTCATTGAGCAGCATGAGGAGTGGCAGATTGGCCGTAGATATTTCAGCAAGGAATCAATGAACAAGGTAGTAAATCCAGCGCTTGCTCCCTATACTCTGTCGTCGACATCACTGCTGCACAAATAAAATGCTTGCTTTTTTAGCTGATTCCTGAGGTGGTTTTCCTATACGGACTTCCGCATAGGCAGCGTCCGCCATGCTATAATGGAAAATTACGGGGGATGTGGTAAACTTAAGCTTGCTTCTTCCCTTCATCCCTCGGCACTAAAAACAGGGCATGGCGGAATGTGGTTGTCAAGGAAAAGCCTGTTTTTGGCCCTTGACAACCACATTAGCGATAATATCAGAGACCAAAGTAGATGCTAATTTACACCACTTGACAAGACGCTATCGTCGGGAATATAGGTAAAACCAATAATAGAGAAAAATAAAGTGCCTCTCAATCAAAAAGTTTTGCAAAATGCTAAAATTATGTTAACTAAATAAGCTGATTTTGACATTCATAATAAGAACAGGGGAGATAATCCTCTTGAGTTCTATTTTTAACTTTATGAAAATTGCTTATTGAAAATAATTTTATATTAACATAATCTATCAATGGTATATCACTTTGGAAAGTACTTTCCACTAATCGAGAATGGAGATTGTGATAAGTATGGAATTATATGAGTATGTGAAAGAAACATATCCAAACATTTGCCAGATATCAGCCAGCAGAGATGGAGAGGTTTTTTGCAGAGAAACCTGGAATGGCTACAGCTTTGCAAATAAAGTGCATGCTGCCTCTGTAACAAAGAGCATCATAGGATTGTTGATAGGAATTGCCATTGAAAAGAGATTAATAGAAAGCGAAAATGCAAAAGTTCTGGACTTTTTCTCGAATTATAGCATAAAGCGAGGCGAACGAACGATACAAGAGATTACATTGCATCATTTGCTTACAATGACAGCTCCATATAAGTTTAAATCAGAACCATGGACAAAAGTATGCACAAGTGAAAACTGGACTAAAGAAGTCCTTGATCTATTGGGCGGCAGAAAAGGATTAACAGGAGATTTTAAATATTCTACTTTAGGAATCCAAATATTGAGTGCAATAATAACTAAAGTCAGTCAAATGCCAACTATTGAATTTGCCAATAAATATCTGTTTGAGCCTTTGGGTATAGAGAGGCGGCAAAGTATTTCCGTACATAGCAAAGAAGAACATATTGAATTTGTTACATCCAAAAGCCCCAAGAAAGCGGTGTGGTACTGCGATTCTTCCGGTATAGCGTCAGCAGGCTTTGGACTTTGCTTATCAGCGGATGAAATGCTGAAGATTGGGCAGATGTGTCTCGACAAAGGAATATATGGATATAAGAGAGTTGTTTCAGCAGAATGGATTGAGCGAATGCTATCGCCTAAAGTATCTTGCGGTGAGAAGTTTGGATATATGAAATACGGTTATCTTTGGTGGATTGTTGATGAGGAGAAGCAAATATTTTCGGCAATAGGTGATGGTGGAAATATCATCTATATAAATGGTGCAAAAAACATAGTTGTATCTATTACATCAACATTTAAGCCATTAGTTTTTGATAGAATTGAATTCATCCAAAAACACATTGAACCATTAGCGGGCGTTCAGTAATCGGAAAATCGTAGTTCCTCCTAAGAATAGAGCTTAAAAGCAGTCAGATTTATAGCTGAGGAAGTAATTGCCGGAAAGAAAAATTTTGCTCCGGATTTAAAGAAAAGTATTTTTAGGACGAGACATATGATTTTCATAAAAGACCACATGGGCAAATATATTTAGGAGAGATATGATGAAAAAGTTTCGATTTTATGAGGTTCAACTATATAAAATTTCATTGGTATTTGTATTTAAAGCATCTGTAAGTGCAGGTGCTTTTCTTATTACCCTAATTTTGGAAAGCCCTGTCCGTGGGTATGTTCATAATCTTATTTAGGTCAGATGTTGCTAGAGCCTAGCTACAACAGGCATATTTTTACTTGTTGCTAGAAGGGAAAGCAAGTGAGATGCCTGAGAAAATAGGTGGAAGGCAGTTACTGATAAAGGAAGCAAAATTAATATTTATGATTTCACAGCAAAATTTCAATAATATATGGTAAAATGTAGTAAGATGTGAGTTGTACCGTTAAGGCAGTATCCCATAAAGCAGAGCTTCAGGTAGAATCTCAAAAGTACATGATTTATAGATAAGATACTAAGTGCTTTTAAGGTGAAGAAAAAGAGTAAAAGATTTTAGCTCACTATTGAATGAATTTGCTAATTTTTTATATAAAGGTATGCTAAAGGAAAAGAAAAGGCAACGAATTGGCCAATAATCCTTAAAATTTGTCATAGGTTTTCCGAAATGCCATATGGGATGATAAATACACTTCCAAAGCTATAGAGCAATGGATAAGAGTTTCATATTTGAAGAGGTGGTTATGGAATTCGGATGGATTAATCTATTTGGCGCAGCTATAGTAATCATTCTGTTAATACCCAATATTTTCTATGCTATTAAAAATAAGGACATAGAAAATAGATGCCGTAATAAGATTATGAATGCCATTGAGCAGATAGGCAGATACGGCTGCATAATTCTTATGTGGCTTCCGCTGTTTGTATGGAAGTTTGAGTTTAAAAGCTTTGAAATATTTCTTGCTTACCTTGTGAGTGAAGGCTTGCTGCTCTTTGCATACGTTTTTATTTGGATTCTGTATTTCAAAAAGAGAAGCTATTGGAAGGCCATGGCTCTTGCAATTATACCGACATTCATTTTTTTGATCAGTGGTTTGGCTCTTCATCATTGGCTTCTGGTAGTTTGTGCAGCTATGTTTGGTGTTGGGCATATTTATGTTACTTATATAAACAGCCGGTGATTTATTGAAAAGAAGAAGATTCCTCGTAATATGGAAATAAAAGTTAATATTTACTGATATTTGATGAATGCTGATGTGTCTGTTTAATTAAAATCGGCCAAATATTGTAGATATGTCACGGATTGTGCTGGTCATGATGCCAAATATGCAGTCAGTACGCCATATATTCCTGTTAGAGGTGAAAAGCTGAGCTGTAAAGCCGGAGTATAGCTATCTTTATTATATAGAGAAAAAATTGTTGAGTTGTGCCAAACAAGAAGCATGGATTATATTGGTAGAATGTTTGGACGTCATTGACAGCGGCATGGAAAAGAGAACTATCTTAAGTTGGGGGAAACAATGGGGATTAAAGTTAAGAACATAAATAAAAAATATCATTATTATGTAAATACAGGCTTATTCAAAAGAGAAAAAAGATACATTAATGCTGTGAAGGATGTAAGCTTCGATGTAAATAACGGAGAAATATTGGGCTTGGTAGGTTCCAATGGAGCAGGAAAAACTACTATAGTCAAGATGACTTCAGGGATATTGCTTCCGGACAGCGGTAAAATTGAAGTGAACGGCGAAGATCCCTTTAAAAAAACTAAGAAATTTAAAAAAGACGTGAGCCTTTTACTGGGTCAAAAAGGAAAGCTGCACCCCGATATGTCCATATATGAAATATCTTTGCTGTATGGTTCCATGTATGGATTATCAAAATCAGAAATCCTTCGCAGAATTGATGAAATGTCGGAGATTTTAAATCAGGAAAAGCAACTGTTAGAAAAGCAGACCCGTTCCCTGTCTCTAGGGCAAAGGATGAAGGGTGAAATTAGTCTTGCCTTTATAAACAATCCTAAGGTTATTTTCTTAGATGAGCCTACATTGGGATTAGATGATAAATCGAGCAGAAACATTAGGGTGTTCTTAAGAGAATACTGTAAGAAAAACAATGCATCTATTATTCTCACGAGCCATAATCTTCAGGATATTAAAGATATTTCTACCAATCTTCTAATTATAAAGGAGGGTAGGGTTGTTTATTTAGGCAAAATTGAAAATTTACCCAATGAATTTGATAACAATGTACGTTTAAGCTTTACAATCGACAGTTCTAAAAGAGAAAAGCTGGAAAGGCTGTATCCTACGATTAAAATTGATAACGACAGGTGCCATTATGAATGCAATAAAAATGATGTGGATCAAATTCTGAATGAATTATATCAGATTTCAAAAATAACAGAGTTAACCATAGAGGAAAAAGAACTGGGAAATATGATAGAGGAGTTATTAGAACGTGAATAGGAAATTTTACCATAATGCAATAAAATTCCAGGCAAACTTATTTTTTAAATACAAATCATACGTAGCATTATCCTTTTTAGGTGATTTAGCAATACCTATAATTATTAATGTATTGTTTATTGTGGGGGTAATTTCAAAAGATACTTCATACTCGATTCCCAAAATCATCATATATGTGGTATTGACAAATGTGCTGTTTACCGTCACTATGACGGACATGGAGAATCGGATTTCCTATGATATCAGATCATATCAGCTTGCTTATAAGCTATTGTCTCCAATAAGCCCTTTAAGGAATTATATAGTTAATGACTTGGCGATAAAGCTTGTAAAAACTTTGACCTTTTATGTGCCGTTTTTGGTGGTTATTGCTTTCTTCGAGCGTGTATCTGTAATGACCATCTTGCTTACTGTAATAAGCATATTGATCGCATGCAGCATCGGATACAGCATCTCATTTATTATAGGCACGCTATCCTTTTGGCTCACAGAGATTTGGGGAATCAGCGCCATTAAGAACCTGGTAATTGCAGCATTTTCGGGGACAATATTTCCGCTTTATATTCTGCCGGAGCATGTCCAGTCGATTATATATAAAACCCCTTTTCCGTATATAAGCTATGTGCCTACTTCTATTTTGATGGGAGAGCATACTTATATAAACGCATGGAATACAATACTAACCGGCTGTCTTTGGTCTTTTGCGCTTTTAGTTCTAAGCAAGGTCTTATGGAATATAGGAATAAAAAAATACGAAAGTGTTGGGGTGTAAAATGTTAACGGCTTCAATAATTTTTGGTGTGAGAAAAGCTTTAAGATATAGAATTAATTTGATAAGTTGGTTTATAGCAGATTTTTCGCTCTATTTCTCCGTAATAATATTGTATGAGCTATTGTTTACTAGATTCAGTGATTTAGGCGGATTTGATAAGACTCAAATGGGTATGTATATATCTACCTATTTTCTTGTAAACAATATTTTTGCAATATTTTTTTCAGAAGCTGTTTCGATATACGGAGATTCTATAACGAACGGAAATTATGTATATTATTTATTGAATCCATACGGCACTGTAAGGAGTATTATTTCATTGAATTTCAATTTTGCACCACTGTTATCAACTCCATTTTTACTGGCAATAAATATTTACTTTATGTTAAAATTCGAGCTTCAGCTGTTCAATGTGTTAATTTACTATTTAGGTATAATCAGCGCAGTTTTCATAATGACCTTTTTTATGCTCTTATTGTATTCACTTTTGCTGTTTGGCATACGGTTGGGCACTGTCAGTGCTGGGATTTCACAATTATTTTCTATAGCCGAAAAGCCTAACACGACCTTTAATGTAAAAGTGAGAAGATTCTTTACATATATTATTCCTGCATTTATGTTCAGTGCAGTCCCAAGCAGTATAATAATCGGAAATCCTGATAAGAATGAAATCATTGCCTTATTTGTTCTGCCACTAGCTTTCTACTTGTTATTTAAGATTGTTGAAGCTTTTGGCTTGAAAAAATATAACGGTGATGGTTACTAAAATGATGAATTAGTAAACTAAAGATAAAAGAAGGCTTAGGTACAGGGCTTTCTGGTGATATCAGAAGCACGGCAGGAACAAGCCGTATATCGAAAAGAATTTGCATACATGGTCTTTTTATCGTCTGGCTAAATACATAGAATATATAGCATATAGCAAAATTAGAAGGTGTAAAAGTTGAATATGTGAATCCAGAATATTCAAGTCAAAGATGTTCATGCTGCGGAGAAAGGGTGTCTCGAACTAAAGATTTCATAGCTAAATCATATTTCCAAAATATAGGGGTGTTCTTAATATTGGATATTATTTATTACATCACTATTCGCTCCCGGTATGTGAATTATTTGAGGCGGTTTATTGTGCAATAAAATGGGCGCGGTCAGGCAGAGACGTCATAAATAGAGAACCATCCTGTTTACCGTATCAGTGCCACCTTATCCGCTAAGTGAATCCTGTGTCATAAATAGAAAGCCAGCCTGTTTAACCCTCGGTTTATGTTTTTGAAACAATACCGAGGGTATGTTTTTATAACAACCATGCATAGCATTATGTCACCTGAATATTCAGCTATCCCTGTGGATTAAGAAATCAACTGTATATGCGTCAAATGTTCTTTATGATTTATCTCACTTGCCCTGTTGAGCATATTAATGATATTATAATCACGGGTATCAATTTTACTAATATCTGCATTAAAAAGAGTTCACATGTGCAGTGAGAATCAAGATTTGTTGAGGCAGGATGGATTTCTTATGGAAAAAAACGATAACTCGAAAAGGACTTATGAGGCTATAATCGATTCAATAAAAACTGATATAATGAACGGTAAAATAAAACCGGGGCAAAAACTGCCACCGGAGCGTGAGCTTGCCAAAAAGTTCAATGTCAGCCGTACATCAATCCGTGAGGCGTTGCGCACATTGGAAATACTCGGCGTCATAAAAAGCGTTCAGGGTTCCGGCAATTACATTACGGGAGATTTTGAGAAAAGCCTGATTGAATCCATGTCCATGATGTTTTTGCTTCAGCAGATTGACAGTCTCGAGTTTTTTCAGTTTCGTGAAGCGCTCGAACTGAAGGCTGCAATGCTGGCAGTCCGGAATATTGATGATGAAAAGATCAGGAAGCTTGAGGAGATTTTAGCGGAAATGGCTCAATCGGAAAATGAAGCCAACCGTTCGTCATTGGATAAGCAGCTTCATGACACCATAGCGGCTGCCTCTAAAAATTCAATGATTATACAGATACTTAATATTCTTTCCGAGGTCATCAGCCAGGATATCAAGCAAAGGCGCTCTGAGATATTAAGTGATCCTCAGAATATCAAGCGTCTTCAAAAGATCCATGAAGAAATGGTATTCAGCCTGAAGCAGAGAAATGCACAGGCTACTTATGCCGCATTCACAAAACATTTCGATCTTATCGCGGAATATATTAAAACCAGCAAAAATAGTTAAAGAAGCAACCAATATAGTCAAATAAAATAGCCTATATAGTTAAAATAGCAATATAGCTAATTAAAGTCGTTAATATAGTTAAAAAAATAACTGATATAGTTAAATAAATGTCCAATATAGTTAAAGAAATATCTATTGTAGACAAGTTCATCGGCATATTGTAATATATAAATAGGATATTGGTACGACCAATTGTTCAAAAATACATTTGTCTTCATGAAGATCCCTCGAAAGAATATTGTTAATAATATGGATATGGCAGCATGGGTGTCATTTATTTTTTGCACCCTAAATTGGTCATACCAATTTTGTGTAATACATTTTCGACCGAATTATGCCCGAAACACAATAAGAAGCGAAAAACGCAGAAATGAGGAGAGTACGGAATGAATACCATAATACTGTTTCTTTTGGCGCTTGTACCTATCTTATGGCTTATCGTATCCCTGGGAATCTTAAAATGGCCAGGTTATAAGGCTTGTCCCATTGCGCTTGGATTGACGGTGGCACTTTCAATCCTGGTCTGGAAAATGAGTGTGATTGACAGCCTGACAGCGGCGTTGGAAGGTGTTGCTCTTGCCATATGGCCAATAACTCTTATTATTATAGCGGCAGTTTTTACCTACAATTTATCCGTTCATACAGGCAGTATGGATTTAATCAAAAAAATGATTACCGGTGTCACTACCGATAAGAGAATCCTGGTGCTCATACTTGCCTGGGGCTTCGGAGGCTTTCTTGAAGCAATAGCCGGCTTCGGAACTGCAGTCGCCATACCGGCCAGCATTATGATTGCACTGGGTTTCGAACCATTGTTTGCTGCCGTGATTTGTCTTGTTTCCAATACCATAGCCACCGCTTTTGGGGCTATCGGCACTCCGGTAATTACATTGGCGAAAGTTACCGGACTGGAAACTACGCAGCTTACCTATGCGGTTGCCCTTCAACTGCTTCCGCTTATCATCCTTTTACCGTTTGCCCTTGTAATGATTACCGGCAAATCTTTAAAAGCGATTAAAGGCGTATTTATGGTGACTCTGATATCCGGTGTCTCCTTTGCTGTCCCGCAACTTTTCATCGCCAGATACCTCGGAGCTGAGTTGCCGGCTGTAGTTGGTTCTGTTTGTTCCATGGCTTCTACAATAATTGCAGCAAGGCTCCTAAATAAAAAGTCCAAGAAGGCAGGCTTTTCCCAGGCGGAATATCAGATTGAAGCAGCAAAGGCCAATTCTCAACAAAAGCCTATTTCCTTCAGGGAGGGCTTTAAGGCGTGGCTGCCGTTTATATTGGTTTTCATCTTCATTCTTGGCTCCTCAACCCTTATACCATCGGTAAACAAGGCATTATCCGCCATTAAGACCGATGTGCCCATTTATACCGGCGAGGGAGCAAAACCATATACTTTCAGCTGGCTGGCAACCCCCGGAACACTGATAATTATTGCGACTTATCTGGGAGGATTGCTCCAGGGAGTGAAGTTCGGCGAGATAACAAAGCTCCTGGTTAAAACAACAAAACAGATGACTAAATCCGCCATAACCATCATATCCATTATTGCTCTGGCAAAAATCATGGGTTACAGCGGAATGATCGGTTCCATCGCAACCGTGCTGGTCATGATTACCGGTTCATTCTACCCGCTGATTGCTCCAATTATCGGTGCTTTGGGAACCTTTGTCACCGGGAGTGATACTTCTGCAAACGTGCTTTTCGGCAACCTTCAGGCTGAAGCTGCCAAAGCATGCGGAGCCAACCCGTACTGGATAGCTGCCATCAATACAGGCGGTGCTACAGCAGGTAAGATGATTTCACCTCAAAGCATCGCAATCGCAGTGGCAGCAACAAATCTTCCGGGAAGGGAGGGCAAGATTCTTGGAAGCACCATTAAGGTTTGTATCGTTTATGTAATCATTCTTGGGCTGATCAGTTATTTCTGCGGTCCATTGTTCGGATATTAGTTTGGAAAGGGGAATGAGCATGAATATTATAGTATGCATTAAGCAGGTACCGGGGTCCAACAAGGTAGAGGTTGATCCAGTAACCGGTGTTTTGAAGAGAGACGGTGTCGAATCCAAAATGAATCCTTACGACCTTTATGCTCTTGAAACTGCATTAAAACTAAAAGAGACTTACGGAGGCACAATCAAGGTAATCAGCATGGGACCTCCTCAGGCCATGCAGATTATTAGAGAAGCGTATGCCATGGGAGCGGATGAGGGAATTCTTCTGTCGGACAGAAAGTTTGCCGGTGCTGATGTTCTGGCAACCAGCTATACTCTGTCCCAGGGCGTCAGGGAAGCCGGTGAGTTTGACCTCATTCTCTGCGGCAAGCAGACCACAGACGGCGATACTGCGCAGGTAGGGCCTGAAATGGCAGAGTATCTGAAAATACCAAGCGTATCGAATGTCAAGAGAATAGTAAGCGTTGAAGATGGTGCCATAACTGTTGAAATGGATATGGCGAACACCATTGAGATAGCCAGGGTTAAATTCCCATGCCTTCTTTCAGTGGAAAAAGACATTTTTATGCCGCGGCTTCCGTCCTATGTAAAAATGAGGGCGACAAAAGACAAGGAAATAAAGGTCATAGGCTTTTCAAGCCTGAAGGATCAGGACGAGATGAAATACGGCCTTAATGGCTCTCCCACTCAGGTTCAGAGAATTTTCCCTCCTGAATCCAATATTAAGCGTGAGCTCTGGAACGATTCAGCAGAGGAGCTGGCCGACAAACTGTTCAACAAGATCAAAGAAAGCAAGTTTATCTAATTGGGGGGTAGTAAAATGGCGAGATTAGTGATTCATAATGAGAAGATAACCGACAGGGATGCCTTTATAAAGATTTGTCCTTTTAATGCCCTGGAGATTAAGAACGGAGCAGTCGAAGTCAATGGCTCGTGCAAAATGTGCAAGCTCTGCGTCAGAAAGGGTCCTGAGGGAGCTGCCGAAATTGTGGAGGATCAGCCGGTCAAGTCCATTGACAAATCGGCATGGAAGGGCATAGCGGTTTATGTTGACCATGAGGACGGAATAGTTCATCCTGTAACCCTTGAGTTGATCGGAAAGGCCAGAGAATTGGCAAATAAGATTAATCACCCTGTTTACTGCATATTCATTGGTGCCGGAATCGTTGATAAAGCCGAAGAGCTTCTTCACTACGGCGTGGACAATGTTTACGTTTATGATCATGAGGCTTTTAAGCATTTCAGAATAGATACCTACACCTCCGCTTTTGAGGATTTTGTTAAAAATATCATGCCGACAGCAATTCTTGTTGGTGCAACCAATGTTGGACGCCAGCTGGCACCCCGGGTTGCTGCACGCTTCAGAACCGGACTGACAGCTGACTGTACGGTGCTGGATATAAAGGAGAACACAGATCTGGTCCAGATAAGACCGGCCTTTGGCGGGAATATCATGGCTGAAATCCATACTCCCAACGCAAGGCCTCAGCTTGCAACCGTCAGATACAAGGTGATGAATGCGCCTGAGAGAAATGCCGAGGCTAAAGGTAAGGTTACGGTCTGCGATCTGTCAAATGTCGTTCTGAATTCTGATATTGAGGTTATAGATGTTGTTCCGAAGGCTAAAGAGAAATTTATAGAGAACGCGGATGTGCTGGTTGTTGCAGGCAGAGGCGTTAAAACACAGGAGGATCTTAACATGATCCATGAACTGGCCGACCTTTTGGGTGGTGATGTTGCCTGCACAAGGCCTTTGATCGAATTAGGATGGTTTGAAGCCAAAAAACAGATAGGCCTTAGCGGAAGAACTGTAAGGCCGAAGCTCATCATCACCTGCGGTGTGTCAGGCTCGGTTCAGTTTGCGGCCGGTATGAACAATTCGGAAATGATTGTAGCCATCAATAAGGACGAGAAGGCACCCATATTTAAAATTGCCCATTATGGCATAGTGGGAGATCTTTATGAAATTCTTCCCAGGCTGATAGCCAAAATCAAAGCGGAAAAGGGGGCATAAATAATGAAATATAAAGTATTTGACGAGAAAGACTACCTCGAAATCAGAGATATTATAAATGATGATGAACGCGTGTTTTATAAGGAAAGAATAAGTGAAGATTACAGCCATGACGAGCTTGGGGATATTCACTGCTATCCCGATATCGTTGTTCAGGTTCTGTCTGCTGAGGAAGTTTCAAAAGTCATGAAATATGCCTATGAGAACAACATACCTGTAACGCCAAGGGGGTCCGGAACAGGTCTTGTTGGAGCGGCGGTTCCCGTTTGCAAGGGTATTGTAATCGATATGAGCAGAATGAACCACATACTTGAGCTGGATGAGGAAAATCTTACCGTCACCGTTGAGCCTGGGGTTCTTCTAATGGAGCTTTCCAAATTTGTAGAGGAACACGACCTGTTCTATCCTCCGGATCCTGGCGAAAAAACAGCCACCATCGGTGGTAATATAAATACTAATGCGGGAGGTATGCGCGCAGTTAAATACGGTGTCACCCGTGACTTTGTAAGAGGCCTTGAAGTAGTATTGCCAAATGGCGATATTGTGGAATTTGGAGGCAAGGTGGTTAAGAACAGCTCGGGCTACTCCATGAAGGACCTTATCGTAGGTTCGGAGGGTACCCTCGGTATAGTGACAAAGGCGATATTAAAGCTTTTGCCGCTGCCCAAAAAGGCCATCAGCCTTTTAATACCTTTTCCGACACTTGAGCAGGCAATCCGTACTGTTCCTCTGATTATCAAATCCAAGACCATTCCTACCGCTATCGAGTTCATGCAGAGGGAAACAATTATTGATGCGGAGGAATTCCTTGGCAAGAAGTTCCCGGATAATCAGTCCGATGCCTACCTTCTTTTGAAATTTGACGGCAACTCGGCGGAGGAGATTCAGGCCAGCTTTGATAAGGTGGCAGATATCTGTCTGGAGCAGGGAGCGCTGGATATTCTGTTTGCTGATACCGACGAACGAAATGATTCCATATGGAAAGCCCGTGGTGCCTTCCTTGAAGCAATTAAGGCATCTACAACCTTAATGGACGAAGTCGATGTGGTTGTTCCAAGGAACAAGGTCAGCGAGATGGTTGAATTCAGCCATCAGCTTCAGGACAAGATCGGTATACGAATAAAGAGCTTTGGCCATGCCGGTGACGGAAACCTGCATATTTACGTTCTTAAGGACAACCTGACAGAAGAGGAGTGGAAAAAGCGCCTTAATCTCGCCATGGACGAGATGTACAAGAAGGCGAGGGAATTGAACGGCCAGGTATCCGGTGAGCATGGTATCGGTTATGCCAAGAAGCCATATCTCAACCAATCTTTGGCGCCTGAAATCCTCGAAATCATGCGTGGTATCAAGAAGGCCTTCGATCCAAAAGGTATCCTGAATCCCGGCAAGGTTTGCCAATAGTTTTCCAAAACTGAAAAAAATAAAACAACAAAACCCTGAAGACGGAATGTTTTCAGGGTTTTGTCGTATCAATGCACCAATTTAAAACTAGCTATTCAATATTTAGCACAGATGTTCTATAATAATGTGTATATTGCGTCAATGAAAGGTGATGTTCAAATTAACGAAGCAATATTCTGAGGTGTTACCGTGGATTTAAGAACTGTAATGTTAATGCTGACAATCGGATCTTTTTTATTTGGACTGTTATTGATATCATTTAAATTTAATAAAAGCAACCCGCAAAAGGTTTCATTCTGGATTACAGCAAAAATTTTACAGGCTGCCGGGTCCTTTATGCTTTACTACAGGACAAGCATGTTTGATGGCTTAACAATTCTGGCAAATATTACCTTGCTATTAGGCTGTGCCTATGAAGCCTGGGCTGTCCGAATTCTGTCCGGAAAGCATGTAAAAAATTGGCTGCATCTTTTGACATCCATTGGAATCATACTGGTTTGCTTGATTACGATTTTTTTGGATAAACCCTATCGGTCAGGATTAGTCTTTTTTCTCCAAAGCGCCTTTTACTTTTTGCCCAGCCTATTTCTGTTTGCTAAATCAGATAAGAGATTTTCAATGCAATTGCTTTTAGCCATATGTTATTGTGTAACCGGGTCGGTATTTCTACTAAGCGCTGTTATATGTTTAGGCTTTCCCAGATATGCCTTAAGCCTTAGCGGCAATGTCATATTCGGCTTGATACCCGGAGTGAGCTTTTGCATATTCCTGATAAGTGCGTTTATTATGCTGATGCTTGCTAAAGAAAGAAGCGATATGCAGGTGGCAGAAATTCAAAAAAACCTGAAAAAAAGCGAAATCAGGTTCCAGCAAATCGTAGAGACCGCCATTGAGGGCATTCTTATTTTTGACGAGAATTATAAAATCACCTTTGCTAATAAAAATATGGCATCAATCCTTGGATATACAGTGGAGGAAATGATTGGAAAGTCATATGTTTCCTAAATTATTAAATAAATTGCTCCACCGATGATGCCTGAACCGAGCATTACAAAAATGGGATTGGGCTTCCATTTCCGCAAAATGAATAAAGCCGAAGAAAATAATAATACAGAAACCAGATTAATAGCTTGAGGATTCATTGAAAAGCCGCCTTCCCCCCAAACCGCGAGAATAAAAATCGACAGCCCTGCTGATGCAATCAGCGCTACTATGGTGGGTCTTAAACCGGACAATATTCCTTGTACCAGGGTCAGTTCTTTGTATTTAAAGTAAAGCCATGCCAGAAGAGAAACAATAGCACAGGATGGAAGTATACATCCGATGGTGGCTATGATCGCTCCCGGAATACCGGCAATTCGAATTCCTACAAAGGTGGCTGAATTGATGGCGATAGGTCCGGGTGTCATCTCTGCAATGGTGATGAGGTCGGTAAATTCAGTTAATGTCAGCCATTGGTGCATATTTACCACTTGATTTTGAATCAGCGGCATTGCAGCCATGCCTCCACCAATACTGAACAAGCCGATTTGAAAGAAGCTCCAAAAGAGTTTTATGAGCGTCATTGGGCTTCACCGTCCTTTTGTGCTTTTTTCATTTGAATCAGAATCTTCGCCGCTCCGATGCACCCACATGCCAAAATAATATATATAACATTGATTTTTAAGAAAAACGTGGCAATAAATGCACCTGCCATGATGATCGCAGATACCATGTCTTTTTCTTTCAGGACATTGCTCCCGAGGTTCAAAACCACATCTGCAATTACCGCGGCAACGCCTGCCTGCATCCCTTTCAGGATCGCATTCACCACAATGTTGTCACGAAATGCAGCGTAAAAAAAGGAGATAACAGAAAGAGTGATTAAAGGTGGTAAAACCGTGCCTGAAATTGTTACCAGGGCGCCTGATATTCCAGCTATGCGATGCCCCAACAGTATGGCTGCATTGACCGCAACTGCTCCCGGAGAGGATTGGGCAATTGCTGCCAAATTCAGCATTTCATTCTCTTCAATCCACTTCAGATCATCCACAAACTTCTTTTTCATCAGTGGAACGATGACAAATCCTCCTCCAAAGGTAAAAGCGCTCAAATAAAAAGTGCAAGCGAACAGCTTTCGGTAAATGTGCTTTTTATTCTCCAAAACGATAGCCCCCTTGTTTTTTCATTATAGAGCTTAAAAAAATATATGTAAAATAGTATTATAATATATAGTTCATAAGATTTTTGTTATAAGGAGGCTTCGATGACATTAAAGCATCTTAAAATATTTGTTGCTGTGTGTGAAACCGGCAGTGCAACTGCAGCCGGAGAAAAGCTGTATATTGCACAGCCATCTATCAGCCTTGCGATATCAGAGCTGGAAGATTACTATGGGATAAAGCTGTTTGACCGCATCGGAAAAAGACTCCATATCACTGAGGCAGGAAAGAGCTTTCTCCAATATGCAACCCATATTGTGGGGCTTTTTGAGGATATGGAAAAGGGAATCAAAAACTTCGATGCAATGGGAATCATCCGGATTGGAACAAGCATTACCATCGGAAATTGCTTATTGCCCGGCTATATAACCCGGTTTAAACAAGCGCATCCTCAAATGGATGTAAAGGTAATCATAGATAATTCAGAAAGAATTCAACATTATATTTTATCAAATAAGATCGATATTGGGCTGATAGAGGGTGCTGTCCACAGCTCCTATATTATAGAGCATAGATTCCGTGATGATGAATTGGTGATGATATGCGGGAATGATCACCCCTTTGCTTATCGGAAAAATGTTGAGATTTCAGAGCTTCAAAAGGAAAGTCTTATTCTGAGGGAAGAAGGAAGCGCCGGGCGCGAAATCTTTGACAGTACCATGACCATGCATGGATTAGAGGTTTTTCCTGCCTGGGAGAGTATAAGCACTCAAGCGATTATAAGAGCGGTGCAGGCAAATTTGGGTATATCCGTGCTGCCTTACTTACTGGTAAAGGACTCCCTTGAACGCAAAGAAATCAGTCAGTTTTATATTAACGGGATACAATTTAAAAGAAGCTTTTCTGTCATTTATCATAAGAATAAGTTTCTGACTGAGAGTGCAAAGGACTTCATTGCACTGTGCAGGTAAAAAATATGGTTTATAGTGCTCTTGTATTAGAAGTATTTATTTTTTGTGCTATCGCTGAAAACAGGGGTAAAATCATTTCCATGCAAAGATGCACGCAAGAATATGGAGGTACGTTTTCGATGGCAGCAAGGTATTATTCACGCAAGCATCAAAAAGCTGTGGGAAGCTGACCACGATGATTGCCGTGTCAAAGGTACCGGTGCTTTTTTTAGGCATCGGCGCTATTTTCCGAGATTATAAACCGCTGACAAATTGAACGGCGGTCAAAATATCCCGCTATCCGTCAATCTCATAAGAGTAATTCATATCGAAATCATTTCTACCTTTTTCATGTAAAATTGATTTAAATTGTTTTACTCTTTTTATTCAAAGCTATATATCCTATAGTCAGAAATTAGTGTATTATATTGTTAAATAACCTTTTGCTGATGAAAAGATGAAGGCGGGCCTTAAAGATATCAGCGGTCTGGATGATTCGATAAATAACCGAAGGGTTATGGGCTGGAGGTGTTAAAAAACATATGAATATATTAATCGCAGACGATGAAAAGGACATACGGGATTTAATAAAAATCAGTCTTGAGGAAAACGGATATACAGTCTTGACTGCGCAAAACGGCAAGGAGGCCTGGGATATCCTTTCATCCCAGGAGGTTCATCTGGCAATCCTTGACGTGATGATGCCGGTGATGGACGGATTTAACCTTCTCCGTAAAATACGGGAGCACAGTACACTTCCTGTCATCTTCCTGACCGCGAGAACGAGCGAAATGGACAAGGTGCTGGGGCTCGGACTGGGTGCGGACGATTATCTGGCAAAGCCCTTTTCCATTGCCGAGTTGGTGGCTCGCGTAGGTGCGCAACTCAGACGGAACAATGAGTATCTTTCTCAAAAGGAGAAATCCAATGTAAGCATTACCTACAGGAATTTGTCCATAGACAAGGAAAAATGCTGCGCTTTTAAGGACGGAGAGCCGATTGAACTTGGCGCAAAGGAGTACAAGCTTCTTCTGCACTTTATCGAACACCCGGAAAGGGTTTTTACAAAACGGCAGCTATATCACGCGGTATGGGGCGAGGAATACTATTTTGACGACAACACTATAATGGTGCATATCAGTCGAATCCGGAACCGGATTGAGGACGACCCTCAAAACCCAAAGTATCTGAAAACCATTCGCGGCATTGGGTACAAGCTCCATTACACCGGTGAAAAATCATGAAAAGAAAATTGTCCAATCAATTTCTCATAAATTTTCTGGTGATATTTTTGCTGACGATACTGGATACGGTACTCGCCTTTGTACTGCTGTCCTTTGCCAGCAGGCTGATTGCAGGTTCACTGGCAAAAAACCAGTATCCTGCAAGCGCAATTATAAAAGAGGATTACAGGCAGATCGACGCATCCGCTGTCGTGCAAAACGGGGGCGGTGTACAGGTGGTGGACAAGGACTACCGTGTCGTTTATTCCAGCGGCCTTGACACCATCGGTAAAGATAAGCTGACTGTCGAAGAATTTACAACATTTTTAACGGAAAGCCGAAGCAAGTCCTACCATTACGATATCCTCTATCAACCAAAAGGCGAATTTTGGCTGATTGTTACCTTTCCCACCTCCGTTCGGCTGGATTTTTCCCTGGTGCATAATAAAGAAGCTGCCGCCGGTGATTTTATGCGGGCGGGTTGGGCGATAGCTTTTGTGGTGCTGATTTATCTTCTGATGATTGCCCTTTTCGCCTTTATCTATTCACGGATTACAGCGGCAGGCATAACTATACCGCTGAAAAAGCTCTGTGACGGCACAAGGCTTTTGCGGGAAGGGGATTATTCCGTACGGGTGGATTTGCGCCTGAAAAATGAGTTTGCCGAGCTGCAAAACACCTTTAACGACATGGCGGCCCGGATAGAGCATGAAATCTCCCTGCGCAAAAAGTCAGAGGAGGATAGGCGGCGGTTGATTCTCGACATCTCCCATGATCTTAAAAACCCTATGTCCAGCATACAAGGCTATGCGGAGTTGCTTATGAGAAAGACAGGCATGACAGAGCAGGAGCGAAATGAACATCTTGGCATCATTCTTAATAACAGCAGAAGGGCCAATCAGCTACTCACCGAGCTGTTTGAGCTTTCCCAAATGGACAGCCCGGATTTTACATTAAAGCTGGGAAGAACAGATATATGCGAATACATCCGGCAGATATGCGGCGAGCTTGTGCCGCAGCTGGAGCGCGAAGGGTTCAAATATGAATTCGATATTTTGGAAGAAAGCGTTTTTGTCCTGCTGGATACCCACCGGTTTAGCCGGATTATTCAAAATCTCGCAAATAATGCAATGCGGTATAATCCGAAGGGGACACTGGTTGCCGTAAGCCTGACAATACAAAATGATCAGGTGGTGATTGATTTTAGCGACGATGGGGTCGGAATTCCAGCTCATCTTACAGACAACATATTCAAGCCTTTTGTCCGGGTGGACGATTCCCGCAACTCCAAAACCGGTGGCAGCGGATTGGGGCTATCCATAGCCAAAAAAATTGCCGAAGCCCACGGAGGGAATTTAACACTTCATCTTAACGAAATTAAGGGCAGTACCTTCCGGATTACCATTCCAACGATTTAAGGTAAATTTAAGGTTTATATCAGCTGTATGACAGGTTCGGTTGCTATGATGGTGATGAACCTGAAATACAGCTGATTTTTTATTGGAGGGATTATTATTAAGCAGGAACAACTCGCGGGAATGTTGTTAATGCTATTTTCCTTGAAGTTACTATTTTTCCCCAGGCAACTATGGAATGTTGCAGAGGAATGGAAAAACAGTGAAGCTGTAACACCTTCAAAAGCATATGTCATTGCACTCAGATGCATCGGGATAGTTTTTTTGATAACAGGCTTTACAGTATTTATAAAATTGTAAAAGCAAGAATCATGATTGGATATATTGAGGTGATGAGTAATGAAGTATGAACCGACTCGTTTAGAGATATTTTTGACCAGGCTCGCGTTTTTCTTTTGCGGCCGGACAGTCTACCAGGCATTCGCGGACCGTCTACCCCTTGAAGGCGGAGAGCAGGTGCTTGATTTCGGGAGCGGCATGGGGACAGTTGCGTACTACGCTGCAAAAAAGCTTCCCCATGGGCAATTGACCTGTCTGGATATCTCTGAACGGTGGTTGAGTGTCTGCCGCAAAACTTTGCGCAGCTACGGGAACATAATTTATCTGCATTGGGAATCCCCGTCGCTTGCAAAGGAAAGCTTTGATGTAGCGTATTGCCACTTTGTATTGCATGATATTTCGGATAGTGAATTGGAAAGGGTCATTCCTGAGTTGGCCGGGTCCCTAAAAAACGGTGGTGTACTCGTTTTCCGTGAACCATTGAATGAAACTGAAAAATTAAGAATTATAAAACGCTTGATAGAGCAAAACAGGCTATTTCCCAAGGATAGCCGCATCACGGATATCCCGATGATGGGAAACGCTCTTGAATGTGTATATATTAAGCAATAATGGAGGTTTGCTATGATTCAGACAGTTATATTTTTAATTTTGACCGTTTTGTCGGTCTTTGCCCTTGCAGGAATTTTGATTCTAACTGCTTATTTTGCCATCGCACGCATAAGGAAAAAAAAGAATCCCAGGCAGCTCCTTAGATTGAAAAAATCGGCGATATTCTTTGCCGTGGTGATGATATTGAATATGGGATTGATCACCCTTTCACAGCTCACCGCTTCCACTCCGTCCATTGTTGATGAAAACGGAAAAACACCCAAAAACAGCATTGCGGAGCTTAGAGAACTCGAACTGAACGGCAGGAAGCAGTGGATCAGTCTGAGGGGTTGGGACAAAAATGCGCCCGTCCTGCTTTTTTTGGCAGGAGGGCCCGGCGGTACGCAGATGGCTGCGGTGAGGCATGAGCTGGCGGAATTGGAGAAGCATTTTGTCGTTGTCAACTGGGATCAGCCTGGCTCCGGAAAGTCCTATTATGCAGAAAAGAAGAAAAACATTACAGCCAAAACCTATATTCAGGATGGTCACGCTCTGACGGAGTACTTAAAGGAGCGTTTTTCCAAGGAAAAGATTTATCTTTTGGGTGAATCGTGGGGCAGCGCCTTGGGAATTTTCCTTGTGGATGAGTACCCGGAGTCATACCACGCCTTGATCGGCACGGGGCAAATGGTGGACTTTGCCGAAACCGAAAGGATGGATTATGCCAAGGCTCTGGAAATCGCCCGATCCAAAGGTGATACCGCCTTAATAAAAAGGCTTAAGGCAAGTGGTGAACCACCCTATTACGGAAAGGATGTTACATGGAAAAGCGCAGTGTACCTGAATTATCTCAGCGCTTATATGGCGGAAAATCCTGAAATCTACAATCCCGGCTATAACACCTTGCGGGACATTGGTTCTTCCGAATATGGACTGCTGGACAAAATCAACTTTTTCCGCGGCATCATCAACACTTATAATCATGTGTACCAACAGCTTTACACCATCGATATGAGAAAGGATTATACCAAACTGGATGTGCCGGTATACTTCTTCCTGGGCCGGCATGATGTCAATGCGCCCACTGTGTTGGCCGAGGAATATATGGAACTCCTGGATGTGCCCGATAAAGGAATTGTGTGGTTTGAGCATTCCGGCCACAGCCCATGGATAAATGAGCGGGCGAAGTTTGCAGAGGAGGTATTATCGTGCTTTTTGTCAACAAAAATACAAGAATAAAGAGGATTCGGAATATGCACCCGATAGTTTTTCTGCCACTGTTTATAACCATTATTATAGTGATATCAGCCTGTTCCGCCCCAAAGGGCAGCATTGTGATTCTTGAGAATCCAAACGGAACAGGATTCACAATGGATTTCAAGGAGTGGAGCTCAAAGAACAAGTGTGAGCTATCCCTTAACAAGGGTGATGTGCTGCAGATTGAAGTAGTCCATGAAAATGGAAAAATAGCTCTTACGGTCAAAGGAAAAAAAGGTAGCGAACCCTATACGGGAAACGACCTTGAGTCAGGCTTATTCACTGTAACAGTATCTGAAACGGATAAATACGAAATACGTATCACCGGAAAAGATGCAACCGGAAAGGTTATAGTTAAAAATCTGGAAAGCAATGCTGAATAGATGGTTGTTACTTTATATGCAGCATAGTCAACATAATATGTCGAACCTTTTTTAGAGGAGAAAGAGGAGAGGAGGCTACAGATTGCCTACAGAAAGACCGATATAATATTAAAGGGCACAAGTCAGGAGTTCATAGGGGCATACAACACGATTGGTGAAACTCATCGGATTTTGGAGATGTTTGGCAAAAAATATATGCTTGTCTATTGACAGACGAATTGACGAGATATAATATGAACTTAACATAATTATATATTAAAATTCAATAAAAATTTGTTTTGCTATCTATTCTAACTCTCTCTTTAACTCGGAACTCAGCTATCGAAAAAGCTAGCATAACGAGTTTACAGTAATGTTAAGGTATAAATAACGAAGATAATAAAAATTTGAGGGTGAAGAAAATGAAACATTTTTATAATTCGATGAGCATCAGGTCAAAGATGTTGATTGCGTTTATACCCATTATATTGCTTGCTACAGTGTTGATTTCAGCCATCTCGGTTTTGGAAGCATCAAAAGGACTGGAGAAGCAAATAGAAGAAAGAATATCTGTTGCACTGGCAGAAATAAACGAATCCATTGAGCACGAATTTACAGCCCATAGGAAAGTTGCAGAAGCTGTCGCTTCCGTGTATAAAGCCAAGGGTAATAAGCTGACAAAAGCGGACTACAGGGCGGTTATTGAGAAAATGGTCTCTACGAATCCTAACACCCTCGGATCCGGATTGTGGCTTGAATATTATACCTATGATAGCGGTACAAAGTACTTTGGCCCCTATGTTTATAAGGATGGAAACGAACTAGTATATACAGAAGATTATGAAACTGAGGACTATGATTATCCCAATACGGACTGGTATCTTGCCGGTAAAAATGCCGGGAATGGGGCAGGCTGGATGGATCCATACTTTGACGAAACTTCAGGAATCACGATGATTACTACAGCCGTACCCATTAACACGGATAAAGGCGTAGTTGGAGTTGTATCGGCTGATTATGATTTGACAACCATTCAAAATATTATTTCGCAAGTAGAGTTGGAAGACAGCGGATTTGCTTTTCTGTTGGATACAAACGGACGATTCATTGCCCATAAGGATTCTGACAAGGTTATGAAGCAAACGATTAATGAAGATGAGGAATTGAGTGGTATTGCCAACGATATTCTGAGCAATGACACCGGTTCGGAGGATGTCAAGTTAGGCGGGAAAAGCTTCAAAACGTATTACATATCACTTAAGAGCACCGGCTGGAAACTGGTGGTAATGGCTCCGACAAAAGAGCTGTTCTCATCGGTAGATGAGATTGTAAGAAAGGTAATTCTTATCACTCTGGCAATAGTTCTATTAACGTCTGCCTTCATAATCTTGTATAGCGCTTCATTTTCTAAGAGAATCAAGAAATTTGTCGATAACTTAGGATATGTTGCCAAAGGCGACTTTACACGGCCTGTCGAAGTGAAGGCCGAAGATGAAGTAGGAAAGATGGGCCGTTATTATAATAATGTTCTCAATGATCTGAGACATATGGTTAATACCATTTCACAAAATGCGGAAAATATCGCTTGCCTGACAGAAGAATTATCTGCCAAATCTCAAATGGCAGCCACTTCATCAGAAGAAGTGACAAAGACGGTTGAAGAAATTGCTAAAGGTGCGGCAGAGCAAGCGAAAGACATTGAAAGCACAGCCAGTAATATAGAAGAATTGGGCAACTTACTTGAACAAGACTTAAAGTATATCCAGGAACTCAATAATGCGGCAGAGCAAATTGAGAAGCAAAAAGATGATGGCTATGAAATTCTTAAAGAGCTTGTTGAAAAGACAGAAAGAAGCAACCAAGCCACAGAAGAGATTTATCAAGTGATAGTAAGCAATAATGAAAGCACGGAAAAAATTGAAATTGCCAGTGCTATGATTAAAAGCATTGCAGATAAGACAAACCTTCTGGCTTTAAATGCCTCAATAGAAGCAGCAAAAGCAGGCGAGGCAGGTAAAGGTTTTGCTGTTGTTGCCGGCGAAATTAGAAAGCTGGCAGAGCAATCAAATAGCTTTACTCGGGAAATAAATGAAGTAATTAAAGAGCTTAGGACTAAATCTCAGTTAGCTGTGGAGACAATGACTGAAGTTAAGCGGATTGATAATGATCAGGATGAAAGCGTAAAGCAGACAGAAGATAAATTTAGGGGAATAGCAGAGGCGATAGATGCCATTAAATCTATAATTGATAAGCTTAATCATTCTTCAGAAATTATGACGGAGCATAAAAACAAAATCATTGAACTAACTCAGAGTTTATCGGCAGTTTCTGAAGAAAATGCTGCCGGAACAGAACAAGCATCTGCTTCTATGCAAGAGCAAGCTGCTGCGATTCAAGAGATAGCAAGCTCCGGAGGACATCTGGCTTCAATTGCAGAAGAGTTAAGATTATTAGTAGCAAAATTTAAGGTTTAGAGTATCATACATCATGCGAATATGAGTTGATCGGGGATTTGGACCTGGTGCCTTGGGACATCGGGTCCATTTTCATTACTCTCCCAGGAAGGGTGGCATTAACATATAGAAGGATTGCGCATTTTTGAACTTATAGAGGTTCCTTGACAAACACTGCTATCCATAATATAATGAATTTACGTTCAGTTCATTATATTGTGAAAGAGGTTATGATAATGGCACGAACCAAGGAGCAAAACGAAAGAATAACTATGGCAACGAAAAAAAAGATAATGGCAGCCGGGCTTAAGTTGTTTGCGCGAAAAGGCTTTGCCTTGACCAATATAAAAGAAATCGCCCAGTCCGCAGGAATAAGCACAGGACTTATATACCGCCACTTTTCGTCCAAGGATGAGCTTTTTTGTGAATTGATAGAGGATACGGTCAAAGAGCTGACTAAAGCTGCACAGATCTTTGATTCCCATGCTTCTCCCACCCAGGCTTTCGCAGAAATGACCTCCAGCCTTATTAAAGATATCCAGTCAAGCGAAGAACTGTCTTGCTACTTTCTTATGATCACCCGCTCTATTTTTGAGGAGGAAGCGCTGCCTCAAATGGCTGAAATCAGAAAGAGCGATTTACTATTATTTGAGAAGGCTGCAGAGCTGATTGAAAAGGGACAGAAGATGGGAGAGTTCAAACCGGGAAATCCGTACAAATTGGCGCTTTTGTATTTTTCAATAATTCAAGGGATGGCAAACATGAGGCTATTTTTGGGAGACAAATACATTGCACCTGAGATAGAAGACATTATGGCGTTTTTAGTAAAAGAAAAAGCTGGTGATAAGCAAGGGGATATTGGTTAGATATATTTTTTAGAATGAGATAATGAGAAGATTTCATATTCAGGAGGTGTCATTATGGCCAATAATAATGTTTTAGTCCGCAGAATGACAGATTATGACCGCGATGTTGGTTATGAAGTAGCAAACGTATTCGTGGATGGCTATTACAAGGACTTATCCTTTTTCAGCAAGGACAGGGAAAAGCTTAGAAACGCATTCAAAGGCACATTCTGCCCTGATGTTTTTTATCTGGCTGAAATGGATGGAAAAATTGCAGGCATGCTCGCATGCTCCAACAACCGGCAGCGAGCCATGCATATAGACAAAACCATGATGAAAAGACATCTCGGTTTTGTCATGGGAAATCTGGCATATTACTTATTGAAAAAAGAATTCAATACCCCGCTGACATATCCGGATAATACCGGCTATATTGAGTGCGTCGCCACAAGTGAGGCAGCGCGCGGAAAAGGTGTTTGCACGGCATTGTTTCAACACGTTATGCAAGAACTGCCCTACCGTGAATTTATTCTAGATGTTGCGGATACCAATCAAAATGCTTACCGGCTGTATAAAAAGCTGGGATTTTCAGAGTTCATGCGAAAGCAAGAAAAGCATCCCAAACTAAAAGGCTTCAATGAGAGGGTCTATATGAAATGGACTAAATAAGGTACAGTGAGATTTCTTTGGTAATTTTAACTACTTTTTTTACTATGTTTTAACAGAATTTTCTATTGGTTCCTTGTTTTTATGCCCTTCTTAATGTAGACTATTAAGTGTAAAATTATTCTTGAAACAGCATAAAGTTATATCATACCAACAGAAAAGATGCGTTTAAAGAACTTAGCATTTTTCGCAGGATTTATTTTTTACAAGCTAAAGATTATGGCGAGGTGAAATATGTCATCCACCTCTTATTTATAGTTGGCGGGTACCTAATTACAAAATAGACGGTGAGTTAAAATCTTCCGCCTCGTTGAAACTGTGTTGAAATTGCTGCGCAATTTCTTCCGTTGTTCTAAAGGAACAAGCAGCTGGCATTCATTTTGAGTTCTTAATTTTTCTATTGCATGCATAAAGGGAGGTCATTATTGCATATGAGTGAGCGAAAACTGACAATAGAGCAGAAACGACTGGATGCTGACCTATGGATAATTCTGATAGCCACTTTGGCAGTTCTGGGAATTTATACAGCTTTCCAAAGCCAGTTTAGCAGCATGGTTAAGAATGAGAATATTCACATTTTGCTAAGAACTTTGATAGCTGCTGTATGCCAGTTTAGTCTTGCCGGATTAGGAATCAGCATTGTGGCAATTTACAGAAAGGAAAGCTTTTATTCATATGGATTGAGGCTTAAAGGTGCAATAAAATCTATCGCCTTGTGCGTAGTTTGCTTTGTTCCATATATCATTTTTTCAGCTGCAACAAATAGGATAACAAGTTACATGCCTTTTCAGTCTGTATGGATGACAAAGGAAGCGCTGGCGAGCGGGTTTCCTGTTAACATTATAGCAATGCTGCTCATAGCAGCAGCCTGGGGCTTTTTTGAGGCCTTTAACTATGTGGTAATCAGCGACAAAATAAATAAACGGTATCCGTCCAAATACAAACTGCTCAATTGGGGTGCGATTGTTTGCGCGGTTATGTGTATTTTAATACACGGCATGATAGGCGTTACCCTTGAAGGCTTGGTTGAAATGCTCACTGTTGTGATAATCATTTATGGCATGCTGATGGTAAAAGAAATGACTGGAAATGCTTGGGGATGCATATTCATTTTTATATTTTTGTGGAATGCGTTTTAAAGAAGGACATACAGCGGAGTAATATGGTATAATTTTCTCAAGTATTCCACGCCGTAGCAACAGATGAAATTAGGTGTGAACTGATAAACTGTCGCTGAAGAAGCGCCGAAGCAAGTGGAGGGATGAAGTATGAAAAACGAACGTGTATTCAAAATGAAATTCTCCAGTGTCTATCCTCTGTATGTTCAAAAAGCTGAGCGCAAAGGACGCACAAAAGAAGAAGTCGATACCGTCATCCAATGGCTGACAGGCTACGATGAACAGGGATTGCAGGCTCAAATAGACAAAGAAGTGGACTTTGAGACGTTCTTTGCCGAGGCCCCTCAAATCAATCCGAACGCTTCCAAAATAACTGGAGTGATATGCGGAGTTCGTGTTGAGGAAATAGAAGATCCGCTTATGCAGAAAATACGCTGGTTGGACAAATTAGTGGACGAACTGGCAAAAGGCAAGCCGATGGAGAAGGTTTTGAGAAACGTATAGCCGCCTTAGCAAAGGGTGAGGCATCTGCCTAAAAAGATCCTTATAAATTGGACTGAATTAAATGCGCAGTTCTGTTTTAATTTCCCGGAGTTCTGGGAATTTTCCAAGGATTTTACCATAAGACTGTATTAAACAGCTTTATATTTAGACAGCTTTATATTGTCATAAAATGCCGTTAAGGCCTAACCAGGCTAAAACGGCATTTTTATTTTTCAAAACGCATAGTGCGAGGTGTTGATGAATAATATAAAAAAGCTTTTATGCAAAGATAAAAGCTTAAATATAAAGATAAAAGCTTAAATGGCTTGAATATGGCTTTCCGATGAATTGCCGCTTGTTTAATCCGTGTTTTGCAGGGGCGATGATGCTGGAAAGCCCTATATTTTTGCGTGTTTGATTGTGGAATCACATCCACAGCCTTACTCAAATGCGCTGCGGAGGATTTGGATCATCCTTCAAGGACGGCATTGAGGCTTCCTGTCATATAAAGATGACTGACACTGAAAAATGTTCATGAGCTTTTTTATTTCCTGTCACAAAAAGCCCTTCTGATTTGTTTTATTAGTGAAGGATAAAATTTAAGGAGATGATTCCGTTGGGCTATTTGAAATTTTATATGGTGGTAGAGGTGCATTCACAGGAAAAATAAGATGGTTATTCAAAAAGTACAACGATAAGAAAGGAAGGGTTGAAATGAGAAAGAAAGTTATAATGCTTTTATGCATGAGCTTGTTGATGGGCATAATATTTAATTCGTCTACATACGCTTTTGATGTTGAACCAAATGCAGTAGCTAAAAATGAGACCGAATCCAACGATACTATGTCAACAGCCAATTTAGTAAATCAAGACGATACTATTTATGGAAAGATCAGTTCAAGCTCTGATACTGATTATTTTAATGTGGTTGCCGGACTTTCCGGGTATATGAACTTCTGGTTGGGAGATATTCCATCCGGCAAGGACTATGATTTATATGTTTATAATTCCAGTGGCACGCTTCTTGACAAGTCAATAGGCACAACCTCGCAAGAGCTGGTGTCAAATATACCTGTAACAAAAAACAGCACATACTACTTTAAGGTTGTCGGGTATAATGGAAGTCACGATACTAATAACAAATATAGAGTCAGAGCAAAATTGTATCTTAATAATTATGCTTATTTCTGCCAAAACTCTCCTGATTACACGACAACCAATTTGGATAACCTTTACTATAAAAATGCCGACGGCAAACCGTCGTCTTCGACTTGGTTAGATCGAATTAAAAATGCCGGCTGCGTTGCCACTTCCTATGCAATGATATTAAAGAATTTAGGTGCAACAACTACCCAACCAAGGTATGATGTAAGAACCGGCAGTACAAGCATTTTACAACCCGATCCTTTTACAGTTGCATATTCAAATACGCTTTTCCCAACGATAACATACACAGATGGCAAGTATGTAGCCAATACGACAAGAGATCCTGTTTACATGTACCATGCTGATGCGATAGGTGGATTTGGGAGAACATATACGTCCTATTCGCTTACCGGTACCGATGAGGATAAAGCCAATGCTATAGCATATTATTTATCATTGAATCCCGAGGGGATTGCAGTATCCTTTCAAAGCGGTACGAGAACCCACACCGTCGTATTTATATCTACAACCCATGAAACACCTATCAGCTATAAACCTAATTTATCGACAAGGATTACGGTGGATGAGAGCAAATTGGAAGGTACTGTAAGTGAAGAGGAAATAAACGCATGGATAACCGCATATAACAGTAAGACCAAGCTCTCAGCATCGGTGATGGCTTCCAGCTATGATGGCCTATTTACAGTATGTGATCCTGTAGGTCCAAATGGAAACCAAGTATTGTTTGGTAACGCTTATGTTGGATCATCATACGGGTTCAGTGCCGCATATAAAATAATAGTAATTAATTAGTGTTAATCTAGGACTATGGTGGTCAGATGCCAAAAGGCATCTGACCACCATAATAACGGAGGATTCATGCCTGGAGTCATAATTGCCTTGGTTTGACATTTTTGCATGGCTGATAGTGGTATGCGGGATTTTACTCAATATTTCAATTAATTTTAAAAAGAAAGGAAATAGCAATTAAATGGACAGTCTACATAATATAAAGAAATATCTTTTACTTTTGTTTATCATTACAATTTGCACACTTTCTGCATGCACCGAGAAAAATGAAGTGAACCTTAATGAAAACAGGGAAAGTCACGATGAAGGCGGGGAAAGTGTGCTTACGGACGACATGATTAATGAGTCGTATCAAAAAGCAGTAGAAGCATACAGCTGGTTTGACGCTACAACCATGCCGGTTGACTATTCGGACAGAAAGGAATTGGATGGGTTCGAGTATTATAAGGTAACACATGATACGATCAAAAGCTGTGCGGATTTGAAATCATATCTGCAAACCCTCTTTTCGGATGACATAGTGGAAAAGTTATTGGCTGGTGACGGTTCGATAATACGCTATCGGGATATTGACGGGGCATTGTACGCTATTCCCGCCGATAGGGGCAGCGATATAACAAAAGGAAAGGAAACTTATGAGATTGTTCGGGAAAGCGATACGAAGATCCTTTACAAGGTTTTCGTGGAGATATATGACGATCCCGTCTCACAGAATGTAACTGGTACCGAGGAGCATGATTTTCAGTATGAATGCATAAACGGGAGATGGGTGTTTACCAACTTTGAACTGGTAAGGTAGACATACGGACTGCCAGATTGGCAGCTGATGGCCGAAAACGTTGAAAGCGATGGTACGGACAAAAGCCTGCAAAGGCTTAATGGAGTTTTGAATATATTTAATTTTTAATACAAAAACCTCTTCTGATTTTATTTTAGTTAGTGCAAATAAAACAAGAGGAGGTTTTTATATGGATTTATCCACATTGTTAATCAATAAAAGCATTTGTTCATTATAATTCAATCTTAAAGGTAAATATGGTATATTCATTTTCCACACTGGCAGCATATATCTCGCCACCCAATCTATCCATAATGGTCTTCGCGATTGACAGTCCCAAGCCATAACCGCCGGTTCCCTGCGCCCTGGAGGGATCTATCCGATAAAACCGGTCGAATATTTTGGGTAAATCTTTTTTGGCTATCCCTTTCCCGCTGTTTTTTATGGAAAAGGTAACATGACGTTTTGACTTAACCAGGGATATATCGATCTGCCCCTTTTCATTTGTATACTTTACCGCATTGTCCAATAAAATGGTGACGACCTGCTTAATTCTTTCAGCATCGCTCTTAACAATTATGTTGGGCTCTATGGAACGGGTGAGCTTTATATCTTTTTCGGCCGCCACAGCTTCCATCGATGAAATCACATCATTGACTGCACTGCTCATATTGAAGGTAACTTTTTGTATTGCAAATCTCACATCCTCCATTTTGGCCAGAGACAAAAGATCGTTGATAAGTTTTGTCATTCTGTCGGTTCCGATTTTTATATAATCAAGCCATTTTATTTGACTCTGAATGGTTTCCTCTTTATTTGCCAAAAGTGCGTCGCAATTGGCATTTATAATTGAAATGGGTGTTTTTAATTCATGGGAAGCATCAGCAACAAATTGCTTTTGCCTTTCCCAAGCCTCGGATATGGGTTTAATTACCCGGTTGGCAAAATAAAGGCTAATTATAAAAATGGCAAAAAGCATTATTAATCCTACGGAAACCAAAGTAGTCAGCAATTGGAGCAGCGTTTTTTTATACCCCGTAACATCCAAAAACATTATCTGGTATTTGCTTTCCGCAACGGTATAGGACCTTCCGTCCTCCTGAATGACCTGCCTTTTTATTTGAGCTATGGTATATTTCCACTGCCTGCCTTCCAGAGTTATTGTGGTACTGTTGTTTTTATTGCTCCAGGCAATATCGGCAGCTTTATTGTATGCTTCTTCAGGCATGTTAAGGGGAGAGTCTATTTCCAGAATTCTGCCCTTTTCGTCTACCTGTATGCTGAAGGTATAAGTATCATCGGATGAAAATCTCTTATTAAGGGTTTTGGAGTCACTGTTTTTTGCATCATCCGGCAGTTCTGTTCCTTCTATTACAGTCAGCATTCCAGCTTGCGGGTCCAGTCTTTTTGCGATTTCCTTATTTACATTATTATAGCTGATGATATAAATGACAGTAAAGGCAGCAATCATAACTGCCGAAGTCATGGACATATTAAGAATGAGTAATTTGTTGCGCAATTTTTTAAACATTTTACTGCCCATCCTTTGTCTATTTTAAGATATATCCCGCACCTCTTATGGTATGAATGGAAACATCGGAATCCAACTGAGCCAGCTTTTTTCGCAAAAGGGATACATGTATTTCTACACGGTTATCTTCTGCATCGGTATCATAACCCCATAGCTTTTCAATGATATTTTCCTTTGAGACAATCAAGCCTTTTCTTTTTATTAGCAACTCCAATAATTGGGACTCCTTCAATGTCAAAATTATCTCTTTGCCTCCACATTCGAGCTTGAGACTATGAGGATTCAGTTTGATATCTCCATATTTCAGTATGCCATCATTTGCTATCATCTCCGTATTTCTGCGCCCCAATGCACGTAAACGGGCTAACAGTTCGTCGGTATGGAATGGCTTCGCCAGGTAATCATCTGCGCCGCTGTCAAGACCTCGTACCTTGTCTTCCGTTTCACCTCTTGCAGTCAACAGGATAACAGGTGTTTGTATGTTGTTTTTCCGCAATTCCTTAAGAATGCTTATACCATCCATTTTAGGCAGCATGATATCAAGAATTATTATATCATAAATGCCTGAAAGCCCGTAATCCAGCCCATCTTCACCGTCATAGGCCAAATCAACGCTATAGTTATTCTTTTTTAAAACTTGAGCAACAGCTTCCGCCATATATTTCTCATCTTCCACCATCAGTATCCTCATTCCTTTGCCTCCTTGCTGCCAATTTAAAAGGTTAATGCTATATTCTCTGAAGCATGCATGCACATAGGAGCTAGTTGCAGCTCCTATGTGTTTAGGAAATATTTTTGCTTTTATATATGAGTTGGTTTGTTGTTTTGCTTCAACTGATCTGATTATTTGCCAACTTTAGTCACAGAACCATCTTGATTCACTGTTACGCCCTCCGGAGCATTTTGGCTCCAGGTCTTACCGCCATCGGTAGAGAAAAACCTTACGCCATCTTCCATTTTGATCAGCATTCCATTACCATCGCCGTCTTTCGGGGGGATACCTTTGGTAATGGTAATTTTTCCATCTTCTTCGCTTACCGTTACACCTTCAGGAGCATTTGTGCTCCAAGTCTTACCGTCATCCGTGGAGTAACTCCTAACTCCGTTTTCCATCTTGACCTGCAAAGTATTCATAGAGTTTGCTGCAAAAACTGCTCCGGTGCCTATTGCAGCAGCAAGCACTCCACAGAGAGCAACAGCACCCACTTTCTTTTTTGTAGTATCCAACATTGATATAATTCTGTTTTTCATTTTTACATTACCTCCATTTTAAGTTTTTTAATAGTTTTTTGTAGGCAGCTACCTTACATTTACTAATATAAACTATCTACCTTTAGTGAACCTTTAATGAAAAATATAATTTTGCTTTTTTCATATGGATTCAAGATTAAAATGGATGATGGATAGGTGACGCGTGTGATATGCTAAATAGAAGAAATTGCGTTTTTTATAACAGTCTTTTGTGTTAATATGTGAAATGGGTCATCTTAATAAAAACTTAAGGTTTTTTTAAGATAATTAATATGATATAAATTTTTATATTCGGTACTATATAATTAAGCTTTTATGTAAATGAGAAGGGATAGAACTTATGAGCATGAATATCATGGTTGTGGATGATGAGCAGTCCATAGCGGATCTGATTGAAGTTTATTTAAAAAATGAAGGCTATACAGTGTACAAATTTTATTACGGTCAGGATGCGTTGAAATGCGTAATGTCGGAAAAACTGGATCTGGCAATACTTGATGTGATGCTGCCGGACATTGATGGCTTTACCCTCTGTCAGAGAATCAGGGAGAATCACAATTTCCCTGTTATCATGCTGACTGCTAAAGATGAAGAAATTGACAAAATTACCGGGCTGACCCTTGGTGCGGATGATTACGTGACAAAGCCCTTTCAGCCTTTGGAGCTTGTTGCCCGTGTTAAAGCACAGCTTCGGAGATTTACCAGATACAATTCCTCCGAACTGTTGCGAGAGGAAAAGCTTATTGCCTTTGCCGGTTTGGTTTTAAACAAGGACACCCACGAATGCACATTGAATGAAAGGCCTCTATCTCTAACTCCCACAGAGTTTTCAATTCTATGGGTGCTGGCTTCCAACCGGGGGCGCGTAGTCAGTTCAGAAGAATTGTTCCGTGAGGTATGGGGAGACAAGTATTTTACCAACAGCAATAATACGGTAATGGTTCATATCCGGCATTTGAGGGAAAAAATGGGCGATAACGCGGAACATCCCAAGTACATCAAAACGGTATGGGGGGTTGGCTATAAAATTGACAGATAAGAGGGATAAAAGAAGGAATGATTATATAAAATTAAAAAGAAAAGTGTTTTTTCAAATGCTTCTGATAACAGTTACTGCCGCGGTGACTGTTTATCTGTTGCGCAATATTCTGCGTGGACAGATCGGAGACCGTATTGTCCGGTTTTTAATCGATGTTTTTTCTTTTAGTTATTCAGATGCATACACAATCTATAATCTTGTATTCCGTAAAAATATGGATAAGATTCTTTTTTTTGTGACTCTGATATTTTTAGTCATACTTTTTAGGTTTTCCATCTCATGGCTAACAAAATATTTTGATGAGATCAGCATCGGAATGGATAAGCTTACGGATGAAACCGATGAAGAGATTACATTGTCACCGGAGTTGGATTTCATGGAAAATAAGATTAATCAGATAAAAAATAAGTTGGAAAAGCAAAAGAAAGCCGCCCTTGATGCCGAACAACGAAAAAATGATTTGGTAGTTTATCTGGCTCATGATATAAAGACGCCTCTGACATCCATCATAGGATATTTGAGTCTTCTGAATGAAGCTCCGGATATGCCTCAGGAGCAAAAGGCAAAATATGTCGGTATTACCTTGGAAAAGGCTTATCGGTTAGAGAAGCTTATAAACGAGTTTTTTGAAATCACAAGATTTAACCTTCAAACTATTGTTTTGAATAAGGAAAAAATAAATTTGCTTTTCATGCTCCAGCAGATGGCGGATGAATTCTATCCATTGCTGACTCCACAACGAAAGCAGGTGTCGGTCAATGTGCCTGAAGGTTTAACTCTGTGGGGAGATGCAGACAAACTAGCCCGTGTGTTCAACAATATTTTGAAAAATGCGATAGCCTATAGCTATGAAAACAGCGTCATTGACATTTCTGCCAAACAGCAGGACAACTATATCAAAATAACTTTTACCAATCAGGGGAATCCAATCCCGCAGACAAAGCTTGATACTATTTTTGAGAAATTTTACCGGTTGGATTCTGCGCGCTCCACAAACACCGGTGGAGCAGGGCTGGGCTTGGCCATCGCCAAAGAAATTGTCAATGCTCACGACGGAACAATATCTGTGGAAAGCAACACAGAAAATACTACATTTACAGTAAAGCTTCCGGTATAAAAGCTTCTTTTGTTTTAAGAAAATCTTAAGAGGTTCATAAGATGAAATTCCAACATTGCTCCTTGTTTTGTGGTTGAATAGTATCATCATAAAATAAGGAGCTGTTTAATTATGGTGCAAAAAACAAGAAAGAAAAAATCGGGAATAAGCATATTCGCAATATTTCTTATGATGGCTGCCATTGCTGCTTTTGCCTATATATCCATTATTACTCCGGAAAACTATAACATATTAGAATATGCCGATAAAACCTCGCCATATTCTTTGACTATAAAACCTGATTCCTCTGGCTATAAGATAATCCCGGTATCTCCGCCGGAGAAAAAAGCTGATTCCCCTGCATCTATATCTGAAAACGGGCTGCACAGCCGTAACGCGATTCTGATCCGTTTAAAAGACAATACCATACTGATGCAAAAAAATAGCGATGAAAAAATCTATCCTGCTTCCTTGACTAAAATGATGACAACCATTGTTGCGATAGAGAATTTGTACAATCTTAAGGAAAAAATAAAGCTTACCAACTCTATGTTTCAGGGACTTTTCGAAGCAGATGCGTCAATGGCAGGTTTCCAACCGGGCGAAGAGGTAAGGGCCATCGATCTTTTGTACGGAGTAATGCTGCCCAGCGGTGCGGAGTGCTGTATTGCACTTGCAGAACATATAGCTGGATCTGAAGAGAATTTTGTAAATTTAATGAATCAAAAGGCGGAAGACCTTGGCATGAAAAATACCCATTTTGAAAATACGACGGGGCTTCACATTGAAAACCACTACACAACTGTCGAGGATCTGGCTGTTCTTCTAAGCTATGCTTTAGAAAATGATGCTTTCCGGGAGATTTTCACTACATTCCGCTATTCCACGCCGCCTACCAATGTACACCCCGGCGGGATAACCTTTTACAGCACCATGTATGAAAAGCTTGGTGATCAAAACATTGCTGACGGGGAAATTTTAGGAGGGAAAACCGGATATACCGATAAGGCAGGTCTATGTCTCGCAAGCCTCGCCAAAGTGGGTAGAGAGGAATATATATTGATAACAACCGGTGCCAAAGGAAATCACAAAACCGAACAATACAATGTTACGGATGCAGTGGCAGTGTACAACAGCATAAGAAAATAATAAGTTCTTCATAAGAATTAAATAAGATTTTGATAAGTTAAACTTCCAACATGGCCTGCCTGATTTCGATAAGATGAAACTGTTGAAACAGGCAGGCTTTTTTCATTCTTTTAATATACATTATCAAAAATGAGGAGGACAAGTAATGGCTATTTTGCAAGTCAAAAATTTAACCAAGACATATGGCAAAGGTGACACAACTGTTACGGCTTTAGGTGGTGTGAGCTTCAGCGTGGAAAAAGGAGAGTTTGTAGCCATCGTAGGCGCATCCGGCTCAGGGAAATCAACCCTTATGCACTTGATCGGTGGCGTTGACCGCCCTACGTCAGGCAGCGTTGAAATTTCCGGCAAGGATATCTTTAAGCTGAATGAAAGCGAGCTTGCGGTTTTTCGCCGCCGTAATATAGGGCTTGTTTATCAGTTTTATAATCTCATTCCGACGCTAACGGCGGAAGAAAACATCTTGCTGCCGTGCCTTTTGGACAATCGCAAACCGGATGGAGATAAGCTTAAGAAGATACTTGAAACAATCGGGTTGACTGATAGGGCGAAACACTTACCCAATGAGCTTTCCGGGGGACAGCAGCAGCGCGTGTCCGTAGGAAGGGCATTGATCAATGATCCTGCGATCATCCTCGCCGATGAACCTACGGGCAATCTGGACAGCAAATCCAGCAGAGAGATTATAGAGCTTTTGAAGCTGTCGAATAAGCGATACAATCAGACATTGATTATCATCACCCATGACGAAAAAATAGCTGTCCAGGCCGATCGGGTCATTACCATCAGCGATGGACAAATCATCAGGGATGAGGTGGTGTGCCGATGAAACTAGCTGCAGGATTGGCGTACAGCCAATTGAAAACAAACCGGAGCCGCACCCTTTTTACCCTTGCCGGAATAATGCTGTCAACGGCAATGATAACCGCTGTCTCCGGCTTTGTTGCCAGCGCTGATGTTATGTTTAAGGGTCTATTGGGCGAGAACCGTTATTATAACTCCATGTATAATGAGATGCTTTTGGGATTGGGCGCTGTTTTCGGTTCCATTATAACAGCCGCTTCCGTTATAGTTGTATCCAATTCCTTCCGCATCAGCGCGGGAGAGCGTATCAGGCAGTTCGGCATTCTGAAAAGCGTCGGTGCGACAAAGCGGCAGATAGCACAAATAATCATGTATGAAGGGATATTGCTCGCAGCAGTCGCTATTCCCATAGGTATTGTGTTGGGACTAATCGTCAATTTTGCAGGTATACAGATCATGGATAATCTTCTGGCTGCGGCAAACAGAAGGAACTCTTTTCAAATCAACTTTGATTTTATTGTTGCATGGCAGGCCATAGTAATTTCGATAATGCTATCCTTTGGGACTGTGTGGATGTCGGCATGGATTCCAGCCAGCAAGGCTGCAAAGATGGCTTCAATTGACGCTATACGGGGAAGAGGTGAGGTTGAAATCAAAGCAAGGAATGTCCGGGGAGGGCTTCTCATCGGAAAGCTGTTCGGTTTTGAAGGTACCCTTGCTTATAAGTCACTGAAAAGAAGCCGGAGAAATTTCCGCGCAACTGTTGTGTCCCTCACCGCAAGCATAGTGCTGTTTATCGCCGCCGGTTATTTCAGCGGGCAATATAAAGAAATCACGCGATTGTATTACCCGGGTGTAGAAAACGCAAATGTAGTATGCACATTTTTACCCCCGGAAGAAGCAAAGCCTGATAACGGAAGCAATGAAAGTAAAGAGCATGAGTATGCTACGTTAAACAGCGCTATTGCAGACCAAATAACTGTGAAATTCCGCGAGTATCCCAACACCAGCGTATTTGGCGTTGGAGATGATGTGCTGGAAGGTGATTATAACTCGTACAAAACAGTTATACCGAAAGAAATACTGACATCCAAGATGCTTGAAATTTTCAACTCTAATGGATATGTCCCTGCCGGGGACGGATATTCAGTACCCGTTACCTTATTCATCACGGACCAAGAGAATTATGCAAAGCTGTGTAAAAAAGCGGGGGTTCCCCTTGGCTCTAACATACTTGTAAATTATGCACGAATACCCGGCGGTGACGGTGCCGGAAAATCAATATTTGAACCCTTTGCATTTACCCCTCAGACTTTGAATTTAACAAACCCAAAAGATAATTCCAAAGTTGAGTTGTCCTTGGGTGGTATGCTTGATATCCGTGATGTGCCGAATGAGGTGGCGGCAACTTATGTGGGCAATGTGACGGTTATTGTTCCGCAGCTTAATGCCACCCGTTACATATGGTTTATAGAAGCAAAGAATCCGAAGGGTTTCGCAAAATATGCTGAGGAAATATTGCATGATTCCATTACATTTGAGGGAAGTTCGGAATATATTGAAGTAAAAAATATGGAGGAAATCCCTTTTGAGGTCCGCGATATAAGCCGCTTGATTATGGTATTTATATACGGGTTCATCACGATGCTGACGCTGATTGGGATGACTAATGTAATCAGCACCATATCCACCAACGTTCGTTCCCGTGGGCGTGAATTTGCCGTTTTGCGCAGTGTCGGCATCACACCGGCAGGGCTTAGACGCATGCTGAACCTTGAAAGCTTGCTATGTTCGGTTAAATCCCTTGTTTTTGGAGTGCCCCTTGGTGTCCTCGGGTCGTACTTATTATATCGAGCTTTTACCTCACCGGTAAAATTGGATTATGCGATACCCTGGATGCCAATACTTCAGTGTACGCTCGGTGTGATTGCCATAACTTGGATCATAATGCGGTATTCAATATCACGGCTTCGCTGCGATAGTATTATTGAAACTATACACTCAGAACATTGATTGTAAAATCAAAGTAAATTTATAATGCTGGGTTTAAAATAATGCAAATATGCATACTCGACTTTAACCCTTGATATGTGCATGAGGAAACATATCAAGGGTATTTTTTTGGGAAAAAGTTGAGGATGAAGTAGGGTAGGTATGATGTGACAGATGAGATAATATATAGGCTGAGGAAAAAGGAGGGACGCATCAACCTGTGCTTATATAGGGATTTGAATTAAAAATTGATAAATTTACTATTAAAAGCAAATACAAGTATAATCAATATAAATAAGTTTAGCCGCCAATAAAGAGGAAATTCTCTGTATAGGAGGGGGCTTGAGAATAACTGGAAAAAAATCTATAATGTTATTAAACTAGCTTTCAAAAAGGCATAAACCATGAGTAAAAAACTATCAAGAAGCTTGGGAATATTCATGTTAGTTATAGCTTTCAGCTTTGCAGCTATTGCCTTAAATTATCCCGAAATGAGTTGGCCTATGCCTTTGGAAGTAGTATATACCATGTATTTCGCTTATATAATTGCCATGATATTTTTCTTAATGTCACCATTTAAGAGCAAGCAATAAGATTCAATTATGCTTCAGAACATATTTTAAATTATGGTGTTTGGTCAGGCTGGGTTATGGGTTGATTTCACAGCGATGAACGGGAGCAAAATTTATGACTGTTAATGTAAACTGTTTATATTATTTAGTGTGAGAAAGGGTGGTTAGAAATGCAATTCAAGTTGTATAAGGATGTGCATGAGTTTTACTATGATACCTATGATGTGTTAATGCGTCACGAGTCGCAGAACATGATTCTCCTTGGCAATATCATAATTGGACATGAAGGGAAAGATAAAACAGACTGGCGTGACCCTGCAAATTGGCTTATGGCAACTGTTTCGGATGAAAAGGGTATACAGCTTACCGCTTTAATGACACCACCGCATAATATCACACTTTATGCTACAGACAATGTAATCAATTCAAAAGCCATAAACTGCCTGATAGATGGACTGAAAGGCTATGAAATTCCCGGTGTGATGACTGAAAAAAACCTGGCGGAGCATTTTGCCAGTGAATATACCTCTCTAAAGGGATTAACCTTTAAAACAACCATGAGCCAGCGCATATATGAGCTTAAGGCAGTAAATCCAGATATTAAGCAATTTGGTGTCGTTCGTTTGCTGGATGAAAGAGATATGTATTTTTTCCCATACTGGCTTGAGGCATTTAATGCAGCAAGTAGTTATGGAGCAACAGAAATGTCAATCCCTCAAAATGAAGAAGCATATCGATACCGATTATCTACTAAAAAGCTCTACGCTTTGGAGGTCGATGGGATACCTGTCTCTATGGCAGGTTATACAAGGGAATTGCAAACAGCTATCGGCGTGGCATTTGTGTATACCCCTCCTTATTATCGCGGAAAGGGTTATGCCACTTCATGCGTGGCTCAAATCAGTCAAATGGCATTGGACAGAGGATATAAAAAGTGCGTATTATACACGGATTTGCTGAATCCAACATCGAATAGCATTTATCAAAAAATAGGATATACGCCGGTTTGTGATTCGCTCATGTTGAGATTTGAATAGATATTGTTACCGCTGGTCGCATGTTGAGAGTGGAGCACTGGTTGCTGAGTTGGGGATGGTTTCGATGCCATCCCCAATTTTTTACTGCATGATAGGATTTAAAAGTTTGGCAATTGCAACAAGGTTGTATAATAGAGGGATGCATGCCAAAGTATGGTTCAATAAAACAAAGAACTTGCTTGCTCTTTTCCTGAAAAGAGGGATTAATATAGCTGCAAAAGCATAAAGCATGAGGGTCGGGAGGAATAGGGATGAATGATATTATTATAAATGGTGCAGATGTAAGTTATCCTGCGGGATGTCTGATAACGGTAAGTTGTGTTTGCAGGAACGCCATTGGAAATGCTGAAAAATGGAAATACAGCAACGGCAGAATATTTAAGGAAATCAAAGCAGCATTACCCTGAGAATTAATTTTTGTCAGTAAACGCTATTGATTTTAAATTGATTTCTAGCTATAATAGTTCACATACGAAACTATTTTTATTAAAAACTAAAATATCGATATGAGGTAATGCCTATGAAGCAGCAAAAAGGATTCCACCTGTTGAATTCCTGTCTTAATATGAGGAGGCAGTTAAACAAATTATTAAGCAGCGGCGATCTTTCGCAAGGAGAGTATCTTGTTTTGCGGAATATATGGCTTTCAAACAGTGATTTGTCAAGTTGCGGAAAGCAAGGATACATTAAAGCTGCAGATCTGTCCGATATGCTTGAGTTGTCCCGCCCATCCATTACACGCATCCTCAACGATCTGGAACATAGGGGATTCATCACAAGGAGCATTGATAAAGAAGACAGAAGAAGTGTGAAAATTGAATTGACCGAAGCAGGCATTAGAGCCATAGAAAAGGCAAACAGAGGGATTTTGAGCATTGCTGAAAGGCTTGTCGCATCCTTAGGCGACTCCGATACGGACAAATTGATTGATTTAATCGACAAGCTTACGGAAATTTACAAAGAAATGCTTGACGAGAAGGGGGTCCGAAGCGATGAGTAAGAGAAATAAAAGTAAATCTATTAAGTGGATTGTAATTATATTAATTATCTCTGTGGTTGCCGGAGGTGCCTGGTATATGTTCAGAAGCTTCAGAAGCCGAGTTTATCTGCAAAACAGATTAGATATCGGTGGGAATGGCAACATCAAGCTTTTAAACCAACTGAACGATAACTGGACGTTGCCGGAGGATTACTCCTTAGAAATCATAGAAGTTGACGGAATAACAATGGAATGGGTTAAGGCAAAGGGAACTAAGCCTGAAAAGGCAATCCTGCAGCTTCATGGTGGAGCTTACAGCCGCTCTCTGGAGGACAACGGCACAACATACCGGCGTGCGGCGGTACAATATGCCAAGCTAAGCGGAGCCGGGGTTTTGACCGTAGATTACCGGGTCGCTCCGAAACATCCTTTTCCCGCGGCATTAGAGGATGCTGTACTGGCATATAAATGGCTTTTGGAGCAGGGATACCTGCCGGAACACATCATTATAGCGGGTGATTCGGCAGGCGGAGGGCTTACGCTTGCGACTGCCCTTTATTTAAGAGATAATGACATGCCGATGCCTGCTGCTTTAATAACCATGTCCGCATGGACAAATCTGAATTACAAACGCAAGACTCCTGCATATGTAGGCAACAACCGAGCCGACAATCCGTATATTTCACCTATTTATGGCGAGTATGACGGTTTTCCTCCCATGTTAATGCAGGTGGGTGGAGATGAAATGCTTTTAAACGATACCATTAAGGTTGCACAAAAGGCAAAAGAAGCTGGAGTTGAAGTTCGACAGACAACATATCCCGGCATGTTCCATGTATTTCAGATGCTGTTTCCTGAACTGCCTGACGCCAACGAGGCATGGGACGAAGTCGAGGCATTTATAAAGGAAATATATGAGGAAAAGTCTGAGGTTCAGTGATGGTATTGATAGAAGTTTAGTATTTAGCAATTAGGATTTAACAGAAGAATACAGGGTCAACGAGCACGAAAGCCACCGTTTATGTAGCATATAAAGGTGGCTTTTTCTTTATAGTATTGCTTTTATTAAAATTCGATGGTATAATCAAACTTATCGCCCAATAAAACATAACATACTATACCATTTTAACTATATCATATTTGAGGTAAAATGTCAAGGGCTATTTTTAAATATTTTGATTTTTCTTGGAGGTGAGCCTATTGGCACTTGAGATCATGAATTTATATTCATCCCTGGTACAAAAGCAAGCAGTTGGTGAAATCTTAAAATGTAATGATTTTACTCTTGGATTCGGGCTATCTTTATCTCCCCAGGATGCCATTGAATTAGTTGAAACGAGAACTTCTTCACTGAAAAGAAATGGACGCATTGAATTCGGCGGTGGCATAATTGAAAAAATTATCAAGGAGTTCTGCGATTCTCCTTATATTTCCATGCACAACTATGCAGAAACGCTTCATGAGTTAATTGAAATTTTTTATTTTTATAAGAATGAAACTCTCGATTTAATAAGTGATGATGAACTGATTAAGTTTATGAAAGATTCCTTTGACGGCAAATGCCAAGGATCATTGGAACTGCTGGCAGGACGTGAACTTGACAAGCTGGCTCGCAATTTGCGCTTTGGGTACGATCCTGAATATTCAGAGGATGATGAATTTGATGAGGATGAGGAGGATGAGGATGGCGAATATTGAAAAGCGTCATATTATTAATATTCAAAATTTGAGTGGGGAGTTCTATTTTAATGCCATTTTACATGAAGCATATGCCTGTGGACTTTTAAGTGAGTCCGATATAGAAAATATTCAGCTGCAATGTATAAGTCTCTTATCATATAAATGTGAGAGATATAATATGGGTGAAAGCAGTTCCATAAAAGTTGAGACTGCTGAAAGCATTATGAAATCTAATTTTTATACAATAGGGCTATACTTAAAATCTTTACCGGATCCGGATCATGCTGCAGTCGAGTTGAAAACTGTAAATGTTTCTGAGTTGTATGAGAGGGGCAGAAAAATAGCTAACACTAAATTGCAAGCTGCAAAGCGTTTTTATGATATGGTGCGAGAGAACAGAATAGACACGCCCAATCATTCATATAATTCGACCCTTAGCGAAAATGGGATTGGGGGTTTCTTTAAGTCATACAACTTGGACTATGAGGCTCATGATGTTCCCGCTTCTATTGATTATCAGCTTTGCAATCCTGTTAATGATTTGACAGGGGTGGAGTTTATTCAGGAATACCTCGAAAATTTATATCTGGAGAACGAATTTTGCAAGAATTTTGCAACAGAGAACATCCATCACCTGCTTTATGGGTATGACGAAGGTTATGAGGACTTATTGATAAATATTTTTGAGCAAGTATTAACAGCGGCTTTGGGATGTTCTCTTGTCAACCGTAATATCAGAGAGCTCTATATTGCAGAGGAGGATATTCAACGTTTATATGATGCATTGGACAAAAATGATAATCCTTCCCTTATGTTAAGGATTGACAAGGCGGTTAAAGATATATATGAAGAGTTGAAAATCACGGACCCTTTAATCCAAAGGTATATTGAAAATAGTTTGCCGAAGATTGCTGCTAATATAGAAAAGGCGTTAAATTTGAATACCCTTAACAAAGTATTCGTAACCTCTATCAATCCGGATTTGGGACCTGGAATCCACTTTGAATCCAGTGCCAAAATGGATGATGAAGAATATAGAAGGTTAATAGAAGAATTGCTTAGTTGCAGATATTCATCTGATAAGTTGGAATTAATAAAGGAAAAGGTGAAATCTTTCGACGATCTTGAGGATGTTTTGCTTGATGCATGGCTGGAGGAAGAAGAATTTATCTCACTTTTTAATACCCTCGGAGATGTTGAAATTGCAGCTATAATTAAAAGGCACCCGTTTGAATCGGACATTCAGGCTGTAGATTTATCGGAAGCAGAACAGGCATTGCGATTATATTTGAAAAATTATGTTAATGGACTCCCGAGGAACAAACGGGAACAGATTCTCCAAATTGCAAAACATCTTGTGATGGATTAATATCTGGCAAGGTGGTAATATATGAGCTATTGATAAAACTTCATCAAACATCAAAAGCATGAAAGGATAATCAATAAAGTTTAGACAAGTTTAAAACATACATTGCATAATGTGCAATTATGAATTTTATAGTGGTAAAATTTAGTTTGTACTTTTCAACAGCAGTTCAACATTAATCGTAAAAGGAGTGTTTTGGCATGGTAGATAACATATTTAAATCAGTGACAGAGAAATTATCCTCTCTGCCTTTTATTGAAGGTATTGTTTTGGGCGGTTCTCGTGCAAGGGGTACTCATACAGAGGATTCGGATATTGATATCGGCATCTATTACAATGCAGAATTACTTGATATAGATGCTATTAACCGACTGGCAGCAGAGCTGGATGATGAGCATAGGAGCAACCTGGTGGTACCTCCCGGAGGATGGGGAAATTGGGTTAATGCCGGTGGTTGGTTAATCATAAATGGGTATCATGTGGATTTAATATTGCGTGATATTAAGCGTGTAGAGCAGATAATAAAAGATACGGAGCAAGGAATTGTTACTGCCAATTACCAGACGGGCCATCCCCATGGATATATAAGTGCCATGTATCGTGGAGAATTAGCGATTAGCAAAATACTATACGCCAAGAATGAAAGATTTTGCGAATTAAAGAAACAGGCAGAAGTTTATCCCGCTGCTTTGCGGAAAGGCATAATTGACTTTTTTATGTTTGAAGCGGGATTCTCATTGATGCTTGTAAAAGCAAATTTAAAAGCAGATGACAAATATTATATTGCCGGCCATGTTTTTCGCGCAGTTTCATGCTTAAATCAAGTATTATTTGCATGCAATAATGTTTATTGCATCAACGAAAAGAAAGCGGTAAAGCTGATAGAAACTTTTGAACATAAGCCTGAAAAATATGCGCAAAAGGTTAATCGTATTTTTGAGACACTTGGCCTTTCTGCTGATGAATGCTACGACATGGCTGAGAAGCTTTATAATGAAGTGAAGCAGATTGTATCGTAAGTAATATCTTAAATAATAAGGAGAATTCGGATGAAAGAAAACAAATATGACGATGATATTTTCTTTGAAAAATATAGTCAAATGAGACGTTCGCAGCAGGGACTAGCTGGTGCGGGAGAATGGGAAACATTGAAAAGGCTTTTGCCGGATTTTAAAGGTAAGCGTGTGCTTGACCTGGGATGCGGTTATGGCTGGCACTGCATCTATGCCATGGAGCAGGGTGCTTCATCTGTTATAGGGGTTGATATTTCTCATAAAATGCTCGAGGTGGCTGAAGAAAAAACGCATTTTCCACAGGTTGAATATTTATGCTGTGCTATGGAAGATGTAGAGTTCCCGGAGGAGAGCTTTGATGTCGTATTAAGTTCACTGGCATTTCATTATGTAGAGGATTATGCGGCTCTTATTAAAAAGATATATAGAATGCTCAAGCATGGTGGCAAGCTGGTTTTTACGGTTGAACATCCTGTTTTTACTGCCCATGGAACTCAAGACTGGTATTATGACGAAAAAGGAGAAATACTGCATTTTCCGGTGGACAATTATTATTATGAGGGAAAACGAACCACTGTGTTTTTAGGAGAAAAGGTTACAAAATATCATAGAACCCTGACCACATATCTAAACACATTACTTTCCAGTGGTTTTATAATAAATCATGTTGTAGAACCGCAACCGCCCAAAAGTATGATGGATATTCCGGGAATGAAGGATGAAATGCGGCGTCCTATGATGCTGATTGTATCGGCAAGCAAAGATTGAGGATTGTAACTTGGTAACATGCATGAAGTAAATATTTGAAATCTTCTTGACATGGAGTTAACTCCAGTATTTATACTTTACCTAGAGGTGATGGCCATGTTAATAGGAGAGGTCTCAAAGAAATTCAATATTGGTATAGAAACCCTTAGATATTATGACAAAATCGGCCTGCTTATTGCTAAAAGAAAAAACAATCTTAGATACTATTCCGAAGAAGATGTTAAGAAGCTGCAAAATATTATGGCAATGAAAGAAATGATGTTCTCATTAGAGGACATAAAAAGAATTCTAGAAATTGATGAAAGAATAGAAAAAGGGTTAGAAAGTAACTCAATAAACCAGAAAGATATTGAAATACTGCTTAATGAAGTAAACCAAAAGCGAATAGAGATACTGAAGAAAGAAGAAGAACTAAAAAAGGTAAAGAATCAGTTGGATAAGCTTATGAACAAGATATTGAAATTGAAAGGTGATGGCGATGATTAAAAAGAAATATTTATATGATCTGCCGATCTCCTCATTAGGCTATGGCTGCTATGCATTAAGTGGCGCTTATGGGTCAAGGTTAGAAGAATATGAAATGGTTAGAATATTGCAATATGCCTATGAATTAGGCATAAAATTTTTTGATACTGCCGGAAGCTATACAGGCACCGAAGAGATACTGGGCAGAGCAATTAAGTCTTTTAGACACGATATTGCTATAGCTTCCAAAGTTGGAGTTACTGATGAAAATAAGTTCAGCCTTTCCAAAGAATCTATCAAATCCTCTTGTGAATCCAGTCTTAAAAGATTAAAAACAGATTATATAGACATATATCTTATTCATTATCATGATCCTGATACTCCTGTAGTAGAAACCATTGATGCTTTGGAATCCTTAAAAAAGACCAGCTAATTAAAGTCAAGAGCTTTTTTTGAAAAATAAAAGAATTTTTCAAAAAACACATGAGCTAAAAAAGGCATGACAACAAGACCACCCAGGTGAAGTAGACATAAAATAGCTGGTCCAAAATAGTAAGTTGCTCTTTGAAAACTAAACATCAAGTAACAGTACTATTAAGCTGCTGTATGCTTTGCTGCAAGATTCTTCGCATGTTCCTGAGGGCTACGTAGCTGATAAGGCTTTCTATCCCTAAGAACAGCAAAAATATAATTAACAAGCTTACGCATAACAGCTCCTAAGGCCACTTTTTTAGGCTTGTTCTGGCATTTGTTTTTGTAATATTCCATCAGTACAGGGTTGCAAGCTGTTTTGTCACGCTTAGTGCGGATATTAGCAAGAGCAATTGTGAAAAGTACCCTGCGAAGCAGCCTTGACCCCCTTTTTGACATCTTGTTTTGTGTGCCGGTAAACTCTCCGGACTGCATTACAGAGGGGTCAATGCCGAAATAAGCAACTAGCTTGCCTGGCTTTGAAAAAGCTGAAAAGTCGCCAATTTCAGCCAGAATGGTAACAGCAGAGATAAGTCCTATACCTGGAATGCTTTGTAGAAGCTCGAGAGTCAGTGCCAGCATGGGTATGTCCTTTGCCATATCTTCAGCAATCAATGAACGAATGGCTTTGAGGACTTTCTCAAGGTTTTCCTCCAAGGTTTTAATCATAGAGATATACACCCCAAGCATGGCAATATTTGAAGAGTTATTAATGCTCAAAGGTGCAAATTCTCTGGCCTTGGAGACCAAAAGCTCATACTTTGCAGTTGACCACTTAAGGCTTCTGCGGGAATTCTTTTGTATCAGTGCAATCAACTTGTTTCTGTTGGCTTTAAGAATATGCACAGGCGTAGGATATTTTTCTAATACTGCGAGAGCAGCCTTTGAAAAGATGTTAGGGAATACATCCTTGAAGTTTAGCATGAGTTGGTCAACAATACCTGTAAGCCTGTTTTTGTAGGCAGTAAGTTCGTCAGAGAGCTTGTAGTACTGTCGGCAAAGGCTTCGCAGACATTCAATATCTTCATCTGGGATATTAGTAGTTTTAAGCTCCTGAAATCTGTATAGCAGGGCAATTTTCCGGGCATCAACTTTATCATTTTTCACTTTCCTGATTCCAATATTTTTGATAGAATCAGTTTGGATGGGGTTTATGATGGAAACCTCAAATCCAGCTTTACAAAGTGAATGGAAAAGGATTTTGTGATAGTGCCCGGTGGATTCCATGACGACGAAAGGCCTAGAATCAAAGTCCTTTTCCGTTTTTTTCAGTAATTTAACGGCTCTTTCAACGTCAGAACTGGAATCATGGCGGATCTTCATGCGGGCAATTACTTCATTGGATGGAGAAAGAATTGCCATCTCACTAAAGAATTTACCTACATCGATTCCTGCCATAGGTCTGAAATTCATAAAAAATGCCTCCTTTACAAGATGAATGGACTTAAAAGTCTCCATTCCTTCCCATGTAAGCAAACAACCTTGCATGTGACACGAGGAACCAGCTTTAAGCTGGCCTCAACCAGCCAAATCATGTAGACTTACCGGAATGGATAAATACTCTTTTTTACGGGTAATCGGCCCGCTAAGGTCCGTCCCAGGAGGTGAAACACACACCTTCCAAGTCCGGAAAATATTATACATGATTGTCAAAGTTCAGGCCAACAGATGCTGGCATAATGGCTAAGATGTGAAGCCGGATGATGTGCTTGATGTTTGGAAAAGTATGAAGCTTAAAATGTTATGTTAACTATAAAAATTGATGGGTCAAACAGTGGCTTTGGTCACTGATTTAATACAATATTAATTGTACAAGGAAGTATATGAAGGATAATATCAAAGGAAACTTCTACGTAGTTGGCTATTTTGCATTACAAATTCCTCTCTCACCTAAAGTCACTACACCAAATATATGTTTGTTCTTGGGAGGGATAGGAAAACCTCTTTTTCCGGGTCAAAACGCACCAGATCATTTAAAGAAACACCATATAAATCCGCTAAAGCTTCACAATTAAGGATATCGGGCAGAGAATCTCCATTTTCCCATTTTGCAACAGATTGACGGCTAACACCGACTTTTTCTGCTACTTCTTCCTGTGAAAACCCATGACGATTTCTCAAATAGCGGAGATTTGCGGCAATATTACTTTTCGGATTATTCATATTTTTCATACCTCCTAGCTATATAATACAGCAAAAAATAAGAAAATAAACCAACTGAAGTTCACAGGTTGTGTTAACTTTGGTTGCATATAGAGAAAAAAGAAGATATATATTAGATCCAAATCCGGAAAGTGTAGTGTATATATCATGTAGTCCTTTTATAAAGGGCAAAGATATAAAGGCTCATAGGATAAGTTATAATAACTTGCGTCAGTCCAACAAAGATAAAAATAGACATGCTCAAAGCAGTTTGGTAAAATATGTTTAACTACAAGAAAAATACTCAAATAAGATTTAGAAACATATCTGAAAACACTGCAATTTATATGAGAGATTAACCAAAGAAAAATAAAAAGAATTAATATGTTTTAAAATGGCCATCATTAGATTATTGGCGCCGTGAAACCAAGTTGAAGCATTATGCGCATTCTTGCTGGTTTGTGTCTGCAATTGAAATGCAGCTTGGAGCATACATAACATACATACTTGTGAGGTGTTTTTATTAATGGGAAAATATGTTGCTTTTTTGCGCGGTATTAACGTAGGCGGGAAAAATAAGGTTTCGATGCCGGAATTAAAAGAATTATTTGAGGAAAACGGATTTTTCGATGTAGTAACATACATAAACAGCGGAAATATCATTTTCTCCAGTGATAATACTGATGAGAAAAAGCTAAAAGAAAAATGCGAAGTATTAATTGCAGATAAGTTTCAACTAAGTATACCCGTCATGATTTTATCCGTTGATGACTTGGTTACAGCTTTAGGTCACGCGCCTTCATGGTGGGGTCAAGACAAAGATTCAAAACACAATGCAATATTTGTATTGCCACCGACTACGGTAGATGAAGTGTTCAAAGAGGTAGGGGAGATCAAGCCTGAATATGAAAAAGTTGATTATTATGGTAGGGTCATTTTTTGGTCTGCGCCTATCAAAACTTTTTCAAGAACACGGTGGTCAAAGATAGTAGGATCGTCTGTGTACGACAGCATCACCATTAGAAATGCAAACACTGTTAGAAAGATAGTGCAGCTTGTGAATTAATGCAAGGTGGCTCAATGCCCACCGGCCAGATCTGGCATTTATGTGTGAGCCGGTGGACATTACAAAGGTAATGAGCCACTTGATCATTTTTTACCCAGAACATGCTCCCAGTAGCATCGGAAAAGGCAAAGCCACTGCACATAAAGAATCTCTGCAGGGGTGACACCATTTTGCACACCTGCCTGACGTAATGCCCTGGATAACTGCTTTCTTGTAAACAGACTGCGAAGTCCATATTTTAATCCCTTTGAAGCAAACTGTTCATAAGCAAACCACTGGTTTGCAGAGATATCCGGCTGGCTCTTTTTCTTAAAGTGAAGAAGTACAGCATCGACCCCCGGTTTGGGATGAAAATCCTCCCTGTCGAAATAGTAGACAATATCCAAATCAAATTTAGGCTTTATGAGCAATGAACGCAACGATTCCGAAGGCTTGCCCATAAAACGCTTGGCTGCGCCTTTTTCCATGATAAGCCATGTTTCGGAAGGTACGTTTTTGCACTCCGTAAGTTTTCGCACAATATCCGTGGTGAAACAAAAGGGGATATTTGAAAAAACTTTATAATCTTCGGATTCAGGAAGCTTCCACTTCAAAAAATCCTGATGATATATCCGGATATTTTTGGTGCCCTTAAATTTAATCATCAGTTTGTTATACAAACGTTCGTCTATCTCAATAGCAGAAACTTGCCGACATTTTTGAATCAGGATGCCGGTTGTATGGCCCTTTCCCGGACCAATTTCAATAACATGATCATTTTTGTTCAGTGTGGTTCTGCGTATAATCCTGTTTATGGTTTTGTAGCTTGTCAAAAAGTTTTGCGATGCCCAAATGGGCGGAGTTGTCCCTTTTTTTCTTTTTTGGGGCATAAAAAATACACCTCTTTCGGTTTTTTCGTAAACGAAAAAAGGCGCACGAGAATAAAGATGCTTTTATAAGCTATCTTTTATTCAAGGCACCCTTATTTACGAATACGAAAAATACCATACATAGGTGTATACTAGCCTCCAAATATAAAACAAATATAAAATCAAGTTATAGTTTAGCATCAAAGCCTATGTTTGTCAAACAGTTGTTTCGGTCACAGCTTCTGGTACGGGTGATGTATTGTGGGCATTAGTTTTTCCCTTGTTTTTCATGATTACATCAGGCCATGCAATTTAACTAATTCCAATTTCGGCAAAATTATGTCCAATTTCGCCAACTTAATCCTTATGCCATTTTTTACTGCTACAATATTAAATACAAAAATTAGTAGAAGGGAGTGATGCATTTTGGGGAGAAAAGTAAAAAAAGTATCTTTACCAAGTCTGAAAAAGGAAGGCATGAGCACCCTGCTGATGCTGGCAATGCTTCTAGCATTACTGCCATCCATTGCATTGGCATCAGAAATCCCTTCACCAGATTCCCTTATTCTTGATGAAAACGGTGCAGCTTATCCCGACGGTGCAACCATTAACATTACCGTCTTGACTTATAAAGTAACATTCAACAGGAACGGAGGAGATACCGATGTGAAATCCAACTGTAAAACCGTGGTTGGTGGAGTAAGCTTGGGAACTTCTCCATAAGAGCCTATGCGTTTAGATTAAGCATTCATTGGTTGGAATACTAAAGTGGATGGAAGCAGCACAGCTCTTGCAGATATAAGCATGTAGCTGCTGACATAGCCGTATCTGCCAGATGAAAGCAAAGTCAGTTGATAGTGAAGGCTCTAATGATAGCCCCAGCTCTTCAGGCAGGAGCGTTTCCTCCGGTGGTACAAATGAAAATGATCGCTGCGGACGGTTCCGTCACCATCATATCAGATATGCCTTTGGCTTAAAGTCAAAGTGATTAGGTGTCAGCAGCAATTATACATGCACATCGGTGAAAAAAAGGGTTATGTTTCGCCATTTGGATTTCAGCAATTCTCGATTAAATGAAAAAAGGTGGTTGGGGTGATTTACCAAATATATACTCAGACAGGAAAAACCCGCTTTTTCACAGAAGTGCGCAGCTTTAGCAAGATTCCATATGTTACTGCCAAGGAAATGAAAAAACGGTATCCCGACAGAGATTTCATCATAATTGGGGAAATCGGTAGTTTGGCGCATGCTCCGATTGACGGTGACAGGCTTTTTATAAAGGATGGAAAGGTTATCCCCATACTTCCCAGAGGCAGCTTGAAAAGACCTTTTGAATGGGTTGTAGGATACACTGCGGTTCAAGAAAACAGTTATGTCGCTGTAGTAGGAGGCTTTTTCCATCTGATTATGATTGTGAGGTGCATTTTAAAAAGAAAAATTGGAATGAAATAGGACTCTATTTAGCTTATGTCTTGGAAGTAAAAAAGCAAGAATGACCGGAAAACAATAAAATTTTACTATTGGGGGGGATTTTACTAGTATGAGTGTCATGAAAAAAAGACTTTTTTTGATTCTAGTTATCTTTTTGCTGGTACAGGTTATCATGCTAAGGCTTCCAACAGCTGCCAGCGCGGCAAGTGAAGTTGTCTATGAGCCTATAACTACGGAATACGGGATTTTCAACAGGTACAACTATAAAAGCTTAGGCTTCTATAGATACTACACTGGGTTTATGAATTTTTTAATACAATAGAGGAGTTTGGACTTAAGCCATACACTAAGTATGACCAACTGGTCGGAGAATTTACATGGCGTGATTTTGCCTATACTACTGACGAAAAGACCGGTCAAAAGGTTAAAACGATTTATGGTTATCTGGCGACAAGTGAACAGCAGCTGCAGGTAAACCTAAGTGCAACACTTCATAACCATAAACACAAACATGGCAACTGGTGGGATGGTGAATATACGACTGTTGGGTATCAGTTGGCTTTTATTCAAGCTGATAATCATTATTTCAGCATTTATGCCAATGGGTCTGATTTTGCCAGTAAAGGGACGGCAACTCAAACTTTGGGGTATTCGCGTGACAATAAAGAAAATCCTGTGAGTTACCAATTGTTAAATCCTAAGTCTGAGTATTTTACAGACTTTCTGAAATTTTTTTCAGCTGTTACATCTACTGAATATTCCTGCAAGGACGGAAAGGTCTACATAGAAGATATAGTTGTGGCTTTTGCGGATATAAAGGATCCGGTGGTCAAAAAGGTATATACCTGCGATGAAAACGGGAACTCCAAATACTTGTTCAATTCCGGAGAACCCATATATCTGAAAGTGGAGTGTGACGAGCCTATAAGGTTTTCCGACAACAAAAGCAACCATGGTGACATACAAATCAAGATGACCGGAACCGGGGATGCAAACGCAGAAATAACAGGGCATCTTATTGCACTCAAAGAAAATTATCTGATGTTTAAATTTGAGGATACCTCTGTTTTCAACTCTAAGGAAGTTGTCATGACCGCAGTTGATTTGACTCCTTTATATGGGGATAGATATTGGGATTTACGGGATATACTGGGCAAAAAAGCGGCTGATATGGGAATACAATTAGTTCCAGCTTTTCAGAGTACTGATAAAATAACCGAGTACGGCTACGATAAATCCATATGCCTGATTACGGATGTAGCCGGCAATCCCCTTAGAGAACTGGGAAGAGAAAGACAGGTATATGAACTTAACCAAAACTGCTATATTGATGGAATATCACCATTTGTTGAGAAAATTGATGTTGTAACCCAGATGAACAATGCTAAAGTTAAGAAAGCCCTGGGCAAGGAAAAACTACCTCCAAGTGATCCGGGATATCCCGATGAAAGTGATCATTCCGCAGCACCGGGAGATAATATAACCTTTACTGCTACTTTTAATGAAAATCTTCTTCTTGATGGGAAGGATTATCCGAGAGGCTACTACAGTTACATACAAGCCGTACTTAATGTAAAAGATGAGAAGGGGAACCCTGTCAAGCTTGATGCGTATGAAGTATATACGATTGTGCCTCGTGATTATTATTACAATCCAGCATATAAGGACAAGAAAGCTACAATCAGATTTGATACTTTCACTGTCAAGGAGGGTATGACTTATATAAACCCCGAGGATACAAAAATTAGAATAGAACGTATTGAAATTGGTAATGGACATACCTTGACAGACATGAACGGTAATGTCTATGACGGTTCGGTCGATATCAACAAGAACACGGCTGATATAAAACTTGATATGACTGGACCTCAAATCACTACGGATGCAACACCGTCAGGAGAAGGTTATGCTCCGAAACCGGTAGCTTTTGACCAAAAGAATAATATCGTGCAATTTTATTTCCCTGTGAAAATTTCCGATGAAAGCGGTGTTAACTTGCTTGATGGAAGCTTTTCATGGATAAATGGTTTGCCGGTAAATACAGATGCACCGGGAGAGACGGTGTTCAGCTTTGATTTCGCAGTGACAGCATCAGAACAGCCTCCTGAAGATCCCGAAGCATGGACTACGGGAGCCATGGGCCAGCTATATACATTTACGCAGGTAGAATCCGGTAATTATATCCATATACGTCTTCTTGACAACGAACAATATAATATAGGGTCCTCAATCATAAAAATTATAGCGGAGGATTACGCCGGTAAAAAAGGGGAGGCATCTTTCAATCTTGATTATTCGATGGACAAGGGTGAGCCTTCGGCATCATTGGTAAAAACCGGCAAACGGTATGACCACACCCAAAATGAGGGAGCCCTCACTGCACAAGTCTTGGCAACTGATAATAACAGCGGCTTGAAAGAGATTTACTATTTATGGGTTGACAGCAACGGTGATGAGCCCAATGCCGATTACCCCGGCTGGATAGCGGCGGGTGCTTTCACCGAGGGGACAAAATCATACATCTTTAATGCCGACAAGGAAAAAATACAAGGGGAATCCTATTCAGGAAAGCTGTATGTTAAGATCAAGGACGTGGCCGGAAACGAACGTATAGTACCTTTAGGTTCCTATACTTATAATATTGCGGCTCCCAAATACACGTTAGAATATAGCAAGATAAGGCAAACAGAAGCGACGCTTCACATCTCGGATATTCCTACAGGCAATGCTGTCGTTGTCATGATAAAAAATCCCGGACCGGATAACATCTACTTTGTAAGCGTTATTGATGATGATACTTATGGCGGAGGAGATATTTTAAACAACTCATCTTTCGATGCTGGTTTTTTAAACGATGTGTACAGCTGGCAGGTCTATAGGGTCACGGCTAAAAGCGCATACCAATACGAATTTGAATACGTGGGTTCACCTGATTTTCTTAATTATGGTTTAACGCTGCAAAGCATAATTGAGGGAAATTATTATGGTGATATAAATGTGACGCTGCTGGCAGGCGAATCACCCCTGGAGCCTTTAAACTTCAAATTTGAAGATGATAGAGACCAAATGAGTGGTGCATTCCAGTATAAGATTGATATGGGATCCGAAGAAGCCGGAGGAACTGGTTTCACACTCCTCGTAAAAGCCGGAACTGAAGGTGGTCCGGTTTATGTGGATAGTTTTACTTTGCAAGCAGCTCCCGGCATAGAAAGTTTGTATGGTGAAAAGGTATACAATGCCACCATCACCACTTCCGATGTATTAGATAAGTTGATTCAATTTAAAAGAACTGCTGGACTACCCATGGACGGGCTGACTTTCAACCCCGATGACGAATCAGACCGCATGCTTTCCACGTTGGAAGGAGTCAAAATCAATGTTGCAATTAATAACAACCTTGTACCGGTATGGGGTGTAGAGGACATAGATTTCAGCAATACCTACATCAGTGTTGTAAGGGAAACGGACGAAACCTTGCTTGGTTATGACGGCAAAGAGTATGCCAGAGTATATCTCAGGCCGCAGGAGATCCAGACCGTTGTTCTTCCTAAGGCTAATGAACAGTATCCGGAAGGGTATCCGAGCGGCAGATATGAGCTGAAACTTGTTATAACGGCCGCTGCCAGCAAGAAGACATATGAATTCACCTTTGACAATTTTGTGGGAGAGGCTGGTAGTCTCCAGGGCGGCATCTTTGTAGACAATACGAAAGAATCCACGCAATTTGGATTTGCAGGATATTCTTACTCGTTCCAGAATGGTTATTACGGACTTGATGTGAATGAAACCCGGTATTACGGACCGGTATATGGTGCTACAGATGAGAATGGTAATCCGATATCAGAATATACCGCTTCCAGGAATACCATATATATCCCTGTCAATAGCGGGCCAGACAACTGGTTAAGCAATGTTTTGCTTTACTTCACTGTGGACGACATGCCCGACAAAAAGGAAGGAGTGGGCGACAGTACTGCCCTTATTGGTGCAAGAGCCATAAAGGTGTGGAATGCAACAGAAGGTGTGGATGCTGATGAGTCCAAAGCCAGATCTGTGTGGTATAAAGTGCTGGATGCCACGGATGATGAATCAAGCAAGAACAGCCTTTATGTTGCAAGGTTTGTGAATGACGCATCGGAGGTTCTGGGCGCATATGGCAATACCGGAGATTTCGGGTATCTGCCGCTCATAATAAATCAATTGAATACGGTGTATATCCAGGTGATCAATGCCAACGGAATCGCTTCACAAATTCAAACTGTATATATATATCCTGTTGCCGGAGTTTCAGGAACTGTATCCATAACCGATACCGATAAGCCTGTAATGGAAGGCAAGCTTACCTTTAAGCCTGCTTCGGGCCAGTCGATGAAAGAAGTATTAGGTATATATGTATATGACTACATTAATCCGGAAAAACCTGCGGTTAACATAATCGATAATTACGACTTTTATGACAATTCATATTCGCTGGCTCTTACCGAACCCGGCTATCATATGTATTATGTATACACCGAAGACATATATGGAAACTATACGCTGCTTGGAAACAAAGAATGGGTATTAACAGACGAGGGGGCGCCTGTCCTCGTATCTTCCACAATCGAAAATAAGGAAAACGGTTATTTTACCGCAAAATATGAGTTTTCTGAAAAATCATTTGAATACGGCATGGAACAGACTCTTAATCTCTATTTTGATAAGGATTATATGAACTTACTGGGCGTTGGCAGCGATTCTGCCGGCACGGGTTTCACCCTGACGCTGTCGAAAGATATCATTCAAAAAGCAAGAGACAAGGTAAGCGTCAAATAGCCCCCACCTTTGATTTAGCAGGGGCATAATATATATTATTTATTGGGCACTTTGCAATGACCCGGAAGATTTGCTGACCATGGCAACAAGGTGTCTAATGCATGTTGATCCTTGATATTTATATTCGGTAGACGTTCAAAGAGATAAGTAAGATATTCAAACGGGTTCAACCCATTCTCTTTTGCCGTCTCCACAATACTGTAAATTGTTGCGCTGGCATTGGCTCCTTTAGGCGTGTTGCTAAACAGCCAATTCTTCCTCCCGATTACAAAAGGCTTTATCGACCGTTCACTTCGGTTGTTATCAATCTCTAGCCTGCCGTCCAGCATAAAGGCCTCCAGCTTGTCCCACTGGTTCCGGCAGTATTGGATTGCTTTTCCTAATGAACTTTTGGGAGTTACTCTTGGACTCCAGTATTTGAGCCATTCCTTGAATTTATCAAGCACTGGTCGGCTGTGTTTCAATCGGCCCTCATATCTTTCTTCCGGTGTAACATCATGAAGCATTTTTTCTATCTCAAACAAGTTATTGCAAAATGCCAAACCTTCTTCTGTTACTGTGGGCTTGTCATCTTTTTTTGGAGGCATGGCTTTTAAGGCGTCGACAAAATAACGCCTTGCATGTGCCCAGCAACCAACCTGGATGATTCCGGGCATGCCACTATAACCATCATACCCATCCGTATGAAGGTAACCTTTGAATCCTTCAAGAAATTTTTTAGGATGTTTGCCAGCCCTGGTAGTTTGGTAGTCATAAAGAATAATCGGAGGCCCTTCCCGGCCGGTCCGGTATAGCCACATGTAGGAGGTTGAATCTGCGGCTCGCCCGGGTTCCTTGAGTACTTGGAGGGTAGTATCATCGGAATGGAGGATGTCCCTTTGCTGCAAGTGTTCCCGCATTCGTTCATATATCGGCCGCAGCCACCTGTCGGAGCTTTGTATCATCCAGTTCGCCATGGTTTGCCTGGATATTTCAATCCCCATCCTCTCCCAGTCCTGCTCTTGACGATAAAGAGGAAGCCCTTTTACAAATTTCTCCGTCATTACATGAGCTATGGCGGATGCCGAAGCCAGGCTTCCAGGAAGTGCCGGCTTTGGCATTGGGGCTGTTACTATCGGTGTAGATATTTCATTCTTCTCGCAATTACGGCAGCCATATACATACTGCACATGTTCCTTTACACGCACCTGAGCCGGAATAATTTCTATTTCCCGCCTTACTTCCTTGCTCATTTCATGCAGTTTGCCGCCACAGCAATCACAAACCTGCTCTTCTTCAGGCAAGCGATACTCTATGGTCTCTACAGGAATGTCTTTAAGCATTTCTTCTCTGTGCCCCTGCTTTTTACGACGTTTATATGTAATTTCCTCTAATGTTGGTTCGGGAACTGCAGGCTTGGCTTCTGATTCCGCCTCGTTGAAAAGATTTAGCTGTTCAGGGACTTCCGTCTTTTCACTTGAACGCCCAAAAAGCTTATGCTGATGCAGCCGGAATTGTTCTTCAAACCATTTGAGTTTTGCTTCAAGCTCGGCTTTTTCCTGCTTCAATATTTCAATTTCTGTTTGGAGTTTTTCTATTGTAACCGTTGATTTCACTGTGTTTTCCATAATTTTATTATATCATTTTTCTACGGTTTTTTCCAGGAAAATGATAAAAAATATAAATATTTTTGTCTTGAAAGTATTCATATTACTGCACTTACTGTCACTTTTTTGTGTGCCTGCTTCTGCTCCAAGGATAGTCCATCCAGCAGCCAACCCAGTTCACGGACACCAACCTTCATTGGAGTGCCGCAACTTTCTTTAGGCCATTGGAATTTGCCTTTTTCAAGCCTCCGGTAATATAGCCAGAAACCATTATGTTCCCATTGGAGGATTTTAAGCTTATCACGTTTTTTATTGCAGAACACAAATAGACAAGACGAGAAGGGGTCTAATGCGAAGCTTTGCTGGACGATGGCAGCCAGGCCATCGATAGACTTACGCATGTCGGTACTTCCACAGGCAAGGTAGACCTTGTCGGTGCCGGCTATGCTCAGCATAATTCCCTCAGCACCATTAGCACATCCAACAGATGCTTCTGGTCAAAGCCTGGTTTGACTTGAACTTCAGCTGGGCCAAATTTGATTTCGATTGATTGGCCTTTGCCTGTATGCTCTTTATGATCTACTTCTACCGGAATCCATTTGGGAGATTCTGATTGTATGATTCCGTTTTGTCTTTCTTTTCTCAACCAGTAGCTTAACTGACGAAGACTTATCCCCGCGGATTTGCAAAATGAAGTTTGCGTCTGTCCGCTGGATTTGTACTCTGCAATTATGGATGCCCATTTTTGATAAAGATCTGCTTTGGTCATAAAGTTATACCTCCAGTATATTTTCTGGAGAGATTATCTCATAAGCCTGTTTGCATTTAAATGTGGGTATTATTTACCGCTTACGAGACAAGTTCGAGGCAGTGTATGAGCCTGCAACATCCAATCCATACGGTATATATAAAGTAGAAGCAGAGTGGAAGCAGTTTGTAACCGATAACGAGACTTATGAAAGGTTATATGTCACCGTTCATGGCGTTATCAAGTACGACAGCTCCAAGGACGAGGGTGTGAATGTTTCGCACAAACTTTATGCCACATTGACGGACCCCTTTGGATATGTATCCGAACCCGGTATGGGACTTGTTGTTGAGGGCATCAATATCAGGCCTAAATATGTGAAAGGTTACGTGGAAGATGATGTAAATGACATTTTTGTCATTAGGAGGTTTGTTGCTGAATTCAATACACTCGTCAGGGTGGATCAATCTATAGCGACATCCAATCCTTCGTCGTACAGTGATATCAAGCATGGCGAGCTGCCTATTTTCAGAGACGGTAATCATACTATTTCTTTCTACGATATATTCGGCATGAAATGGACTCAGGAAATTGAGGTCAAAGATCAGTTCAAAGAGTACGGTTTCCTGATACATCTTTCTGAAACAGGTGCTACGTCAAAACCGGTAGAAATCACGATTGTTCCGGAAAAACAGGAGAGTCACCATATATTGGTGTTCGACAGTTCTGGCAACCAGATTGAAAGTGATACATTTCCTTCTTTTACTGCGACCATCGACTCCAACATAGTGTTGACTGTTGTGAATGTAGGCGAAAAAAGAGTGCAACATGATATATACATCACAAACATCCTCACCGGCAAACCACAGGCAACGCTTCATTGGTACTATAACGAATTCAAAACCGATTCGGTGCCTGAAGGGGTGACGGAAACTTCACAGCCTGTTACAGTCTGGTACACCGCGGATCGTGATGTAACCCCGTCAGGAGGTACGTCCACGTCCCATACCTTCTACCCCGGTGATACAATAACATCCTATACCTTTGAATTCACGGATGCAGCCGGAAACAAGGGCAGTATAACTGCAACCCTGCCCATTGCGATTGTCGAGCCTGCACAGCTTATTGATGAGATAGCACCGGAATATGAAGTTCATATCTATGCTATGAGGGACGGCAGGAATGAGTATCGCAGTTATTTTGACTCCGGTACAACCACAACTACTTTGGAAGACGCCATCAGAGAGGCGGGCTATGTGCAGGGCTACTCCTTTGAAATCGTGGTTACTGAGGACTCACCCTATAAGCTTGTACTCCTGGACGGTAAGGTTTCTGATGTCAATGGTATTTCATACGATGGCAGTGTTTCGAATGAAATAGACGGAGTCACTCTAAACAGAAACGTAATCACGGTAACAAAGGCAGCTACCTTTACAGTTGTCATTGTGGACAAAGCCGGTAACAGGAGTGCCTTTACGATGGAGCTGGGCAAGTATTTGGATAATACCCCGCCTACAGCTACTGTAAGTACAGAACATATAGATTTTAATACTGTGAGGCTTTATATAAAACTGAGCGATACAAGCAATGACAAGATAACGGATACCGGTAAAGTGACGCTGTTGTCGCCTACGGGGCTGAATGTTGAGATGGATAATCCCAAATACAAAGGACAATACTATTACGATTTTGGAGAAAACAAATTTTTGACGATTACTTTCGTGGACATGGCAGGAAACAAGGAAAGTACCATCGTTGAAATAAAATCACTGGATAGGGATCCTCCTAGAGTTTCGGTTAAGTGGTCACCGCACTATGTGTATCCGGATGGAACACCTGATCCGTCTTCGCCGTCAACCGTTTTGACAAACAAGGATATTATGGCTACGGTGACTTATGACAAGTCAGTGGAGGTTTCGTCTTATATCTCCTTTGATGACGGAGTTACATGGTGGCCAGTCACCGATGATACATATGACGAATATTTCACTCTGAAAGCTACTTCGGAAACCGCGATAGTTACTTTCCACAAGGGAAACATCGTCGTCAGGCTGATCGGGACCGCGCTGAACGGCAAAACCGTAGAATGCGATTTGCGCCTGGATGATGTGATTATTAAGAAAGCACCGGAAATAAATGTGCAAGTGAAATACAACCATAGAGAGGGGTATGAATCCGGCACACCGTTATCTGCAACTATAACCTTGACACCGAAAGACATTGACGTATTCTGCGCCGAGAGCACAACACCCGGCAAAGTCATAAGTAAGGATAGCAGCATAAGCTTCATGGTTTATGAAAAGGGTAATTACATTTATCATTTCACCGATATTGCCGGGAATACAAATGCTGTGGATGTTTTTGTCGATAAAGATTTGGACCGGACGCCGCCCACTATTTCTGTTGAAACCGGAGACGGGTCTGTAACAGGCGGCACTGTGACCGTATCCATTTCTTTGGATGAAGCCGGGACATTGACCGTGATCGGTGCAAACAATACTACAATATTCAGCCAGGATGTATCAAAAGGTAAAAAGGAAAAGATCACAATTATGAATAACGGCTCATACGAGGCCATAGCTTTTGACAAGGCAGGGAACAGAGCAACTACGGTATTTGTGGTAGGAAACATAGACAATACTCCACCAGTCATATCTCTTGAACCGGTAACTCTGGACATCCGTCAGGACAGCACTGAAGAGGATTTGATGACCATGCTTGATGCCGGATGCATAGTTACAGATAACTACAGTGACAGAAGCAAGATAAAAGTTACCAAAGATACGTCGGGTGTGGATCTTACCAAACCGGGTGTTTACAATGTTATCTATACAGCGGAGGATGAAGTTGGAAATACTGCCGAGGCGACGCGTTTTGTGAGGGTCTACTCCAAGTATGAACTTGAAGTGCTGATCAATGGTAAGAAAACTTATAATGGTGGTACGACAGTCGTAAACTCCAATACCATGACAATCTCGGTCACAAATCCGCTGGGAGATGAGCCTTATACCATCTATCTGAGCAACGGTCAGAATTCAGCGGGACAGATGAAGTATTACTATTCCATTGTCCGTCCGGATGCCAATGGCAGCATTTCGGTGAAATCCAGCGGTATTTATACCCTGTACATCGTTACTCAGAGCAGGCAAACGTATATTACCAAGATCTATGTTGAACTTCCTAAGGGGGTGCAGGAAGAATGAAGAAAATTATAAAACGCATTATTTCCGTAATGCTTGCGTTAGCGATTATAATAGAGTTTCTACCAATTACTACGCTCAAAGTAATGGCAATGGAGGATTCAAACGGAGTTGTATCGATATCCAATGAATACATTTCTGTTGACGTGTCCGGAAAGAATGGAGGTTTTCTGATAAAGACCAAGGAAGGTGACAAGCTCATCAAGTCAGACGACAATAAAGCGCTTCTATACCACAGAGATGAGTATGATACATCCTTTACCTCCTTTGAAGTGACCTATGCTGACGGAAGTACCAAGCAGTATTTGTTCGGAGGAAGCTACGGCTTCCTCGGAATGTCAAGCTCGGACGTAGAGGTGAAAAAAATAAACGAAACTGAAATCCATGCAGTCTGGGAAGTCAACGACCTGGTTTTTACTCAGAAACTCAGCCTGGTGAGCTCCGGAGCCAATGAACATGGAATGGTGAGCATTGCCTATGATGTGGAAAACAAAGGCAGCAGCCCCGTGAGCATCAAGGCCAGGATTCTTTTGGACACGGCTTTTGATAAAAAGGATTATGGTACCTATCAGGTTGTTGATGCGAATAATAAATATCGCTCTATATGGACGGAAACAGTCCTTACCGCATCGGATTCCATTCCTCAGAATTTCTTTGCCAATGATGACCCATACAATCCTTCCGTTACGGCATACACCGTGAGTAAGCAAGGACAGCTGCCGTACCAGGTGGCGTTCGGTCACTGGAACAATCTTGCGGCAACGCTCTTTGATTTCGCACCGGACATTACGCTGGACTTCACGAATACGCTAAACAAATACATGACCGCCGACAGCGCTTACGCCTTGTATTATGATATCGGCAGTGTTCCGGCATCCGGAGGAAAAAACACTCTCATTACCTATTACGGGGTATATTCGCATCATGATGAGGTTGTCGACAGCACGATGACTTTGGATATAACGGCACCGACGGCTCTTACGCTCAATTCTAAAAAGAATGCATATGTACCGCTGGTGAAAAAGGGAATTGCTGATTTTTCCATCCAAATGGTTATAAAAAACCTTTTGGGCGAGCAAAATGCAGATTACAGCAGATTAACCCTCGCAGTCCATACTTCATATGGGCTCAAACCACTGAATTCATTGGGACAAGCAATAGAAGGAATAGAATATGATAATTATGAACCATATAATAGATATTATGTAGATGTGGAAGCTGGAGAGACCGTTTCCGATGTGCTGTATTTTTCCGCAATACCGGCTGTTAACACGGAATACAGGAAAATAAAGCTCCAGGTTTACAATACATCTGTCGATTCAACGCTTACCCAGGATAAAATTCTGGCTGAAAAGGTATTTTATGTACTATGTCCCGGTACGGATGGAGGACTTCCGAAGTACACCTTTACCTCCCTTGCGCCGAATATTATTTATTATAGTGGTACAAGGCACCTGTACGTAACGGGTACCAACATCGACATAATTTATGCATCCATTCAAAGCGGTAACTGTACTATTAAAGCTTATACCGAAGGCAAAGAATTAACAATACCCAAGGAAAATGTACTGCAGCCCGCAACGGACAAGCTTGATATCATTCTGGCCGATGATATGGTGACCGGCGAATGGTATTTGCAGTTTGAATGGTCGGATGAGGCAGTGAAAGGCGAACTCGTAGCGCCGGAGTATCAGAAGCAGACAGCTCCTGCTCTCAAATTTATGGTAAGCGATGACAAGCAATATAAAAACGATACTTATGGTGTGATAGCAGTTGTACAGTTGAAAAGTGATACCGAACCGGTATATCAAATCTTGTCCTTTAGAAATGAGAAAGAGTTCCAGGCTTTCAAAGAAGGGACGACCAAAAGTGACGGCACGAAGCAGAAGGAATATGAGGAGATACTTCTGGAATTCAGAGGGGAATTTGAAATAAAGGAATCGGTTTATGACAGTGTACGTGGCGAGAGAGTACCGACAAAAGTTAAGGCGACCTCCCTCAAATCTTCGGTGGACAGTAAAGCAACAAATTGCATAACCATCAATAACTGTATAGATTTTGAGGCAGGAGTGCTGACCATCTTCTATACCGATAGTTCCAGCAGCACATATAGCAAATATGGAGACATTCTGGTGCTGTTTGACGGCTCTCTTTATACCTCGAATTCCAGAACATCGATCTGGAAAGGTGAAGCCGGACTCACAAAGATTGTCCAGGGAAAAGAGTTTGGCCTTATTCCATATGATACCAACGGAGAAAGGGAAGAAGACTTCGATGAAGAGGCTATTAGCCTTGTATGGCCCAGCATATTGGGCACAGCCCAGTCTATTTTAGGCATGGCCTTCAATCTTGCCTATGGTCGGCTTGGTGTTATGAAAGACGATGACGGTAACGAGGTGGGCAGACTGATATCTTTCGGAGCAAAGCTTGACTTAGGCTTCCTCATCCCTGGGAAAAAAGATGATGACAATAATAAGGATGAGAAAGAAGATACATACTGGACCAGATTGAAGGCATTCTGGAGATATTACAAAGAAGGTGAGAGAGGCGAATATGCCGACTGGCTTTATTGCAACTATGACAAATTCCCAATACCTATCGGGGTTGAGAAGGGAAATGATGATGACGACGATGATGATAAAGCCGCTTCAGTCATGGTGGAGGATATCCTGTACGGCTGCGGCAAAGGTTTTATCGGCCTGCATTTTAAAGTAAATGTAGGTATTCCGAATTATATCGAAAAAATGCCTCAAATCAAAGGTGAGCTGGAAATAAACACTATTGGCAACTGGATGATTGGCCTCGAAGGCGAGATGGAATTCGAGACCTTTGGCTTGGAGGTTGAGCTTACCATTAAAAGCTATAAAAACATTCCGGTTCCCGACAAAATATATTTCTTTGTATCGGGTTTCGAGCCGGGTCTTAATATAGATGCCCATGGAGTTATCTGGATAACCGGCGGTGGCGGTGGAATTGACAATTTGTATGACACCATCTTTCTTACGGGTGGGGTTCCGCCACTAAAGATATTAATGTCGGTAACCTTTGACATTATCAAGGTATTATCGGCAAGATGCGATTTCTCCATTGGGCCGCGTGGAATTTCCTTTTCTGCTTCAAATATTAAGATCAAGGCAACCGATATCATTGCTTTGAAAAAAGCGGCGATGCAGTTTGACTGGTATCCTGATCTTTATATCATGGGAAGCATTCAGATGAGCCTTGCGGATTTAATACAAGGTGGAGGCTATATTGTACTTGAAGGGAAGAACTACAGCGAATGGTTCTTTGAAGCGTTCGTCAGGGCTGCTCTGACCATACCCAAATCCATGCCGTTCGTTGGTGGAATGACGGTTACCCAGGTGGATTTAGGTCTTAACACGCAAAAAATATGGGGTCAGTTGAAGGTGCTGCGTTCATCACTGGGTGTTACCTATTACTGGGGCGGAGACTTGATTTTCGGAGAAGGCGAAATATCCAAGCCTACCTATCCGAATCTCCTTGGCTTCGACGATATACCGGTATACCACGATGCGGAGACAGGAGAGACATTGTACATGAGGGTCGGAACAAACCTCAGTATTGCCGCGCAGCCTGAAATAGCCGACGACCTTGACCATATCTTCAAGCTTATGGCAACTACTCCCTCTGTCTATTCAACCGCTGACAGGCTGAAACATAAGTTCAATCTAGGCAGCGGTTCGGATTCGGATGCATTGATCGATATTAAGTATGCTGCAGACAGCCTGGAGGATGCCATAAGCATTGCGCAGAAAATCATCGCCAACGGAATAAAGGATGGCAGCGACAATGAATATGTTCTCATACTGTATGACGGTACGAATCCTTATGAGGCAAACGCCAATGTGACCTATAATCCTGATACAAGCATGGGCGCTCTTACCATCACTATGACAACCAACGCATGTTATGAAAAAGACTGGTATGTTACTACACCGAAGGCTTCTCAGATCATCCTGTACAATGTTGCACCGGTGCCGGAAATCACCTCTGTAAGCGGAAGTGCCAATGGTACGAAGCTTGACATCAACTGGTCGGGTACGCTTCTTACTGAGTTGGACAGTGTGAAATATTATCTTGTTTCAGATAAGGACACTATAGATGAAGGCGGGTATCCAATAGGTGAGCTTACCGACAGCACGGAAATAGGCAAGGGAAGTAAATCCTTTACTGTTCCGGCGGATGTTCCTGAAGGAGAATACTATATCCGTGCAGTATACTCCAAAAACGATGTTATAAATAGTGCGGTAATCAGTGCCGGCAAGGTTTTTGTCGAGAATGATAAAACGCCGGATTTGCCCTCTATTTCTCAGGTCAAACCGGCAGGTGACCTTAAGTTTGACATCATCCTCGATAAGCTGACCGCCAATGCTTATATGGTTAATGTATACGAATATGATGCCGACAGCCATAGCTGGGTTTATTCCGATGTAAACGGAATTGTTGTGGAGAAAGCCAACATTGTGAACAACACCATAACAGTGGGAGGCAGCTATATTTACACGGACAATAACCAGAATACATCAAGCGATGCCCAGAGTACATCAGTAGTAAAAGGCCTTGCGGCAGGCAAGGACTATCGGATCGGTGTCATTGCATGCAATTATGTGGACAGTAACGGTGATGGGGAGTATGATTCCCAAGTCTTTAGCAAGGAGAGTTTTTACTCGTCCTCGGGCAATGTAACGACTATTGACAGTGCGACTTCTGTAACAATGCCGGAGCCGAATCCTCCCGTTGTAAACGTAACAGCGGACAAGGTACCGGTGGCATTATCAAGGACGGTCGGAAATAAAACCGAGAGCTACGATACGTATGCTTCCTCTGACATTACCTTCACTGTGTCGGCCGACAAGGATATGACAGGTACATGGGCACTGGATGGGGAAGGCGGTATTTCCGGTACTGTCGCAGGCACTACTGTATCGATACCACTAACAGGGCTTGACGATGGAGATCATACCCTTATCATAAAGGGTACTGGTCCTAATGGAGATGGCTTCAGGCATGCCTATACCTTTGCTGTGGATACGCTAGCACCAAAGCTTCTTTTAAGCTCGCCTACCAACGGTAGTTTCTTTAATGAAGACGGGACACTCACAGTAGCAGGCACCACCGATTCCACTGCGTTCTTCAGCATATACAGTGATGGTATGCTTGTCTGCGCTAATAAGAGCATTTCCGAACTCGGAGGCTCCATTGACAGCGATGGTGTATTCTCCTTTAAGGTTGCTCTACCCAACGCCCATAGTGCTTCAAGCCATAAGATTACCATTATAGCATCCGATATAGTCGGAAATGCAACGAGTGTTGATGCTGAGGTTGTTCATGGCGGACTTTCCAATATACAGTCCCTTGCAATCTATGCTGATGGTGTTAAATGGGATAATGACAACATCGTATCCAATCCGGTGAGCTCCAATACCTATCAGCTATCACTGTGTGCACAGACGAATAAGGGCGTAAGCTTCTACCTTACCGATGAAAAGCTTGTGTCATGGAACTGTACTGCTGTAGAAGGAACAGCTTCAATAGACAGCAAAGGCACCCTTACCGTCGGGGCGGACAGTGTAGGCTTTGTAACAGGTTCTCTACATGTAGCTGAAACCGGCTCGCTCACATCGAGCATAACTTTCGGTGCGGAGCGTTTCAGTTCAAACATCGGTAACTACACGGTTGTAACAAGCGCTACCCAAGGAGGAAGGGTTACCGGCGGTGGAACGTATGCTCCCGGTGATACGGTAACACTGACTGCGATCCCGGATTCCGGCTATAAATTCACCGGTTGGATTTTGGAAGGTGTGAGCGTCAGCGATATATCGGCATCAACCATATCCTTTACAATGCCGGATAGAAATGTAGTTGTCACCGCTAAATTCGAAAGGAAATTACCTGAGGATTCCGGAGGCGGATCACCTGGCAATACACCGGAAGAATCATCCGGAAATACTTCAGAAGAATCCTCTGGCAATGATGAAGAGGACCCAACCGACAGCATTGTTTATTCCATAGCGGCAATTGCTGATCAGAAGGTCAGCTTAAAAATTCCTTCGACGGTTGACGTGAACCAATTTGTAGCGTATTATCTGGTGAACGGGAAGAAGGTATATGTTCCCATGAGCATCGCCGAAGACGGCATGCTGACGTTTATAGCACCGGCCACCGGAAAATACACTTTAGTGGAGCGCAAAATTTCATTCACTGACGTTGAAAAACATTGGGCGAAGGATTATATCGAGTCTGCGGCAGCTCGTGGCCTATTTACCGGTATTGGGGACAATAAATTCGACCCGAATGGTAAAATGACGAGGGCTATGTTTGTCACTGTGCTGTGGCGACTGGCTGGAAGACCTTCGGGAGGAGCAATCGATTTCAAAGACGCAGCTCCCAACTCATATTATAGTGATGCTTTGGCATGGGCTTCGAACAACGGTCTTGTATCTGGATACGGAAACGGACTCTTCGGTGTCAATGACAAGGTTACGAGAGAGCAGATGTGCGTAATCTTTGTTAGATTCCTGGAATATATGGGTTTTGATATTTCAGAAATACCGGAGGCATTGCCTTTTGCCGATGAACATGCCATCAGTTCATGGGCAGCACAGGCAGTGAAGCTTTGCCGGAGTCTCGGAATAGTAAATGGCAAGAGCGGCAATATATTTGACCCGGCAGCAGATGCTACAAGGGCAGAGTGTTGTGCAATGTTCATCAGGCTGATTAAGATTTATCTCAACAGTATCAGATAACATAAAAGGCCGCCGCGGGGTTACCCGTGGCGGCTGAAAGGTAAAGCTATGAAATACAGGCAAAGTAGAATTATGAACAATAAATACATCAAAAGATTTATAACGATTCTCACCATATTCCTTGTATTTTTACCGCAAACCATTTTGGCTGAAGCGAGAGGGGATGCCTGGGCGACATTCTCTGATATTACATCAGAATATGATGGCAGTGGGGTACGCATTGCCCTTATAGATACAGGCGTTTCATGCAAATACATTGATGAATCCCGTGTTGTGGAAGGAAAAAACTACGTATTTCCTGATAAGACCGGGAATGACCTTATCGGCCACGGCACCGCAATAGCCGGCATCATTCTCGGGTCAGACAAACTCGGCATAAAAGGCATAGCATCCGGTGCGGAGTTGGTGCCCCTGGTCTATTACAGCCGGTATATCACCGGTGTACCTGTAAACGGCGGGATTGATGCGATCTGCAAAGCTATCTATGATGCCATCGATATATACGGCTGCCGGATTATCAACATCAGCTCAGGCATAACAGCCGACAATGATAAGTTGAGAGAAGCCATTGCCTATGCAGAGGAGAAAAACGTTCTCGTGGTATCTTCCGTTGGCAACACCAACCGCAGTTCACCAGATGAGGTTTATTATCCGGCGGCTTATGAAACGGTCATCGGTGTGGGTTCTATAAATGAAAAAAAGAGGTTGCGGGCTTCTCCCAGCGAAACATTTCGGTGAAGCTGGTGGCTCCCGGTGTTGATATACCTACGGTACCCATCAGCAACAGTTCAAAGCCGGTGAAGGTAAGCGGAAGCTCCTATTCTGCTGCGTTTATAACAGGCGCAGCAGCACTCCTCCTGGAAGCCAATCCGGAGCTTAGCGCTGCCCAGCTTCGGGAGATATTGTACCGTACTGCTGAAGATCTGGGCTCCGAGGGATATGACACAGAAACCGGCTGGGGTCTGATCGACGTGTCAAAAGCGCTTTCTGAGGTCCCCAAATACATACCCTTGACTTCAAAGAGCGCTGGAGAGTTGGTGACAGTGCCGTATCTGAAAGAGGCTGCATAGTATTGCGCAACTATATTTTAGTTTAATGTGCTAGTGAATTTGAGATAGCATTGTGAAGAGTTAATAGAGGTATAGACAGCGTGATATAAAGTTTCAAGCTTGTATATAGTCCAACGCTGACTAATATGGTTAGTCGCATTTTCTTAAAATCTATTCTTTAAGAAGCGGCATCTATCTACACTAATTTTTTAATTTGTTATCGATTCCAGCTCTTTACCTCGGAGCTTATGCTTGGAAATGTTAACATAATGAGTCAATTCGGGATTGAATTCAGCGAATATAGATACACTCAACATCATCCCTTGCCATTAGCTGAATTCAATCCTTTTTATTTATGGGCTTTAGCCTGTTGAGCATGAAGCGAATTTCTCTGCAGAGAAATGAGCCATGCGAAACAAAAAACCACCCGCTATGCGGGTGCGGAAACGATTGTTATACAAAAAATCACCTTTCCGTTATAATAGAGTTGTTCAGGCTACTATCATAACGAGAGGAAAGGTGATTTCATGGCTAACAAAAGCAACGATATGTCACACACAAAATGGATGTGCAAATATCACATCGTCTTTACACCTAAGTATAGACGAAAAATAATTTATAATCAATACAGGGAAAGTATAAGAGATATCATAAAACAGCTATGCAGCTATAAGGGAGTAGAAATAATAGAGGGACATCTCATGCCAGATCATATACATATGCTAGTAAGTATACCTCCCAAAATAAGTGTATCAAGTTTTATGGGATATTTGAAAGGGAAAAGTGCACTCATGATATTTGACAAGCACGCAAATCTTAAATATAAATTCGGAAATCGTCACTTTTGGGCAGAAGGATATTATGTTAGTACAGTAGGATTAAATGAAGCAACAATTAGAAAATATATACAAGAGCAAGAGAAACACGACATTATGTTAGATAAATTAAGTGTAAAAGAATATGAGGACCCCTTCAAGGGGTAGCTGGTAGTACAAACGTCCCTTAAGGGGCGGCGACGAGTTAAGGGCATAGTGGCTTGAACAAAGTGAAAGCCAGCGTCTTTAGGCGCTGGCCGGTAACATCCCCTTATAGGGGTAGAGCAAACCACCCGTTGGACGGGTGGTTATGATTTCATAAAGCGCCCTGGGAGTGCTTGCCGTTCTTTTATCATGCTCCAGGTGGAAGCTTGTCAATTAATCAAGAAAGTAGTATTATTATTAGTAAAAATATGAAATAAAATTAAAAATTTGATTATTTAAAGGCCAGATATGCAATTCACAGACAGGCTTTATATCACCTGGGAGGTTTTATGCCGATTAATATTTCCATTTGCGATGATACTAAAGAGGATATAGAAATATTGAAGGAAGCTCTTTATGCCTATGATCATTCTTTTGACATCATCTCTTATACAGACGGACAAGCAATGATAGATGACTTCCTGGACACTACGCACAACATAGATATACTTTTTTTGGATATCTATATGCCGGGAATAGACGGTATAAAGACGGCAGAGAGCATTCGCAGGGAGAGAAAGGATATCAAAATCATTTTCATTACATCCAGCAAGGAGCACTATCCCCAGGCATATGAGGTGTTTGCCTTTAATTATATTTTAAAACCATTGGACAGGGAAAGATTGTACCGCATCCTGGATCATGCATTGGAACAGATCAATAAGGAAAACAGTCAGAAGATCTGCTTTAGCTACAAGTCAACGATGTACAGCGTGAATTACCTCGATATCCTCTTTATTGAAAGCAGGGATAAGATCATCCTTTTTCATAAAGTCGATGGAGATGCACTAAAGTGTTATGGTAAATTGGATCATATTGAAAAAGAGCTGCCGCCGAAGACTTTCATACGATGCCACCAGAGTTTTATCGTAAATACATCTCACATTACGGAAATGGGAGCAAATTACTTCCGAATCGGACAAGTTTTAATCAGCATTTCCAAGAAAAATTTAAAGCTTGCCAAAGAGCGATATTATGAGTACTTATTTTCTCATATGGGCAGAGGACGAGCGTGATGAACGAATCTAAGCATGCAAGATTATACCTGATTTTAGGATTTATGTTTGTTATCCTGTTTACCCATCTGCCGGTTATATATACTTTGCTTTATCATAGCCTAACCGGTGCCCCGACAGCGGTAGGCGGGAACATAGATGTAAAAATGGTTTCCCCTGACCAGACAATAGTTTTGGATGGAGAGTGGGAATTTTATTGGAAACGCCTGATAGTCACCGATGGGCAGCAGAACCATAAGCCGGATTTCTTAATCGGTGTACCGGGTTACTGGTCTAAATGCAAAATCGATGGGGGATGGCTGCCGGCGGGAGGTTATGGAAGCTACCGGATTAACCTGCAGGGGATGGACTATGCCAATCCTGTCACCATCTACATACCGAATTTCGGTAGTGCATACCGGGTTTTCATAGATGGTGTGCTGACTGCGGAAAGTGGTAAAATATCAAAGGATTCCGATAATGTTTTTACGGTTCCCCGGGCACAGATCTACCCTGTGACACTGTCTGCAAGAGATTCTCATGAGGTTGTGATTGAGGTGGCGACCACACGGTTTTCCGGCCTGTATATGGCTCCTGTGTTAAAGGATTATGATCGAGTTGTACAGGAAGATGGCAACAGGTCCGGTATTCGCTTTATCCTGTTCGGAACCGTGTTATTCTCCTTTTTTGTTTTCATTGTCATATACATGCTGTCTTTCCGAAAAAACATGCGCTCCATATGGCTTCCGCTCATGAGCTTTTTGATGATCCTGCGCATTATGCTGACCAACGAATTTTATAGCTTCTGGCAGAGCAGAGTATTCTTTAATATCTCCTATGAAGCCACCAACGAGTTGATGTTTTTTGTCACCTTTGCGCTGAAATTCATGTTGATTTATCTCGCACAGGAGCAATTCGGGGTTTCCTTTTCCCGAAAGGAAAAGTACGGCTTTTTACTCTATTATACGGTCATATACCTAATATATTTCTTCGTACCGAACGAGGTATACAACCGGTATTTGACAATACTAATCCCTGTCTCTGCCTTTGCCCTGGAGATTTACTCATTTTTTAAAATCTACTTTGGAAGGCATCATTTAAAAAAGTACGGCAATATAGTCTATTGGGGGATTGTCCTTGCTATTTCCGGGCTGATCATCGACTGCTATTACATCAACGGCAACATTTACCCCAATATGTCCCTGGCACTGCTGATATTGCTTTCGCTATACCTGATGATTGTGAGCTTCGTATCTGCTCTGCGAATCGCAGGATTGTACAAAGATTTAGCAGTATCTTCTTCCCGCCTGGAACAGGCAAAGAACCAGATATCCATCCAGAAGGAATATTATGATGCTTTAAGCGAGCAAATGAACGAGATCCGTGGGATCAAGCACGACATTCGTCACTTTATCGGAGTACTGAGGAGGTTGTCGGAAGAAGGACGGTATGAGGAATTGAAGCAGTTCTTAGGTGAATATGCTGAAAAAACTGAAACCGATTCCCTTCCGGTATTTTGCGAAAATGTCGTGGCAAATTCCATTTTGGGATACTACTCCCTGAAAGCCAAGGAAAGCGATATTCCGTTTAACTGTACCTGTAGCATCCCGAAACAGCTTTCAATGAGCGATAGTGATCTTTGCGTCGTTTTGGGCAATGCCTTGGAAAATGCCATTGAGGCCTGCGTCAATCTGGACAATCCAGATATGCGGTTTATATCAGCCATGGCAAGAGTCTCAAACAACCATCTGCTTGTAAAAATTGAAAATTCATATAACGGCTGTCTCAACATTCAAGATGGGAACTATCTCTCAACCAAGAATGAAAAAACCAGAGGGATAGGTATGCAGAATATTAAAAAAGTTGTGGAAGAATATGGAGGCTATATAAGAATAGACCACAACGGGGAGGTTTTTACTCTCATGGTTGCGTTCCCTTATAAGCAAAAAGGGGAGATATACCAGGCCTGTGATACGGGGCTACTTAACATGTAATTTTTATTACTTGCTGTTAAGCAGGTAATAAAGGGCTCCATAGACATTGGCGTCCAGAGCGAGACTTCCTGGCTTTATGTTAATCTGAAAATCACTGGGATCTACGGCCACCATATCCAGAAAGCTGGAAGCCTGACCCTGATAAAATCTCTCGGGGATTTCCCTCAGCTTGCGGCGTATGCTTTCCATCAGAGCCGGTTGCCCGGACAGACCGCCTGTCACGATCGTGCAATCTAAATCCAGCAGCAGTGAGGCATTGTAAATGATCCCTGCGATTCCTTCGCAGTAAGAATCCAGCATACCAACAGCAGCAGGATCTCCCTGGGCTACGAATTCAAAAAACCTATGTCCTGTCATCTCATGGATAGGAATCTGCCGCATTGCTGAGAAACGATATAGAAGCAGTGAGAAGGAAGTGACCATGCCGGAAAGCTCATATCTTCCGTTGTCACAAGAACTCAGCATACCGAAAATCATCGCTGCATTCTTCCTTTTTCCCTGATACAGCTCACCATTCAGGATCAGGCCGCCACCCATACCGCTGCCCAGAACGATGACCAACAGATTGTCATAACCTTTGCCCGAGCCTTTCCACCATTCACCCAGTGCAGCGGAAAAGCCATCATTTAATACAACCACCGGAAGCCCTGTGCGAGTCTCTACTTCCTGTTTCAGATTCATATCCTTCAGAAACTTCATGGTATAAGCCCGGTAGGTGTTTCCATCCGGATACATTCGCCCATTGGTGCTGATGGCGATCTCGTCCACACTGCCTTTGTATTTTGAAGCAATCGCAGCTATATTGTTGAAAAATGCTTCAGCTGATTCATAATTGGTTGGGACGCTTTGCTTCGTGAGAATTTCCCCATCAGTGGTCATTAAAGCATATTTTGTATTGGTACCTCCGATATCAAAAACCAATTTCTCCATACTTCTACCCCCGTTTTTTCTCTACAATATCTCACCATTGCTGGCGATAACCTGTTTAAACCAGTAAAAGCTTTTCTTTTTGTATCTGGCCAGATCTTTTAAGTCGGTGTCGGTGCGGTTAACATAAATAAAGCCATAGCGCTTTCTCATCTCACCCTGGGAGCTTAAAATATCAATCGGACCCCAGGTTAAAAAGCCCATCAGGTCCACGCCGTCCTCGGAGACTGCCAGCTTCAGTTGTTCAATATGTTCACGGAAATAATTGATTCTGTAGTCATCCTCTATGGTACCGTGTTCGTTCAAGGTTTCATCTACACCGATGCCACATTCAATGGTAAATACCGGAAGACGGTATCGTTCATAGATTTCCTTTACGGTCAGCCTTATACCGACCGGATCGATGGTCCAACCCCATTCTGTCTGCTGCAGGTATTCGTTTTTCGGCGGATTATTTATTGCCTGCAGTAGAAGGGAGGTTTTTCTGTTGTCATTTTCGCTTCTAACCACCATTGACATATAGTAACTGTGAGCTAGAAAATCCATCTTGGCCTGTCGGAGATATTCCAGGTCGTCCGGCTGCATTGGCGGGGTGATGCCTTCTCTTTTCCATTCATTGAGCAGATCAGAGGGATACTCACCATTGGCAAAGACATCCAGTGTCTGATAATTATAGCTGCGGCCTGCTTTTTGCGCGGCGAGAACATCCTCAGGCTTGCAGGTTGCAGGATAAAACGGAGTGAAATTTACCATTCCGCCTACCTTGGCATGCGGCGCATATTTCCTTGCCAGATGCCAGACTGCGGCAGAAGCCAGAAACATATGATGAATGCTTATAGCCTGAAGTCTATCCTTTTCCTTCTGGGGAGCATCGGGAGGAAGCTGGAAAAGAGTCACCAGAGAAGCGGCATTTTGTTCATTGATTGGTATATAATATTTCACTCTTGTACCGAAGCGCCGGATCACTGTTTCTACATATTTTTTGAAGCCTTCCAGCGTCTGCCGGCCAATCCAACCTCCGTATTTCTTTTGCAATGCCAGGGGCATATCAAAATGGTAAAAGCAAACAACAGGCTCAATGTTGTACTTTAGCAGCTCATCGACGACATTTTCATAAAAGCGAAGCCCTTCCTCATTGACCTCTCCTTCTCCGTCCGGCAGGATGCGTGCCCAGCTGAGAGAAAAGCGATAAGCTGTAAAGCCCATCTCAGCAAAAAGAGCAATGTCCTCCTTGTAACGGTGATAAAAATCAATGGCCACCTTCCAATCCGATCCGAACTTTGTTGTGCCCCGGGCATCATAGACGGTAAGCCCTTTACCACCTTCGTTCCATGCACCTTCTGTCTGCATGCTGGATACAGAGCCACCCCACATGAAATTCTTAGAAAAAACGCTCATTCATATCATCCCCCTTCATATTTGGCGGTCAAACCTTGATGATAGAACTAATGCTTACATTTGTCTGATTGTATTGTAATTATATCAGTTACAATGTATAATAATTGTAAAATTTCAAGATTATTATAATGATTATCAGGTGAAATCATGAACAGGGCACAGGCTGAGCGTGCTGTGAAGAAAATGTTGATGTCTGGCTACGGACATTATTCCCGTGAAGAGGAGCATAAGGTATTAATGGCTCTTCTACAGGAGAATCAGCTGTTGTTTGATGGTAATGTTTCGGGTGATATTAAGCTTGCAGATAAGGCAATAACCGAGTTTCCCCTGGCAGCACAACCTTTAAGGGCGCTTAAAAACAGCCTGATTTGCTTTGTAGCAATAATATGCCGTTATGCTGCCGACTTGGGAGCTGACGATGCAAAATGCTATGCGCTGAGTGACTATTATATCAATGAAATTGAAGCCTGTGCAGATATGAATAATTGGAGTGCAATCATAGAGGAAATAACCAGGCATTATAAGGATCTTGTACGCGTTGGTAGAGAGAAGAGATATTCCATGCAGGTTAGCCGGGCCATCCGGTATGTCAATCAGCATCTGTATGGTGTATGCAGGCTGCAGGATGTTGCAAAGGAGATCAAGTTGCACTCCGGCTACCTTTCTTCTCTATTTAAGGCCGAGACGGGTGTTTCTTTCACAGAATATATCAGAAATATAAAAATGGACGAGGCCAAAAATCTGCTTCTCAATGGAGAATACTCCATTTCTGAGATTGCTGAGATGCTGGGATATCAAAGCCTGTCATACTTTTCCAAAGTGTTCCGCCAAGTCTATGGCTGCAGCCCGAGAGAATATGCAGTTGGTGCTAATCCCGAAAGAATTTGATGTGAGGAAGGGTGTTAATATTTCTTTTATGCTGCCCGGGGCGCATGATTTTTGCAGCAGTGGTTCCGGATAGCGGTACAGCGTGATATGCTCCTGTTTCCGGTCAATATTATGGGAACTCACTACTAATGGAATTTATCAGAGGAGAATTAAAATTTTAAGCTTTAACAACCAAACTGTGAAAAATAAAGAATTTAAACATATAGGACGTGCTTTCTTCATGTTCATTTTATGAAGAGTAATGCGGATGAAATTGTTTAATTTACTTTTAAATATGATATATGCCGCAAAGCCGAACTCCAGGAAGCATTCATTGCTTCTTTTTTTATGGAACAACAGGCTGTAATCAAGATCATGCGGTAGTGCGGAAGACCACGTTATATCGAAGAGAAAGGATGCAAAAAGAGCATGAAAATGCAGGGGGTGAGAAAATGCTTCCAATATATCTGGCGATGCTGGGCGGTGAAGAGGATAAAAGTAAATTTGAAACACTTTATATGACATACAGAAAGCTCATGTTCCATGTGGCCAACCGCATCCTGAATGATGAACTGCTTGCCGAAGATGCTGTACACCAAACCTTTTTGAAAATTCTTGAGAATTTTGATAAATTGGAAGAAATTTCATGTCACAAAACTAAGAGCTATATTGTTACTATGGTTAGGAACATCTCTATCAACTTATACAACCAAAGAAAAAGGTGTACAACAATTTCCTTTGAGGATGTGGAATACTGCATGACGACAGAATTTACAAGTGCTGTAGAGGATTTGGATCATCTTGCAAGGGCGGTGTTGAAGTTGCCGGTTATATACAAAGAGGTGTTGACACTGAAATATGTTCATGATTTTTCAAATGAAGAGATAGCAAAGATGTTGGATGTATCTGAGGCAGTGGTCAGGAAACGGCTTGAGCGTGCCAAGCGCAAAATCAAGGAGATTCTTGGAAAGGAGGAAAGCGCTCATGTCTACTAGTTTTACTGAAGATATGCTAAAAAAAGCTGTTATTCAAGCGGACATATTTGAGATGGAAAACCTGCCTACAGACGATGAAATAGAGTATGAGTTTTCGAATAGGTTTGAACGAAAGATGAAAAAGCTTATACGGCAAAACCAAAAGGGAAGCTCAGTGAGACCTGCGATATTATTGCGTAGGCGTGTGGCTGCCGTGATTGCCGCAATCATTATTCTGTTTGCAGCAGCAATGAACGTATCAGCTGTACGTAGTGCTGTATTTGAAATCATAACCGAAGTGTATGAGAAACTTACCCACATATTCTTCAATGAAAACCGGTCATCCCAAAATGCGACCGACGGCTTTGCCGTATTTGAGCCGGCCTATATACCGGAAGGCTTTAAGCTGGTCAATAGAGACACTGACGGCATGGTTCTGCTGGAATATGAAAAGGGAAATGATTTTATATCCTACAGCCAGCAATACCTTGGAAATATTTCAATCAACATAAATACAGAAGGTGTAAAACTGGAAGAACTTGAGTTTAATGGTTTACCGGCCAGGTACTACTCCAATCAGGGCGTTCAAAACCTGTTGTGGTATGATGATAAGTATATGTACATGGTGTCATCAACTCTGGATAGGGACATCGTGTTTAAGATTGCGGAAAGCGTTGAAATTACAGGCACGGAGTTGGAACCATAAGTTAAAAATTTTCTAAAGAATATTTTCCCTTGCTGTCACAAAAACCTCCTTTGAATTGTCTTATTTTATAAAGAAAACAAGGGAGGTTTTTAAATGTTCAAAAAGAGGTTTTTTGCTTTTTCATTATGTACCCTGATTATTTTGGCTGTATTAGCAACATCAGCATTTGCAGCGGAAGAAACCAGTGCAAAGCAGGATTCCGGAGTGTCAATTCTATATACTTACATCAACCAGGCAAGCACTTCGCTGACCATTTCTGCAGACGGAACGGCCACCGTTTATGGTTATGTGCAGAAGACACCAGCTGGAAAATACATTTATCTTTCATGTACTTTGCAGCGTTATTCCAACGGCACATGGTCCAATGTAAAAAGCTGGTCTAAATCTTCCACATCTTCATCGGCATCCATACACGAGAGTTATCAAGTGTCCAGTGGGACTTACAGGGTAGAGACATATTACTACGTATCTGCCGACAGTGGCTACGAATCGGATACGATTTACAGCAAAACTGTAACTTATTAGGCTTTTAATTTTAATTTAGAAAGCTTATGCAAATGATTCAAGCCAGATTACTAAAAATTTACAAGCATTAAACAGACGCAGTAATCCTGCTGCAACTTTGAACCCCAAATATTATTATATAAGTAAGAGAAAGGAAGGAAAGAGTTTATGAGAAAAGTGATTTTTCCTTTAGTACTTGTTTTAATTATAGCTGTTTCAATTGTTTTTAGTTTTCCTAAGTCTAAAGCCAATGCCTTGGAGTACATGAAAAATTCTCCCGAGCAGAGAATTCAGATGTCAAATGAAAGAATAGAAAATCTCAAGAATGCACCTAACAAAAAAAGCGAAGTTATGATTAGTTTGATGAAAGGAACACTCTTTAAGGATGTAGCTAATATTCTGCCAAAAGATTGTGAGATCATTTCTGAGTTTCATAGTTTTACTTCAAGTGTCAAAACTGTGTATGGTGGCTATTTTGACTGTACTAATAAAAGCATTGAGGACATACAAAATGATTACTACAAGGAAATCTATGCACTTGTAGATAATGGGATTAAGGAACAGGAAAAAATACTTAATGAAATTGAAAGCCGCCTCAGTATTATTCAGGAAAACCAAGAATCATCTAATATTCAAAATAATAATGTATCTTATGATGAAGATGCTATTGCCAAAGGAATTAAGCCAGAGACAATAGAGGTCCCTGAAAATACACAGACTAATTTAGACGAAATTTTAATGGAGTATAAAGCTGCCAAAGAACAATTAACACATTTACAAGAGCA